>CALBSG010000115.1 GCA_937927675.1 uncultured Paracoccaceae bacterium | reverse complement strand
ATGACCGAAGCGGCAAAAGGCGTAGTGGCGATTGTCGCGGCCTGTCTGATCTGGGGCTTTGCGACGCTGTATTACAAGGCGATGGCCTATGTGCCGCCGTTAGAGGTTTTGTCGCATCGCGTGTTGTGGACGCTGTTGTTTTTCGGGGCGCTTTTGGCGGTGCAGGGGCGCTTTGCCGAGGTGGGGCGGCTGATTTTTGGGCCAAAGGGGCTGCGGGTTGCCTTGGCCGGATCGGTGATTGCGCTGAACTGGGGCGTTTTCATCTGGGCCATTCAGGCGGGCTATGCCGTGGAATCGAGCCTTGGCTATTACATTCTGCCCCTCGTTTCGGTGGTGATGGGGGTGCTTTTGATGGGCGAGCGGTTGATGCCCGCCCAAGCGGTCGCTGTGGCACTGGCGGCTTTGGCCGTGCTGGTGCTGACCTATGGTATGGGGGTGGCGCCGTGGATTGCGCTGATCTTGGCCTTTAGCTTTGCGCCCTATCTGGTCTTGAAAAAGGAAATGGCTGCGCCCGCCGTCGTCTCGGTGACGGCCGAGGTCTTGGTCATTGCGCCCTTGGCGGTGATCTGGATTTTGGGCGCGCATTTCGCAGGCTGGCTAGAGTTTGGCCGTCCGGGGGGACTTTGGGGGCAAGATCTTTACACGACGCTGATGCTGCCGGTGACCGGGCTTATTTCCGGCCTGCCGTTGATCCTACTCTCATGGGGCGCGCAGCGCGTGCGGTTGTCGACCTTGGGCGTGGTGCAATATCTGAACCCGACCTTGCAGGCGTTTTCTGCCGTCGTGGTGATGGGCGAGCCCTTTACGCCGTGGCATGGGCTGGCCTTTGGGCTGATCTGGCTGGCGCTGGCGATTTATTCTGTCGCCGCGATCCGTCAGGAAAGGGCGGCGCGCAAAGACGCCTCTAAGGCGCTGACATCCGCGACCACCTTGAACAGCCCTCGCACCGAAGCATCGGCAAAGCCCTGAGCCACGATGTGATCCAAAAGCGCTGTCAGTGGCTGCCAATATCCCTCGATGCTGACAAGGAAGATCGGCTTTTTGTGCAGCCCAATCTGCGCCCAGGTCAAAACCTCAAAGAATTCGTCCAGTGATCCGGCACCGCCGGGCAAAACCACAATCGCATCTGAATTCATGAACATCACCTTTTTGCGCTCGTGCATGTCTTCGGTGATGACAAGGGTGGTCAGGTCGCGCTTGCCGACCTCGGCGCGCATCAGATGGGTCGGGATGACGCCGAACGTCGCCGCCCCGGCCCCTTGGGCCGCGCGGGCAACCTCGCCCATCAGGCCGACATCGCCTGCGCCATAAACCAGCCGCCAGCCATTGGCCGCAATCATCGCGCCGGTGGCGCGGGCAGCGGTGGTATGGGCGGGGTTGAGACCGGGGCGCGCACCACAAAAGACACAGATCGAGGCGAGTGCGTGGGGGGGCATGGGCGCTCCTGAAAAAAGGTTGCTTTCCGGGATGTATCGGGGTTCCCATGCAAAGGAAAGCAGGGGTCGGCAACAGACCGCGCACGGAATGGGGAATGGAATGACAAAAGGCTGGGGTTGGGGATTGGGCGCTGCTGCGGCGGCTGTGATGCTGGTGCTGATTTGGTGGTTGATCGGGCAGGGGGCGGACCGGGCTGTTCCCGAGACGGCGGCGTCAGAGACGACAGCCCCTGCCGCAGCTCCCGCCGTCGTGGCAGAGCCGGCCCCCGCACCAGAACCCGTGCCGCAAGCGGCACCTGAACCCGCGCCTCCTGCGCCGCCCCGCTTTGATGTGGTGCGGGTTGATGGCGGTGGGATGGCGACGATTGCCGGGCAGGCGCCCGCCGGGGCCGATGTATCGCTGCGGTTGGACGAGGTAGAGGTTGGACGCGCCACCGCCGACGCCTCGGGGCAGTTTGCCGCGCTCTTGACCCTGTTGCCGTCAGACCAGCCGCGCCTTTTGGGGCTGGTGGCGCGTATGCCGGATGGCACAGAGATTGCCGGGGTTGAAACCGTGGCGATTGCCCCGTTCGCAGCCCCCGTTGTGGCCGAGGCGGAACCTGCCCCCGAGCCGGAGACTGCGCCCGAGGCGGTGCCTGCGCTGCTCTTGAGCGAAGATGGCGTCAAGGTTTTGTCGGAACCCGCCCCGCTGCCCGGTGCGCCGGTTCAGGTGGACAGCATTTCTTATGGCGCGGCGGGCGAGGTTGTCTTGGCCGGGCGGGCCACGCCCGGCGCAGCTTTGCGGTTTTATCTGGACGATGCGGCTGTGGCCGAGGGCAAGGCCGATGACAAGGGCGATTGGCAGGCGACGCTGGCCGAGGTCGCACCAGGGCTGCACAGCCTGCGCGCCGATGAGGTTGACGCCGCGGGCAAGGTGATCTCGCGCTATGAAACCCCGTTCCAGCGCGAGGTGCCCGTGGTGGCGGCTGCCCCCGCCGCCCCAGAACCCGCGCCCGCAGAGCCGGCGCCCGAGCCCGCACCGGCACCGATCACCGTCACGGTGCAGCCGGGGCTGACGCTCTGGGCCATCGCGCGCGATAATTTTGGCGAGGGCACGATGTATGTTCAGGTCTTTGAGGCCAACCGCGACAAGATCAAGGATCCCGATCTGATCTATCCGGGGCAGGTCTTTACCGTGCCAAAACCCTGAGACTTGCGTCGTGTCCTCAAGTCCTGCCCCGGGGCGCTGGGTGTCTGCCCGGCTCCTCCGGTTCGCATGAAATCCAAGGATTTCATGATTGGATATTTGGGCCAAGATAAAGGCGCGCGATTGGGCAGGGCGATGCGGGCGCGCTAGTCTTGCGCCGGGCGGATTTCTGCCGGACCGCGGCCGTGGCGGCAGCAGGCGACCACCTCGGGGTGGTCCATGCAGCAATCATTGAGAAGAAAGGCGATGGTCTGGCCGATGCCGCCCGGATCAACCGCGTAATAGACATGGCGGCCCTCTTTGCGGGCGCGGATCAGGTGTGCCTGCTCCAAAGCCGAGAGGTGAAAGGACAGCCGCGAGGCCGAAAGCCCCAAGGCGCGACCAATGTCGCCTGCGGAAAGACCCGCGGTCCCCGCAGGCATCAACAGCCGCACGAGGTCCAACCTTGCATCATTGGCAAGGGCCTGCAGGGCGGTCAGGGCATCGGTGCGGTTCATGGTTCAACTGTTCATGAAGGATTGAACTATTCCCGTCTAACCGCTAGGGGAGAGCTTAGCAACCGTCTTCGTGAGAGCCAGCCCATGCGCCGTAGCACCGCCACCTCTGCCGATCAGCACAGCCCCAGCGCGTCTGGCTGGGCCACCATTTCCCGGGTTCTGCCCTATCTTTGGCCGGCGGGGCAAACTTGGGTCAAGCGCCGGGTTATTCTGGCGCTGTTGTTGTTGCTGGCGGCCAAGCTGGTTTCGGTAACCACGCCCTATTTCTACAAACTGGCGGTGGACATGCTGAGTGCCGAGGCCAAGCAGGATCCGATCTGGATGCTGAGCCTTGGTGCGGTGGGGCTGACGGTGGCCTATGGCTTGGCGCGGCTTGGGGCCGTGGCCTTTGGCGAGGCGCGCGATGCGGTCTTTGCCCGCGTTGGCCAGCGCGCGATCCGGCAATTGGCTTTGGAAACCTTCCGTCACATTCATGCGTTGTCATTGCGCTATCACATCACCCGCAAAACCGGGGGGCTGAGCCGCATTATCGAACGCGGCGTGAAGGGCGTCGATTTCCTGCTGCGCTTTATGCTGTTTTCGGTGGGGCCTTTGATCCTTGAACTTAGCATGGTCTCGGCGCTTTTTGCTTGGCTTTTTGGCTGGCAATATATGGTGGTCGTGGTGGTGACGATTGCGATCTATGTCACCTTTACCTTCAAGGTGACCGAGATGCGCGTGCGCATCCGCCGCGAGATGAACGATCAAGACACCGACGCCAATCAAAAGGCGCTGGACAGTCTGTTGAACTTTGAAACCGTGAAATATTTCAATGCCGAGGAACGCGAGGCGGCGCGGTACGATGTGGCGATGCAGCGCTATGAAGTGGCGGCGGTCAAGACCGGGCAATCGCTGTCTTTCCTGAACGCAGGCCAGTCTTTCATCATCACCACCGGCTTGGTGATCGTGATGATGATGGCCGCGCGCGGGGTGCAGGCGGGGCTGTTGACGGTGGGCGATTTCGTCATGGTCAACGCCTATATGATCCAGATCACCATGCCCTTGAACTTCCTTGGCACGGTTTACCGCGAAATCCGGCAGGCCTTGGTGGATATGGGGGCGATGTTCGGTCTTTTGGGCCAGCCTGCCGAAGTGGTGGACCAGCCCGGCGCCAAGCCTGTGATGGTAGCCGGGGGCGAGATTGTCTTTGATAATGTGTCCTTCGCCTATGATCCGGCGCGGCCCATCCTGAAGGGCATTTCGTTGACGGTGCGGCCGGGTCACAAAGTGGCGCTCGTTGGGCCGTCTGGGTCGGGCAAGTCGACCATCGGCCGGCTGTTGTTCCGCTTTTACGATGTCACCGGCGGGGCGATCCGCATCGATGGGCAAGATCTGCGCGCCGTGCAGCAAACCAGCCTGCATGCGGCGATTGGCGTGGTGCCGCAGGACACCGTGCTGTTCAACGATACGGTCTATTACAACATCGCCTATGGCCGCGATGGTGCGACCGAGGCAGAGGTTTATGCCGCTGCCAAGGCCGCGCGGATCCATGATTTCATCATGTCCTTGCCCGATGGGTATAAGACCACGGTGGGCGAGCGGGGGCTGAAATTGTCAGGCGGCGAAAAGCAGCGCGTGGGGATTGCCCGGACGCTCCTGAAAAACCCGCCCATCCTGATCCTGGACGAGGCGACCAGCGCCCTTGATACCCAGACCGAACGCTCCATCCAGGAAAGTCTTTCGGAAATGGGGCAGGGCCGGTCGGTCATCACCATTGCACACCGTCTGTCGACGATTGCCGATGCCGACTGCATCATGGTGTTGGAAGAGGGTCGGGTGACAGAGCAAGGCACGCATGAGGAACTGTTGGCCATGGGCGGCAAATATGCCGCGATGTGGGCGCGGCAGTCGGCGGATGAGGCCGAAATCAGCAAAAGCCCGCCTCTGGAGTTTGCCGGTGCCAAGCCCGATCCCGAGGGGTCTGATCTGCCAAAGGGCCGCGACTGGCATTACGCCCACAAGAGTTAAGGCAAAGCGGTCAAGCATCAGGGTGCGATGCTTGACCGCAAACACGCTTGGCCCTTGACCAAATCGGGGCTTTTCGTCAAACGCAAGCCATGGTTCCGCAGGATAAACTCGCCCAGATCACCCAGCGTTTCGAGTATCTCGAGGCGCGCCTGAACGCGGGTGCGGCCCCTGCCGAAATCGCCCAAGTGGCGCGGGAATATTCCGATCTAAAGCCCGTGGCCGAAGAAATCGCGGCCTATATGCGCGCACTGGCCGATCTGTCCGAAGCCGAGACCATGCTGGCCGACCCGGACATGAAGGCCTTGGCCGAGGAAGAAATCCCGGCGCTGAAGGCGCGCATCCCGGAGATGGAAGATCGGCTGCGGCTGGCTTTGTTGCCAAAAGATGCCGCCGACGCGCGCCCTGCCATCATCGAAATTCGTCCCGGAACCGGGGGCGATGAGGCTGCGCTGTTCGCCGGGGACCTCGTGCGGATGTACCAGCGCCATGCCGAACGCATGGGCTGGCGCTGGGAGGTGCTTGAATATCAGGCCTCGGACCTTGGTGGGATCAAGGAATTTACCGCGCTGGTCTCGGGCGAGGGGGTCTATGCCCGGCTGAAGTTTGAAAGCGGTGTTCACCGCGTGCAGCGCGTGCCGGAAACCGAGGCGCAGGGCCGGGTGCATACCTCGGCTGCGACGGTGGCCGTGCTGCCCGAGGCGGAAGAGGTCGATATCGACATTCCTGCCAGCGATATTCGCATTGATACCATGCGCTCCTCGGGCGCAGGGGGCCAGCACGTGAACACGACGGATTCGGCGGTGCGGATCACCCATTTGCCGACCGGGATCATCGTGACCAGTTCGGAAAAGTCGCAGCACCGCAACCGCGAGATTGCCATGCAGGTGTTGCGGGCCCGGCTTTACGAGGCGGAACGCGAAAGACTGCATTCGGAACGTGCCGCCGACCGGAAAGCTCAGGTCGGCTCGGGCGACCGTTCTGAGCGCATCCGCACCTATAACTTCCCCCAAGGCCGGATGACCGACCACCGCATCAACCTGACGCTCTATTCGCTGGGGCAGATCATGCAAGGCGATCTGGGTGAGGTGATCGACGCGCTGATTGCCCATGATCAGGCGGCGAAACTGGCCGAGATGGAAGGATGACGACGGGCAACGAGGCCCTGCGCGCCGCCATTCCCCGCCTGCGCGATGGCGGGATTGAAGATGCGGCGCTGGATGCGCGGCTGCTTCTGTCCCATGCCCTTGGAATTGCGCAAGACCGTCTGACGCTGCACTTGCCCGATGCGATCAGCGACGCGCAGGCCGCGGCTTATGAGGCGGCACTCGCCGCGAGGGTCGCGCGCCAGCCCGTCGCCCAGATCATCGGCCAGCGCCAGTTCTGGGGCCTGACCTTTCGCGTAACCCAAGACACGCTGGATCCGCGCCCCGATACCGAGGCTTTGGTGGCCGAGGCTGTCAAGGCACCCTTCTTGAACATGCTGGATCTTGGCACCGGGACGGGCTGCATTTTGCTGTCTTGCCTTAAATCCATGCCGGCTGCGCGGGGGCTGGGGGTGGATATCTCGCCCGCCGCCCTTGATGTGGCGGGCGGCAATGCCGACGCGCTTGGGCTTGGCACGCGGGCCAGCTTTCGCGCGTCCGATTGGTTTTCGGATGTGCCGGGCTGCTATGATCTGATCGTGTCGAACCCGCCCTATATCGCCGCCGATGAAATGCCGGGCCTTGCCCCCGAGGTGCGCGATTGGGAACCGCATCTGGCGCTGACCCCCGGCGGCGACGGGTTAGGGCCGTACCGCATCATCGCGCGCGACGCCCCGTCGCGTCTTATGCCGGGTGGGCGGCTGTTGGTCGAGATTGGGCCGACGCAAGGGGCCGCTGTGGCGGCGTTGTTTGCCGCCCAAGGTTTGCAAGAAATCCGCGTGCTGCCCGATATGGACGGGCGCGACCGGGTGGTTGTTGCGGTCAAACCAAGCGCGGATGAGGGCTGCGGCTGCGCCTGATTGGCCGGTTTTAGGGGGTTTTTCGCAGAATCTGCTTGCCAGCCCCGGCTTATGTGATAATGCGGGTTCAGCACGAGTTCAGGCCCCGAAGGCCCGCTGTTGCTGAATACCAGCCACCCCGCCAAAACATTTGCGCCTGATCGGCGCATGGCGCTGGGTCACCGCCTCAAAGGTCAAGATGCGCTCTTCCAAGTCCCGCTCGCGTTCCAAGCAGAACCGCCCGCGTACCCTCGGCAATATCATCAACCGGGTGTTCGACAGCTCCGGCCCCGAGGGCAAGGTGCGCGGTACGCCGCAGCAGATCATCGAGAAGTATCAGCTTCTGGCCCGCGACGCCCAGCTGTCGAATGACCGGGTGGCGGCAGAGAATTTCTTGCAGCATGCCGAGCATTACACCCGGCTTTTGGCCGAAGCGATGCGCGAACAGGCTGCTGAACAAGAGGCCCGCCAGCAGTTCCATCAGCAAAATGGCAATGGCAACCGCGATCGCGAGCGGAATGACTACCGCGGCGAACAGCCCGGTGATGTGCAGCCGTCGTCCGAAGGTTTTGACGTCATCGGCAACGAGGATGAAGGCACGCTGGTTGAGCTGCCCGAGACCCGCCCGCAAGGCCAGCAACCGCGCCGCGATGACTATCGCCGCGATGATCGCAACCGCGACCGCAACCAGCGCCGTGATGATCGGCCCCGTGACGACCGTCCCCGTGAAGACCGTCCGCGCGACGAGCAGCGCCGCGAAGACCGTCCGCGGGATGATCGCCCCCGCGAGGACCGTCCGCGCGACGAACAACGCCGTGAAGATCGCCCCCGTGATGACCAACGCCGTGACGACCGTCCGCGGGAGGAGCGCCCACGCGAAGATCGGCGCGAGCCGCGCCGTGCGCCGGAACCTCAACCTCAACCCGAATTGCCGTCCTTCATCACCGGCGCCCCGGCAGAGCCTGTAGCGGTTGCACCCGTTGAAGCACCCGCCGCCGAAGCCCCCGCCAAACCGGCCCGCGCGCCACGTGCGAAAAAGCCCAGCCCGCCGAAACCCGACGCGCCGGAAGCTGCCGAATAAAGAAAAGGCCCGCCGATGCGGGCCTTTTTTATTTCGCCACTTCGCGGGCCAAGGCACAGAACCCTTCCAGCGAGATTTCCTCGGCCCGCGCCGTAGGCGGAATTCCGGCGGCCAGCAGGCGGTCCTCGATATCCGGGCTCCACGCCTTCAGACTTGATCGCAGCATCTTGCGGCGCTGGTTAAAGGCCATGGCGGTCAGCCGTTGCAAGATCGCCTCATCTGCCGGGTAGCGCGGTTCGGCCAACCGGGTCAGATGCACCACGGCGGAATGTACCTTGGGGGCAGGGGTAAAGGCCTCGGGCGGCAGGTGCATGACGATCTTGGCGTCGCAGCGCCATTGTGCGAGCAGCGCCAGCCGCCCGTAATGGTCGCCCTTTGGTTTCGCCACGATGCGCTCGGCCACTTCTTTTTGGAACATCAGCGTCAGCGATTGCCAGACTGGTGGCCAGATCTTTGGCGTCAGCCAACGGATCAGCAATTCCGTGCCGACGTTATAGGGCAGGTTGGCCACGATCTTGATCGGGGGCGTCAAATGGGCGAGCGGATCGATTTCCATCGCGTCGCCATTCACCACCTCCAGCCGCCCCGGATAGCGGGCGGCAATCTCGGCCAAGGGCGCCATGCAGCGGGGATCTTTTTCCACCGCCAGAACCCGGCGCGCGCCTTCGACCAAAAGACCGCGCGTCAGGCCGCCGGGGCCGGGGCCGACCTCCAGCACGTCGCAGGCGGAAAGATCACCGGCCATGCGGGCAATCTTGGCGGTCAGGTTCAAATCCAGCAGAAAGTTTTGTCCAAGCTGCTTTTTCGCCACCAGATCATGCGCCGCGATCACCTCGCGCAAGGGGGGAAGCCCGTCGATCGTCGCCATGGTCCGCCTTTCTGGCGATTTTTCACGGAAAAATCGCAGCTTTGAATTTTCGTCGAAAATTCGTTTACCGCGTGGCCCGCTGAAGCGCCATATCCCGCGCCAACTGCAACGCGGCAATCAGGCTATCTGGTCTGGCAATCCCTTGGCCCGCGATATCGCAGGCCGTGCCATGGTCAGGCGAGGTGCGGATGAAGGGCAAGCCCAGCGTCACATTCACCCCGCCGTCGAAATCCAACGTCTTGATCGGGATCAGCGCCTGATCGTGATACATGCAGATCGCCGCATCATAGCCGGCACGGGCGCGGGGATGAAACATGGTATCGGCCGACAAAGGCCCGGAAATCACCATGCCCGCCGCGCGCAACTGCGCCAGCACCGGGGCGATCAGATCAATCTCCTCGCGCCCCATGGCACCACCTTCGCCAGCATGGGGGTTCAGCCCCGCCACGGCAAGACGCGGGGCCGTCAGACCGAAATCCCGGATCAACCCGACATGGGTGATGCGGATGGTTTCGGCCAACAGGTCGGGCGTCAGCACCTGTGGCACCTCGGCCAGCGCAATGTGGATGGTCACCGGCACCACCCGCAAAAGCGGGCTGGCCAGCATCATCACCACATTCTCGACGCCCGCCAGATAGGCCAGAAATTCAGTATGGCCCGGAAAGCCAAAGCCCGCGCCGTCCTTTAACGCCTTTTTGTGCAAGGGGGCTGTGCAAACCGCGCTGGCTTCACCGGATTGCGCCAGTGCCACGGCGCGTTCGATCACCTCGATGACACCGCGCGCATTTTCCGGCACCAAAACGCCGGGCGGGTTTTCTGCGGCAAAGCGGTGCGGCAACACCGGCAGCACGCCTGCCGGAACCGTCACCGCCTGATCGGGGCTGTCGATCAAAGCCAGCGCACTGCCTTTGGGCAGGTGGCGCGGGTCGCCGATCCAGAAAAAGGGCAGATCGGGCAGGGCGATGCGGGCAGCGACGGCAAGTTCGGGGCCAACACCCCCCGGTTCCCCGCAGGTCAAGGCGATGGGGGCAGGCATGGGCCTATTCCTCGATCAAGATCGCCTCAGAGCGTAATTCTTCCAGATAGATATCGGCCAAAGCGCCCAAGCGCTGGCTCACCAACTGCTCGCGGATCACCTCGCGGTCTGGCACCAGGTCGGGCGAGGGGCCGCGCGAACACAGCATCACCATAACCCGCCAGCCATCGCGGGTGATGCTGGTCGAGGTTTCCCCGGCATCGAGCGTTGCCAGCACCGCGCCGACATCGCCGCCGACGGCAGATTGAGGTTCTTGTTTGCGCAGGACGCGATCGGCAGGCAGCCCTTTGGCAACGGTGTAAAGGTCATCGCAGGCATCGACGCGCGCGCGGGCCGCTGCAAGGTCCGCCTCTGCCGTGGCACCTGCGGGCACCAGAAATTGCGCGTAATCCACCCAAGGCCCTTCGGCCTTGTTGATCGGGTCTTCGCCACGTTCGCTGACCCAATAGACAACCAGCGTATCGTCAATTTTCACTGGGGCCGACATTGTGCCGGGGGCTTGGCGCTCCAGCGCCTTACGCGCGGGTTCGGGAAGTTCGGACAGCCGGCTCCAGCCGGTCATGCCCCCGCCATTGGCGCGGGCGGCGGCGGCAAAATCATCTTCCGTCTTGATTTGTGACTGGATCTTGCGGGCGCGGGCCAACGCTTCGGATTGGTCCTTGCCGGCGGCGGGCAGCTTGATTTCGATCAGCTTCAGCTTGACCGCACCGGTCGGTTGCAAATTGGCGATGGCGCGGTCGATCTCGGCCTCGGTGATCGCGATCGTGCCGGCAAACTTGGCGCGCACGACTTCGCGCCAGACCATCCCCGCCTCGACAAAGTCACGGAAACTTTCAGGATCCAGCCCCATCTCGCCGGTCGCTTTGATGAATTCCTCGGCGCTGAGATTGGCCCGGCCCGCAAATTCGGTCATCCCGGCCATGATTTGATCCGACGACAGCGCTATGTCCGCCTCTTTGGCCGCTGCCAGACGCAGGCGGTCTTCGATCAGCGTGGTGCGGGCGATCTTCTCGACGTCGCCGGGTTGGCGCAAAATTTGCAGGAAAATGATCCGCTGGGCCAATTCGTATTCGGTGATCGTCCGGCCGTTCACAGTGATGACCGGATCAAACGGGTTGGCCGCTGCCGCCCCGGCAAGACCCAGCGCCACAGCCGTCACCGTGCCAAAGAGCGCCAGTCTGCATTTCAGCCCGGCCATTTGCGCCCATCCGATCCGACCGCTCATCGTCATCCGTTCCATCGCCTGTCTGCCTTGCATCCTAGCCCCGGCATTGCCGCGCGGGCCCCACTGCCGCCCCGCCAAAGCCCAAAAGCTCGAGCGAGACCGAGAAATCCGTGGTCGGGCTTACACTAGTCGAGGATGTAAACCGACGCGAGAGAGAAAGATCGACCGCAAGACATTCGTTGCGAAAGCTCAATCCCACCCCGGCGTTCGAGGCGCGGTTCGCCTCAAGATCATACCGGTTCATGATCAGCGCCTGCCAACCTGCCTGCCCAATGGCAAAGCGGCCATCAAAGACGATCTCATTGGTGTCAATGCTGCGGCCTTCGTCCGGGTCCGCCTTGTGGAACAGATAGCCGGTTTCCAAGGTCAGGCGCGGTTGGCTGTAGCTGAGAAGCGTCTCAGCCTTGGTCACGGCAAAGCCATCGTCCAGCAAGAAGCGGTTGGTCAGCCCAATCCCCTGCGCCGCTGTCAGTTGCACGGCAGCAAGCCAATCAGAGCTTTTGCCATTCAGCCCCGATCCGGCGGTGAACTGGCCCGGATTGTCCGCCCGCAGCACCCGACCGAAGGTCAGGCCAAGGCCCCAGCCGTCAGGGTCTTGGCGCAGGTAATTCACGCCGATATTGGCCCGCGCGCCGCGTTCGACCGCATCCGCACCGGGAAAGCGGTTCAGCGCAAAGAGGTTGCCCTGATCGAATTCCACCAGAACGGAATCCTCATTCGGCAGGGCCTCGGCCCCGGCGGGGGCCAAGACCAGTTGCACCACGGGTTCCAGCACATGGTTCACGCCCTTGTTGCCGGCCTTCACCCAAGGCCAGCGCAATTCGGTGGCAAAGGCGCCGTGGCTGCGGCTGTGAGTGCCGTCATAGATCGCGTCGTCGCCGATGCGATAAAGATCGGTCGTCACCTCGCCCAAAACGCCAAAGACCATGCCATTCCCGGCGATCCAGTCGCGCCGCCAATCCGCCCGGATGCGTCCGCGCAGCACATCGCGGCCATCGGCAATTGTGTCGGCATCCGCCCCCGTATCGAAGCCAAGCGTCGACGACCGTCGGTGGCTGTGGGTCTGGAAGGTCAGCCCACCTTGGCCGCCCAAGGGGCCAAGGCTGAAGCGGCGTTTCCAGGTGATGTCGCCCAAAAGCGAGGCCAGCGTGTCGGCGGGTTCGCTGTCGCGCAAGCTTTGCACCGACAGGAAGCGGCCCGAGATATGCTCGTTTGACCGGGTGCGGCTGATTTCGATGCTGCTGGTCAGCCTGTCCTTGTCAGAGCGGCCATAGTCCCGCAGATAGGCGCGGTCTGACACGGTTTCGCCGTGAAAGCGCAGCTCAAAGCCTTTGGGCAAGTTGAAGCGGCCATCTGCGGCCAACAGGCCCCGCGTCTCGCCTGGCCGTAGATTGTCGCGCGACCCGATAGCGCTGAGTTCGATCTCTCCGGTGCGGAAGGCCTGCCGGTAGCGCAGCTCAAGCGTCCGTGCGTCCTTGGTGGTGAGGAACGGCGTCAACGTCAGATCCCGGCTGTCGCCCATCGTGATGAAATAGGGCCAGCTCAATCCCGTGCCCAGCGTCGAGGAGGAGTGCAGCGCCGGCATCAGGAACCCGGTTGACCGGTTCAGCGATGGGTCCGGCACCCGCAAGCGGGGCAGGAACAGCACCGGCACGCCGCCAAAACGCAGCGAGGCGCGGTCAAAATAGATTTGCCGCTCTTGTTGATCATGCACCACCCGACGGGCGCGGATTTCCCACAGCGGGGTTGGGTTGCCCGCGCAGACCTTGCACGACGACGCCACCACGCGCGTCATCGCGGTATAGCGCCCGTCGATGCGCCGCACCTCGGCCGCCGCCATCTGCATCCGCTGGTTCATCACCACGCGTGCCGACCGCAGGATGCCTTCGGTCATGTCAGCCTTCAATTCGGCCTGCGAGGCGAGGATCACCGTATCCGAGCCATCCGTCAGCGTGATCGGACCGTCAATCAGCAAGCTGTCGGCGGCGCGATCATAGATCAGGCGATGCGCGGTCAGGCGGCGGCCCTGATAAAAAATCTCGACCGCCCCATCGGCGATCAGTCGATTTTCATCGGCAATCGACAGGCTGTTGGCGATCAGCGTGGCCGGTTCGTCCGCGCGGGCCACTGGGGTTGCGTAGAGCAGGGACAGCGCCAAGGCGGCGGTGGTCAGAAGGCGGCGCATGTCAGCCATCCTCCAGATGCAAAAGCAGGCTGAGCGCCAGAAGGGCGGCGGCAACGGGCGGGGTCCAAGCGGCGACGATGGTTGGAATTTGGCCATTTTCCCCAAGAACCTGGGCGAAGTTGCGAATAAAGAAGATGAAAAATCCGGCCAGCAGGGCGAAAAGAACCATCTGCCCGGTCTTGCCAAAGCGCGCATGGCGCATGGTAAAGCCCGCGGCCACCAGCACCATGGTGGCAAGCAAAAGCGGCAGCGCCAGTTCCATCTGATAGGCCAGCCGCAGGCTGCGGTCTGAAAATCCTGCCCGTTCCAGCGCCTGCGCCTGACCGTTCAGATTCCAAAACGACACCCGGCTTTGATCGCCCAGACCTTCGACCAGTTTGGCGGGCGTCATGTCGGTGGGCAGCGACAGGGCGCCGTCCGACTGGGTGGCACCGGCCTCAGGGTTGGCGCTGTCAAATTGCCAGATCTTTGCGCCTTCCAGCACCCATTCCCCCGGCTGCAACCGGGCCGTTGCGGCCTCAATCCGGCCAGTCAGCGCGCCGTCCGGCGAGAACAGATGCAAGGTCACCTGTGACAGTTCGGTGCCCTCCGGCGTGATCTGCACGGCATGGATCACGGTCTGGCCCAAGGCGTCGCCTTGCCGCAGCCACAGCCCTTCGGCCGACACCGACAACACCGCGCCCGCCGCCGCACCCGCCAGAACCGCGCCACGGCGTTCATATTCTTTCGAGGTTGCTGCCACCAAAGGATTGAAGACGGCAACGGCAAAAAGCCCGATCACCAGCGCCGTCGCAACCGGCGCCAGAAGAAAGCGCAACCCCGCCCGCCCGGCGGCGCGTACCACCACCAGTTCGGATGATTTTGCCAAGCCCAGAAACAGCATGATGGCCGCCAGCACCATCAACAGCGGCAAAATGCCGTAAAGGTTCTGCGGCACGTTCAACAGCGCCAGAACAAAGGCCTGTGACAGTGCAATATCGACATCGGAAAACCGCCGGATCTGCTCGATCAGGTCGATCAGCATCAGAACGCCAAGAAAGATGCCAAAGACCCGCAGAAAGCTGAAGGCAAAGCGGCGCGCGAGGTAAAGATCAAGCGTCATGCCGCGACCCCCACCCGGCGCGGACGTTGCGACCACCAGAGCAGGAAATAGCCGATCGACAGGCCAAATATCGGGGCCGCATAGGCCCAGATCCAGCCGCGGTCCGACCGCAGCCCAAGGCCCGTACCGACCGATGCGACACCCTGCACCAAAACCAAGAGCACCACCGCAAGCCCGACCTGTCTCCACAGGCCAAAGCGGCTGAAGGTGCCCATCAATAGCGCAGAAAACCCAATCAGCGCCGACGCCACGGCCAGAAACGGCTGCGCGGTGCGAAAGTGCGCGTCATAAAGAAAGGCCGCCCGCGTCTCGCCCGTCTCGGCCAAGAGGGCAGGGTCGGCAGACAGCAGTTCGGCCGTCGACAGCGCATCGATATTGCGCGCGCCGGGGGCGGCATCGGGCAAAAGTCCGCTCAGATCATAGGTGAAATCGGCAAAGCGCGTCATCGACAGCCGCCGCTCAGCCCCGGTAACCTGCTGCGCCATTCCATTGAACATCAACAGTTTCGGCCCCGTATCTGTGCGGGCAAACAGCGCCTTTTCTGCAGTATAGGTGGTGACCGCCTCGGCGTCGCGGGCATCGGTCAGAAACAGGCCCAACAACTCCCCCGACGGGGCAAGTTCGCGCACATACAGCGTCAGCCCATCGCCGGGATGGGTGAATTCCCCATCCGTCAAAAAGCGCGCGGTGACGTTTTGCCGAATTTCGGCATAGCGCGCATTCAACGCCTCACGACTGGCGGGCACCAGCACATGCGACAGGATCAGCGCCGCGAGCGTCACGATCAGGCCGAACCACAACACCGGTCGCGCCAGACGAAACGACGAAAAACCGGTCGCCTGCATGACGACCAATTCGCTTTCCTGCATCAATCGATTGGCCACATAGACCGCCGACGCAAAAGCCGCGATGGGCAGCACGACACGGATCACATTCGGCAAGGTCAGCAACGAGAATTCCAAGAACACCACAGCGGTCTGGCCATCGCCGATCAACTGGTCAAACAGCCCCACCGCCCGGTTGATCCAATAGACCGCCACCAGCACCAGCGCGAAAAAGCCGAAGACGGCCAAAAGCTGGACAAGCAGATATCGGTCGAATCTTGGCAAAACACGCTATTCCTAGTGGCACTGGCCCGGTCAAACTATCAACATTCGCATCGGGCGAAAACTGCTATCTGGCATTTCAGCGCCCCCTTCGCTAGCTTTCAGCGAAATGCCGCGCGACGTGAAGGACGCGGCCTGAAAGGATGCCAGATGAACCAGCCCGTCGCCCTGACTTTCATTGACCTGACCCTTGAGACGCTGGCCCAGCATGCTGGGCTTTTGGCGATTTTGGCCGATGGCGAGGCCCCGGCCACGCCGGCCGCGCGCAAACTTGATCGCGCGACGCGGGGCATGCTGGCCCGTGCCATGGCCAGCGCCGAATGGGCGCGGGCAAAACCGGGTGAGGCGCTGACGCTGGCGTTTCCCGCCGGTCTTGCCGCCGAGATGCTGATGCTGGTGAAACTGCCGCGCAAGGCCGATGCGGCACAGGCGCGCAAGGCCGGGGCCACCATTGGCCGTGCCCTTGGCACGGCAGATGCGCTGGTTCTGGCCGAAAGCCACGCCATGGCGGCTGACGTCTCCTTCGGCCTGTGCCTGCGCGCCTATGAGTTCAACGCCCACAAATCTGGCGAACAGAAAAAGCGGGGCACGGTCGCCATGGCCTGCGCCAAACCCGAATCTGTCGCTGCCCGTGCCCAGCCGATGGCCGCACTGACCGAAGGCATCTTCTTCACCCGCGATCTGGTCAATGAACCGGCCAATATCCTGACCACCGACGATTTCGCCGCCCGCTTGGCTGCCATGCAGGAACTCGGGCTAGAGGTGGAAATCTTGGAAGAGGCGGATCTGCAAAAGTTGGGCATGCGCGCGCTCTTGGGCGTGGGACAGGGATCGGAAAGCCCGTCCAAGGTTGTGGTGATGCAGTGGAAAGGCGGCAAACCTGGCGAGGCCCCTTTTGCGCTGGTCGGCAAGGGCGTGTGCTTTGATACGGGCGGCATTTCCATCAAACCGGCCGGTGGCATGGAAGACATGACGATGGATATGGGCGGGGCAGCGGTTGTCGCCGGTGTCATGCGCACGCTGGCCCTGCGCAAGGCGGGGGCCAATGTCGTCGGTCTTGTCGGCCTTGTCGAAAACATGCCCGATGGCCGCGCACAGCGCCCCGGCGATGTGGTGCGTTCGATGAAAGGCGATACGATCGAGGTCATCAACACCGATGCCGAAGGCCGCCTCGTGCTGGCCGATGTGCTCTGGTACATCCAGGACCGCTTCAAGCCGCGCTTCATGATCGACCTCGCAACGCTGACAGGAGCGATCCTCGTGGCGCTCGGCAAGGAGCATACCGGGGTATTCTCTAATAACGATGCCCTCTGCGACGCCTTCCTCGCCGCGGCCAAGGCCGAAGGCGAAGGGGCTTGGCGCATGCCGATGGGCGATGGCTATGACGCCAAATTGAAATCCCGCGTCGCCGATATCGTCAACTCCTGCGGGCGCGATGGGGGCTCGATCACGGCGGCGCATTTCCTCAAGCGCTTCGTCAAGGATGACATGCCCTGGATCCATCTCGACATTGCAGGCACCGCACTTTTGAAAACCGACAGCACTTTGGCCCCCAAGGGGGCGACCGGTTGGGGGGTGATGGCGCTGAACCGCCTGATCCAAGACCGCTTTGAAGGAAAGGCGTGACCTTGGCCCTTTCTCTTGGCCCAGATGTCCATGATCCGGCTTGGCCCTTCGGCGTGGTCGCCTGATGGGCACAGCGATGTTCTACCATCTGACCCGCTCGGGGCCAGAGGAGGTCTTGGCGTTGATTCTGCCGCGCGCGCTGGCCGCAGGCTGGCGCGTCATGCTGCGCAGCCCCAATCCAGACCGCCGCGACCGGCTGGATGCGAAACTGTGGCTGGAGCCGGAAGACGGCTTTCTGCCGCATGGGCTGGAGGGTGGCCCCTTTGATGCCGATCAGCCTGTCTTGATCGGGCAGGGCGGCGCCACAAATGCCGCGCAAGGCGTGGTGCTGTTGGATGGGGCGGAACCCTTGCCGGGCGAGGAGGCCTGCGAACGGCTTTGGGTGCTGTTTGATGGCGATGACCCGGCGGCGGTTCAGGCCGCGCGGGGGCTGTGGACGCGGATGACCGGGCTTGGCATGGCGGCGCAATATTGGTCCGAAGAAACCGGGCGCTGGGTGATGAAGACCGAGAAAAAGCCTGCTGAATGAAAAAAAAAGCGGCGGGTGTCCCCGCCGCTTTCGATGTCTGGCACAGAAATCGGTTCGGAATTTGGATCAAATTCCGGCGCTGATCTTAGCCAACCAGTTCAAGGCCCGAGAAGAAGAAGGCGATTTCGCGAGCAGCCGATTCCGCGCTGTCCGAACCGTGGACCGAGTTTTCGCCCTTCGACAGTGCGAATTCCTTGCGGATGGTGCCAGCGTCAGCTGCGGCCGGATCGGTCGCGCCCATCACTTCGCGGTTCTTCAGGATGGCGCCTTCGCCTTCCAGAACCTGCACAACGACCGGTTCGGAGGCCATGAATGCACACAGTTCGCCATAGAACGGACGGGCGGCATGCTCGGCATAGAAGGCGCCAGCTTGCTTGTCCGACAGGTGGATGCGCTTCGAGGCGACAACGCGCAGGCCGGCGTCTTCGAATTTGGCAACAATCTTGCCGGTCAGGTTGCGCTTGGTGGCGTCGGGCTTGATGATCGACAGGGTGCGTTCGGTGGCCATGGGGGCTCTCCATTGGGTTGGGGCCAAGATCGGCCCGATGTGATGGCGCGGCGCTTAGCATGAGCAGGTGACAAAGAAAAGAAGGGGCGCTGCCGCTTCGCGCCTTTGGCGTTCCGGCCCCGGGATATTTGATCCACATTGACAGCATAGGTTGACCTTGGCGCGCCAGTGCGGCAAGCCCTACCCATGCTAAAGATCGAAGACATCACCTATTCCGTTGAGGGCCGCCCGCTGTTCGAGGGCGCCTCTGCCACCATTCCCACAGGCCACAAGGTTGGCCTTGTCGGCCGCAATGGCGCGGGAAAAACCACGCTGTTCCGG
>CALBSG010000114.1 GCA_937927675.1 uncultured Paracoccaceae bacterium | reverse complement strand
GGCCCAAGCAGTTTGATGTGATCGTCACCGACAACCTGTTTGGCGATGTGCTGTCGGATATGGCGGCGATGCTGACCGGCTCGCTTGGCATGTTGCCCTCGGCCTCGCTTGGCAGCCCGATGGCCAATGGCCGCCCGAAAGCCCTGTACGAGCCTGTCCACGGTTCGGCCCCTGATATCGCGGGTCAGGGTAAGGCAAACCCGATTGCCTGCATCCTGTCCTTCGCTATGGCGCTGCGCTATTCCTTTGACATGGGCGACGAGGCAACCCGCGTCGAAAAGGCCGTGGAAAAGGTGCTGGCCGATGGCGTGCGCACCGCGGATCTGATGGGCCCCGAAGGTGGTACCCCGGTGTCGACCTCGGCGATGGGCGATGCCATCATCGCCGCGCTGGACGCTAGCCTCTGATATCTTCGGCCCCCCCACGCGGGGGCCGATTTCTTTTGCGGGGCGTCATGCCATGGCCCATACCCATCTGCGCGGCGCGTCCTTTGGTTTGGCGGCGATGGGGCTTTACTGCCTCTATGACGTAACCATCAAATACCTTGGTCCGATCTACAGCCCGATGCAGATTTTGTTTTGTGCCGGGTTGGTGTTTGTGCCGCTGATCCTTGTGCAGATGCGCGTTGTGCCACAGGGCGGGCTGCGGCCGGTCTTGCCGGGCTGGACCGTGCTGCGGGTGGTTATCAGTTTGCTGAATGCCACCATCGGCGCCTATGCCTTTTCGGTGCTGCCCTTGGCGCAATGCTATGCCGTCTTCTTTCTGATGCCGCTGATGATCGCAGCCCTTGCCGTGCCTATGCTGGGTGAACCGATGGACATGGCCCGCAGTCTGGCGATTGTGGCGGGGTTTTGCGGTGTGTTGATCGCGCTGCAACCCGTATCAGGCACGGTCTTTGGTCTTGGCCATCTGGCGGCATTTGTCGCCGCTGCTTTGGGCGCGGTGAACTATGTCATCTTGCGCAAGACCGGGGCTGTGGAATCACCGGGTGTCTTGATGCTTTATCCTGCCGCGGCGCAGCTTATGGCCCTTGGTTTGGCGATGCCCATGGTTTGGGTTGCGATGCCGTTGCAGGATTGGGTTCTGACCACCCTGATGGGGGCCGAACTGTTTGCCGGTGGCCTTTTTATCATTGCCGCCTATCGCAATGCGCCCGCCATCGTTGTGGCGCCGATGCAATATTCGCAAATCCTTTGGGCGGCAATTCTGGGCACATTGCTGTTTGACGAGGCGCTGACCCTGCCCTTGATCGCCGGGCTGGCGCTGATCATCGCGGCGGGGCTGTTCATTCTTGCCTATCAGCCCAAGACCGCCCGCGCCCAGACTTGACCGCCGGGGCTTTCTGCAAGAAGACAGCGCTAACATCGGCCGGATCTGGCCGCGAAGGAACACCTCATGGGACCGAACCTGAAAGGCGCGCTTGTGGCGCTTGTCGCCTTTGGCATTTACGCCACGCATGACGTGGTGATCAAAGTGCTGGGCGCGTATTATTCGCCGTTTCAGATCCTGTTCTTTTCAGCCCTTTTGGGCTTTCCCTTGGTCACGATCATGCTGTTGTCGGACCGCACCGACGGCAATCTGATCGCGCGCCACCCGTGGTGGTCGTTGACCCGTGCGTTGACCACGGTGACGACGGGGGCTGCGGCCTTTTATGCCTTTTCGGTGCTGCCCTTGGCGCAGACCTATGCGATTTTCTTCGCGATGCCGTTGCTTATCACGGTTCTGTCGATCCCGATGCTGGGCGAACATGTGGGTATCCGCCGCGGCCTTGCGGTGCTGGTGGGTCTGATCGGTGTGATGATCGTTTTGCGTCCCGGTCAGGCCGAAATGCAACTGGGCCATCTGGTCGGGCTTTGTGCAGCCTTCAGCGGGGCATTGAACTCGGTCATCGTGCGCAAGATTGGCACGGCGGAACGGTCGGCGGTGCTGATGCTTTACCCGATGATCGCGACGGTCATCCTGATGGGGGCGATCTTGCCCTTTGTCTATCGCCCCATGCCGGTGGAGCATCTGGCACTGGCGGGCGTGATCGCAGGGCTGGCCTTTGTCGCGGCCATGCTGACCATCGCGGCCTATCGCACGGCGCCTGCGGTCATCGTGGCGCCGATGCAATATTCGCAGATCATCTGGGCCGCGATTTACGGCACGCTGTTCTTCAACGAAAGCATCGACAGCTGGACCATGATCGGCACCGCCGTCATCATCGCATCGGGCGTGTATATCGTGCTGCGGGAAGGCACGCCGAAAGTGTCGAAAAACAGCCCGGTGCTCTCGAACAAGTCGCGCGCTGAAACCGGGCTGATGCCGCGGATCAGCCTTCTGCTGCGCCGCAGTTCAGAATGACCGGGAATCCGCTTGCCAATCCCAGCGGAACGGTTTAACCCGCGCCTCACGGTCGGAGCGTAGCGCAGTCTGGTAGCGCACCTGCTTCGGGAGCAGGGGGTCGGAGGTTCGAATCCTCTCGCTCCGACCAAATTACCCCCATCACTTGCTTCCTTTCAGCGCAGCTTTGTCGGCGCGCCCAAAGGCATGGCCTGAGCATAGTTTTCCTGCATGAAGCGGATGAAGTTGTCGCGGAATTGCCGAGTATGGGCATGGGCCAGCGCATCGGCGCGCTCGATGTCGCGGGCGCGGATTGCTTCCAGCATCGCAACGTGATCGTCGGTCAAAAGATGGCCATCGTGTGTGCGCTCGAGATAATCGAAGTGCAGATGCAACATGCGGCGGCCCTGATCCAGCAGACGCTCGTAAAATCCGGCCAGATAGGGGTTTCGGCCCGCCTCGGCGATGGCCATGTGAAACATCTTGTTGGCCTCTGACATGGCCAGATGATTGCCGCCATGGGTTGCCTGCACAAAGACCTCTTGGGCTTTGGCGATACGGATCAGATCGGCTTCGGTGCGCAGTTCGGCGGCCAGTCGGGTGTTCATGCGCTGGGCAATGTCCAATGCCTCGACATATTTCGGGAAGCTTTGCACATCGATTGGCGCGACGATGGTCGAACGGTTGGCAAGCGTCACCACCAGCCCATCACCTGCCAGCCGGATAAACGCCTCGCGCACGGGCGAGCGCGACATGCCGAATCGCTCGGCAAAGGTGGTTTCGTCCAAAAGCTGACCGGGGGCGAGCGCCAGCGACAGGATCTCATCGCGCAGCGTTTCGTAGGCAAAGCGTGCGCCCGTGCCCTTGGTGCGTTTGACGTCGCTTTCCATGTCCATCTTTCACGCCCCCGGATGCTTTGCTGCATGGTTAGCGATTGCGGTGCAGCGTGTCGACACGGAACATTCTTCAATTGACTTGTCGGCACTGTGTCGGCAAGATTGCCGCAAATCCATTGCCGTCTGACTCTGCCCGCTGCGGCCCGATCTGAAAGGTCTTCCCATGCTGAAACTGCAAGGCGTAATGCCCGCGCTTGTCACCCCCTATGACGCCAAGGGCGCGATTGATTTCGTTGCTTTTGAAAAACACCTGACCGCGCTGCGTGCGGCCGGGGTGTCGGGCTGGGTGCCCTGCGGGTCTTCGGGCGAATATAACCTGATGTCGGATGATGAGCGGGATCAGGTTCTGCAATTCGTCAAGAATTTCGCCAAACCCGGCGAGATTCTGATCGCTGGCACCAACGCGCCCTCGACCGCTGGCGTGATTGCCAACACGCTGCGCGCCAAGGCGATGGGCTATGATGCTGTTCTGCTGGCCGTGCCGTTCTATACCAAGCCGACGCAGGCCGAGATCATTGCACATTTCAATGCCGTGATCGCCGCGACCGATATGAACATCGTTCTGTACTCGTATCCCGGCAAGGATGGCGTGGAGATTGAATATGAGGCGCTGGATGCGCTGGCAGACAATCCGCGCATCATCGGCATCAAGGAATCCTCGGGCGTCATGCAGCGCGCCATCGGTATTTCCACCCGTTACGCGGGCCGGATTCAGTTGGTGTCGGGCTCTGATGACATCGCATGGGATTTCATGCACTGGGGCGCTGACAGCTGGATCTGTGGCCCGGCCAACTGCATGGCCAAACCGGTTTGCGAAATGGATGCCGCCTTCCGCAAGGGCGACCATGCCCGTGCCAAGGACATCATGACCGCAATCTGGCCCGCGATGAACGTGCTGGAATCCGGCAAGTTCGTGCAAAAGCTGAAGTTCGGCTGCGAGCTGCAGGGCAATCCGGTTGGCGAATGCCGCATGCCGTTTGGCCCGCTGACCGACGCTGAAAAGGCAGAGTTTGCGGCGGCGATGCAGCCCATCATCAACTGGAAGTAAGTCCATGGTCACGGTTGTTGTCGGCGCAGGAATCATCGGCACCGCAATTGCCCATGACCTGCAAAAACGCGGTCGCCAAGCCGTCTTGGTTGACCGCAAGGCCCCCGGCATGGGGGCCTCATTCGGAAATATGGCGTCGATCGCCGTCACTGAATTCATGCCCGCCTCGCGGCCGCAGGTCTGGAAACAGATCCCCGGTTGGATGCTGGATCCCGAAGGCCCCGTGCGGGTGCGGCCCGGTTACATGCCGCGCCTTGTGCCGTGGTTTCTACGCTTTATTGCCGCCGCCCGCCCATCAAAACTGCGGGCGCTAGAGGCGCAGGGCGCGGCGCTTTGTGCCCGGTCCTTGGATGACACGCTGGCACTTTTGGCCGAAACCGGTTTGTCGGACCAGATCAGCGCCGAGGGCTGCCTTTCGCTGTACACCGACGAGGCGGAATATCGCGCTGACCGCGACCATATCGAGATTCTGGAACGTTTCGGATTTGCCCATACCCGGCTGACAGGTGATCAGGCGCGCGAGTTGGAGCCGGAACTGTCGAAGACAATCGGTCTGGCGGTGCTGTTCCCGCAGAACCGTTCGATGAAGGACCCCT
>CALBSG010000113.1 GCA_937927675.1 uncultured Paracoccaceae bacterium | reverse complement strand
GTGATGATCAGGGTGACGTTTTCCAGGGTGAAGCCCAGGGCCGCCGCCGCCCAGCCGGAATAGCTGTTCAGCATCGAGACCACGACGGGCATGTCTGCCCCACCGATCCCCATGATCAGGTGATAGCCGATGAAGAAGGCGGCAAGGGTCATCACCACCAGCGCCCAAGTGCCTGCGCCGTTGAAATACATGACCAAGAGGATCAACGAAATCGCCGCCGCCGCCGCATTCAACACATGGCCGCCCGGCAGCTTTTTCGCCTTGCCGTCAACCTTGCCCGCCAGCTTGCCATAGGCAATCACCGAGCCGGTAAAGGTCACCGCCCCGATAAAGACGCCAAGGAAGGTTTCCACCTTCAAAACCGCAATCTCGCTGGCCGATTTTGCCGCGATCTTGTGGGCAAAGCCTGACAAAGCCTGCAAAGCGTCCGCATCGCCAGCCGCCTGCAAGGCCGCAATCCCGGCCATTTCAATCTCGGTGTTATAGCCGATGAAGACAGCTGCCAGACCGACAAGGCTGTGCATCGCGGCAACCAGCTGCGGCATTTCCGTCATCTGCACACGCTGCGCCACCACCCAGCCAATCGCGCCGCCAACGGCGATCATCACCAGCGAGATCATCCAATTGCCCGCGCCGGGGCCATAGATCGTCGCCACAATCGCCAGCGCCATGCCGGTGATGCCATACCAAACCGCGCGCTTGGCGCTTTCTTGCCCGCTCAATCCCCCCAGCGAGAGGATGAACAGAACTGCCGCAACCACATAGGCCGCCGTGGTAAATCCGTATTCCATTCCGGCCTCCTTACGACTTTTGGAACATGGCGAGCATGCGCCGGGTGACCATAAAGCCCCCGAAAATGTTGATCCCCGCCATGAAGACCGACAGTGCCGCAAGGATAACCACCAACCAGTTGCCCGAGCCGATCTGCATCAGCGCGCCAAGGATGATGATCGAGGAAATCGCGTTGGTCACCGCCATCAAAGGCGTGTGCAAGCTGTGCGAAACATTCCAGATCACCTGGAAGCCCACAAAACAGGACAGCACAAAGACGATGAAGTGCGACATGAAGGACGCAGGCGCGAAAAGACCAGCCAGCAGGATCAGCGCCCCGCCCACCGTCAAAAGCGTGACCTGATTGCGAGTTTCGGCCTTGAAGGCCGCCGTCTCGGCCGCGCGCTTTTCTGCCGGCGTCAGCTCTTTGACCTTTTCCTTCGGTTTTTGCGCTGCAATCGCCGCGATTTTCGGCGGCGGCGGCGGGAAGGTGATGGCACCTGCATGCGCCACGGTAGCACCGCGGATCACATCATCTTCCATGTTATGGACGATCACGCCGTCTTTCTTCGGCGTAAGATCGGTCAGCATATGACGGATATTGTTGGAATAAAGCGTCGAGGCCTGCGCGGCCATCCGGCTCGGGAAATCGGTGTAGCCAACAATCGTCACGCCATTTTCGGTGACGATCTTCTGGTCCGGCACCGTCAGATCACAGTTGCCGCCACGTTCCGCCGCAAGGTCAACGATAACCGATCCGGGCTTCATCATCTGGACCATATCTTCGGTCCAAAGCTTGGGCGCGGGCCGTCCGGGGATCAGTGCCGTCGTGATGACGATGTCCACCGACGGGGCCAGCTCGCGGAACTTCTTCAGTTGCGCTTCGCGGAACTCCGGCGAAGATGGGGCTGCATAGCCCCCCGTCGCCGCACCATCCTGCGCCTTCTCGGAAAAATCGAGGTAGACAAACTCTGCCCCCATCGATTCGATCTGTTCGGCCACTTCGGGGCGGACGTCAAAGGCCAGCGTGATCGCGCCAAGGCTGGTCGAGGTGCCGATGGCGGCAAGCCCCGCAACACCTGCGCCCACGATCAGCACGCGTGCCGGCGGCACCTTGCCCGCGGCCGTCACTTGGCCGGTGAAGAAGCGGCCAAAGTTATTGCCCGCCTCGATCACCGCGCGGTAGCCGGCGATGTTCGCCATTGACGACAACGCGTCCATCTTCTGCGCGCGGGAAATCCGCGGCACCATATCCATCGCAACGACAGTCGCGCCGCGGTCCTTCACCGTCTCCAGCAGCTCGGCGTTCTGCGCCGGCCAGAAGAAGGAAATCAGGGTCTGCCCCTCGCGCAGCGCCTTGGCCTCTTTCGCCTCGGGCCCCCGCACCTTGACCAACACATCGGCCGCCTTGACCACGGCAGCGGCGGTTTTCAACACCTCCACCCCCGCCGCCGCATAGGCCGCATCGGAGAACCCGGCCTTCGCCCCAGCCCCCGTCTCGATACAGGCCGTATGCCCCAGCTTGACCAGTTGAAGCGCAGACTCAGGCGTCATCGCCACCCGGTTCTCGCCTTCGAAGATTTCCTTCAAAGCCCCGATTTTCACAGACTTTCCCCCATTTCCGGGCGCGTTTTCCGCCCCCGTTTCCTGTTATTCCAACACCAACGCCGTCATACCCAACGCCGAACGCGCACAAACCATTCCGCCGCCTGCTCGCCGAAAATATCAGCCAGCCGGTCTTCCTCTACCGCGATGAACCGGTCGGTCACCACCCAGACAAAGCCCGCAACCACCAAGAGCCCCAAGACCGTATCAGCCCAAAACGCTGCCGCCAAAAGCACCAGGCTGTCGCCCAAATAGATCGGATTGCGCGATATCGCGAAAACCCCGTCAGTCACCAAGACCGCAGGCGTGCCGCGCGGGTTCACCGTGGTCGCCAAGGCCCGCATCCGCAAAAAGGCTTTGACCATCAGCCAGACGCCCAAGACCAAAGAGGCCACCGCCAAACCCGGCCCCAGCGCCCCGAACCCCACAGGCAGCGGAATCCACGACAAGGCCCAGATCAGCACCAGACCGCCCAGCGTCCAGACTGGCGGCCAGTCCAGCCATTTCGCAGCCAAAGCCTGCACCTGTGCCTCCCCCGATATTCTGCGCAGGCATAATGCCGATGACCCGGGGACATGCAACCGCTTTTGCCCCATTTCACCCTAAATACGACACAGCTTATTCCGTATGCGACCGTCCACAAATTTCAAGCTTGAAACTTATGTCACAGCGGCTATTGCATCCAAAAGAGCGCAATGCCACGTTTGCCGCGCAGCCCCCGGAGCCAGAGATGACCGATTTCACCAAAACCCGCGCGATGTTCCACCTGCCCGAAGGCATGATTTATCTGGACGGCAATTCCCTTGGTCCCTTGCCACGCGCAGCGGTGGACCGGGTGACCAAAACGGTCACGGATGAATGGGGCGAGATGCTCATCACCGGCTGGAACAAGGCCGGTTGGATGGACAAGCCGATGAATGTCGGCAACCGGATCGCCCGGCTGATCGGGGCGGAACCGGAGTCGGTGGCGATGGGCGACACGCTGTCGATCAAAGTCTATCAGGCGCTGGCCTCGGCCTTGGAAATGAACAAACCGCGCAAGGTTATTCTCAGCGACAGCGGGAACTTCCCGTCCGACCTGTATATGGCTCAAGGCCTCTGCCGCACGCTGGGCGATGGCTATACGCTCAAGATCGTGGCCCCCGAAGAGGTGCTGGACGCCATCGACGAGACCGTGGCCGTCACCATGATCACCGAGGTCGATTACCGCACCGGTCGCAAACACGACATGGCCGCCATCACCAAACGCGCCCATGACAAAGGCGCATTGACCATTTGGGATCTGGCCCATTCGGCGGGCGCCTTCCCGGTGGAACTGGCCAAAGCGGGCGCTGACTTCGCCTGCGGCTGCACCTACAAATACCTGAACTCCGGCCCCGGCGGCCCAGCCTTCATCTATGTCGCACCCCGCCATCAGGCGGCCGCCCGCCCCGCGCTGTCGGGCTGGCAAGGCCACGACGCCCCCTTCGCCTTTGATCTCGACTATCGCCCGGCCCGCGGCGCGGAGCGCATGCGCGTCGGCACGCCCCCCATCCTGCAACTGGCAGCACTAGAGGCGTCGCTCGACATCTGGGACAGCGTCGACATGGCCGCTCTGCGCGCCCGTTCGCTCGCCCTGACCGATCAGTTCATCAAAGGGGTCGAGGCGACCTGCCCCACCCTGACCCTCGCCACCCCGCGTGACCATGCCCTGCGCGGCAGCCAAGTGTCGTTCCGCCACCCCGAAGGCTACGCCATCATGCAGGCCCTGATCTCCAAAGGCGTGATCGGCGATTTCCGCGCCCCTGACATCATCCGCTTTGGCTTTACCCCACTTTACACCTCTGACGCGGATGTCGCCGCTGCCGTAGACGTCTTGGCCGAGATTATGGCAAAGTCGCTTTGGGACACGCCCGAATTCAAGACGCGCAAAAAGGTCACCTGAGACGATGAATTTCATCTTGGCTCAAATACGCCCGCCCGAGGCCCCCGGAATTGCCGGCAGAGCCTCCGGTGGGAGTATTTTTACCAAGATAAAAGCCGCGACCAACCCACTGTGCCGCCCCTCTGGCTGGACCTGCTTGTGGCGCACTCTCGGCAATCTTTCCGTGTTGAACCGGATGGCCCGCGTCGCCTGACGCCCCCCCCATCTTTTCAACGGAGAGACCCATGACCACCTATGATCCCGCAGGCGATGGCGCGCAGATGTCCTTTGACGGCCGCATGTCCTATGGCGACTATCTGCAGATCGACCGCATCCTGACGAGCCAGCACCTTCTGACCGGCGCGCATGATGAGATGTTGTTCATCATCCAGCACCAGACCTCAGAGCTTTGGATGAAGCTGGCCTTGCACGAACTGGACGCTGCGCGCCGCGCCGTGGCCGAGGATCGCGCCCGCGAGGCCTTCAAGATGCTGGCCCGAATTTCCCGCATCTTTGAACAGTTGAACAATGCTTGGGATGTGCTGCGCACGATGACCCCGGCCGATTACACCACCTTCCGCGAGGGGTTGGGACAATCGTCGGGGTTCCAGTCTTGGCAATATCGGTTGATCGAATATGCGGTCGGCAACCGCAATCTGGCCATGCTGAAACCGCATGCCCATCGCCCCGATCTGACCGAAAAGCTGGAGGCCGAACTCGCTCGTCCCTCGCTTTATGACGAGGCTTTGCGTCATCTGGCCCGGGCAGGTCTTCCGGTGCCGGCCGATGTTCTGACGCGCGATCTGCGCCAGCCTTGGGTTCCCCATGACGGGGTGCGGGCCGTCTGGGAATTGGTCTACCGCGAGCCGCTGAAATATTGGGAAGCCTATGAGCTTGCCGAAAAGCTGGTGGATTTCGAAGATTACTTCCGCCGTTGGCGGTTCAACCATGTCACCACGGTGGAGCGTGTGATCGGCTTCAAGCGCGGCACGGGGGGCACCTCGGGGGTGAACTATCTGCGCCGGATGCTGGAAGTGGAGCTGTTCCCCGAACTTTGGCACCTGCGCACCACCCTGTAAGGCGGCCACACCCCCCTTGTGGTGTTCACCATTGCGTGAGCGTGAGGGGCTTTGACGCGACAAAGCCCCTCGGCTAAGCGTAATTGGACCTTATTTGCCATTGCCATGGCCAAGATTCGCATGGACCAGCATATGACCCACCTTGCCTTCCGCCTGCTTGCCGCCACGGCGCTTTCATTTTCGCTTGGCGCTTGCGTCATGGATCCGGCCTTGACCGGAGGCACGGGCACCGCGACCAACGCTGCTGCCGTCAAGACCGCCGATTTGCCCAAGGACGCCACGCTGATCGCGGGGGTTTATTCGGCCAAGGCAGACCCGCAATTCACCGTGCCCGCCGTTCCGGTCGAAAAGGTGCCGCAAGAGTTCCAGCGCCAGACCGTCGCCTATGAGACCGACCAGCCTGCTGGCACCATCATCATCAACCCTGCAGCCCGGCATCTTTATCTTGTCACCGGCAAGAACAAGGCCGTGCGTTATGGCATTGCCGTTGGCCGGGCTGGGTTCCAATGGTCGGGTGAGGCGCTGATCACCGGGCGCAAGACCTGGCCGACTTGGACGCCGCCGAAAGAGATGATCGAGCGCAAACCCGAGCTTGCGAAATGGGAGAAGGGTCAGCCCGGCGGGCTGGAAAACCCACTCGGCGCGCGGGCGCTTTATCTGACGACCAATGGGGTTGATTACGGCTATCGCATCCACGGCACGCCGGAATGGAATTCGATCGGCAAGAACGCCTCGTCGGGCTGTATTCGCATGATCAACCAAGACGTGATGGATCTCTTTGACCGGGTGCCGGATGGCACCAAGGTGGTGGTTCTGAATGCCGATGGGTCGATGCCGCACGGCCTGACCCTGCCCCCGCCGCAGCCGAAGAAGAAAGCGGCGGAGACGCCCAAGGTAGAGACCCCTGCCCCAACGCCGGTGGTTGCCGCGGCCCCCGCTGTGGCCCCTGCCGCCGCAGCCCCGGTCACCACAACGGTGGCACCGGCTGCAACCGGTGCGGCCCCGCTGGTCACCGCCGCAACCCCGACGGTCGCAGCCCCCGCCGCAACCGCGACGGCGACGACGACCACTGCGACCACGACGGCCGCCCCCGTGGTGCCGCTGGTGGTGCCGCAAGCGGTTGCACCTGTGGTTGCGCCCGCTGCGACGACGACGGTCGCTCCGGCCGTGACGCCCACCGCGCCGGCCCCTGCGGCAACCGCGCCCGCCTCCACCTGCACGGTGCCGCTGGTCAACGGGGTTTGCCCGTCGAACTGATCGATGGGCTGAGAACAATAAAGGGCGGCCTTTGGGGCCGCCCTTTTTCATTTGTGGGTATCACCTCGCCCGCTTGGATGCCGACAAGAACAATCTCAAAGAGCAGTCTCAGGCCAACAAGTTGCGGTAGTCGCTGACCAACAGGTGCAGCGGGGCTTCGTCTTCGTCAATCTCGGCAAAGCGACCTATCGGTTCGCGGAACACGTTGTCCGTCTCATCGTCATTCACGGTAGAGACTTCGCCGATCAGCACATCGCCACCCTCACCCCAAAACGCATGCCAGTCGCCCGGCATCAAGGTGACGCTTTCTCCCGGCGCAAGGCGCAGCTTATCACCGGGGGCAAAGGCGCGGTCGATCCCGTCACAGCGTACCATCCCGCCGCGGTCGGGTGCAAAACCGCCGCGGTCATCCGACCCGAAAAGCTCGACCACCAGCGTCGCCCCGCCGCGATTGATGATGTCTTCGGCCTTGATGACATGGGTGTGCATGGGCGAAAGCTGATCCTGACGAGAAATCAGCAACTTCTCGGCATAGCACATGCCACCGCCGCGTTGCAGATCCGACAAAAGCCCATTGCGCAAGGTGAACAGGAACAGGCCCAGCTCATCAAACCGGCCCTGCCCATAATCGGTGATATCCCAACCGCAGCGCCCCGAAATCACCCGCGCGGCGCGGGTTTTGTTGGCGCGAAATTCTTCGGGCGTCCATGAGGCAAAGGGCGGCAGGACAAAGCCGTAGTGGCGGATCATCTCATCCGCAGCCTGCATGATGGCGTTAATGCGCGAGCGTTTCATGCCTGTCGACCTGCCTTTCGGTCTTTGGTTCCATGCCCCGGAAACGTGCAACGTTCCGGACTGATTTCTAAATGGGCAATCGGCTAATGCCGCCCGGACCAAGCCTTTACCGCCTCGCCAAAGGCGCTGAACAGGGGCCGCGACACCGGATCATTCGCCGCATTCCATTCGGGGTGCCATTGCACGGCCAAGGTAAAGCCCGGCGCATCGGCGACATAGATCGCCTCCGGGGTCTGATCCGGGGCATAGCCCTCGATCACGATGCGGCTCCCTGCCCGCGCGATGCCTTGGCCATGCAGCGTGTTGGTCATCACCTCATCGGCGCCCAAAAGCCGATGGAACACCCCGCCCGGCGTAAAGCGCACCGGATGGCGCAGGGCAAAAACTTCGTCCAGCGTGCCTTCAGGCGGCATGCGGTGGTTCATCCGGCCCGGCAGCTCGCGGATTTCGGGGTGCAGACTGCCCCCCATCGCGACATTCAGCTCCTGAAAGCCCCGGCAGATCCCGAAAAACGGCTGGCCACGCTCGACGCAAGCGCGGATCAGGGGCAGCGTGATGGCATCGCGGTTGCGGTCAAACTCACCATGGGCCGGGGTTTCCGCCTCGCCGTATTCCGAAGGATGCACATTCGGCCGCCCGCCGGTCAGCAAGAACCCATCGCACAGCGCCAGCAACTCCTCCACCTGCACCAGCCTTGGATCGGCGGGCAGAATGATCGGCACGCAGCCGGCCACCTCGGCCACGGCGGTAGAGTTGATGTGCCCCGCACCATGCACCGCATAGCGATCGTTCATCACATGCGAGTTTGAAATGATGCCGACCGTGGGCCGTCTGCCATGTGCCATGAAACTGTCCTTCTCGCCTGTTCCCACAATAGGCAGGGCGTCGGCCAAGGTGAAGCCCCCGATACGCAAGCCCTGTGTGCGCGGATGTGCCTCACCCAAGGGTGATTTGCTTCTGTGGCCGCACGAAGGACAATAGCACCATCCCATCCAGGAGAGTGTCCAATGTTCCGCCTTCCCCTACTTGCCGCCACCCTTTGTGCCGCCGCCGGTCTTGCACAGGCCGAAACCGCGCCCGATGCCCATGCCGGGCACAGCATGACGGGCATGGAATCGCCCTCGACCATGGGCTTCATGGAGGCGAACGCTGCCATGCATGACAACATGGCCATTGAATATTCCGGCGATGCCGATGTGGATTTCGTGCGCGGCATGATCCCGCACCATCAAGGCGCCGTTGCCATGGCCAAGATCGTCCTTGAACATGGCAAAGACCCCGAGGTGCGCAAACTCGCCGAAGGTGTGATCGCCGCGCAAGAAGCCGAGATCACATGGATGCAGGATTGGTTGGCAAAGAACGCGCCGTGACCTAGGGCTGTTTGCTCAGGGCTGTTCCACCGAGTCCGGGGCGGGCGGCCTGCCCGCCGCCCGTTCCCGCATCGAGATATAAAGCGCGCAGGAAATCAGGATGCTGACACCGACAAAGGTCCAGAAATCCGGGAAATCCTTGAAGAAGATCCAGCCAAGGATCACCGAGGTGACCATCTCGGTATAGGCCAGAGGTGCCAGCAAGGACGCCTCGGCATGGTCATAAGCCCGCACGATCATCAGATGGCCAAAGGTGGCGATAAAGGCCAGGGCGACGAACATCCCCCACTGCGTCACGGTGAGCGGCACCCAAACCCACCAGATCACCGCCGACAGGATCAGACCGCCCAGAAGTGAGGTCTGAAAGGTGGTGACCATGGCATGGGCTTGGCCTGAAATGGCCCGAGTCATCACGAAATAGCAGGCCAAAAAGCCGCCAGCCCCCAGCGCCAGCCACGAGCCGGGGTTCACTTCGGCCAATCCGGGGCGAATGATGACAAGCGTGCCGATGAACCCCACGGCCACCGCGATCAGGCGGCGCGGGCCGACCGTCTCGCGCAGGATCAGGGCCGACAGCAGCGTGACGATCAACGGCTGCACGAAAAAGATCGCCAGCGCATCGGCAATCGGCAACCAGTGCAGCGACAGGAAAAAGCAGCCCGTGGCCGCGACCAAAAGTGCAGCACGGGTCAGATGATACCACGGCCGCGCAGGCCATAACCCCTTTGGCCCCGCGATGCGCAGCGCAAAGGGCAAAGTCAGCAGCGCCCCCAGGGCAAGCCGCGCCCAGACCACCTGCAACACCGGCACGCCCTCACGGCCCAGAATTTTGGCGATCACATCAATACCGGGCAAGACGGCCATGGCCCCCAGCATCAGGGCAACGCCCCAGATCGGATGTTTGACTTGCGTGTTCATGCCCCTGCCACCACCGCGGTTGCGGCCTCCAATGCGCCTGCCCCATGCGGAATGGCCAAGGCCTGCAAGCCTGCCTCCATCACCGCCAGAACACCCAAACTCATATGGGCGTTGACATGGCCCATATGGGCCACGCGCAAAAAGCCCGTGCAATGCGGATCGTCCGGCGTTGCCATGCCCAACCCGATGCCCAAGGTCACGCCCGCCTTTTCTTCGCACCACATCCGCAAACGTTGTGCATCCGGCGCGCCAAACCGGGCCGCGGTCACCGCCCGCGCCCGTGCTGCAGGCTCTGCCATATTCAACCCGATGCGCGGATGGCCCTGCCCCCACGCGTCAAAGGCCGCCCAGACAGCGTGGGCCAATGTCTCGTGCCGCGCCCAGACCTGCGGCAGACCTTCGTCGTGCAAGATCATATCCAAGGCCTCGCGCAGGCCATAAAGATGATGGGTCGGCGGCGTGCCGTGCCAGTGCTGCCAAAACTCTGGCCCATCCGCCCGCGCCGTCCAATCCCAATAGGGGGTCCGCAGCGCGGCCTTGCGCCCCGCCGCCCGCGCCTTTTCCGAAAACCAGACAAAGCCGATGCCCGGCGGCAGCATCAGCCCCTTTTGGCTGGCGGCAAAGGCAACATCGACGCCCCAATCATCCATACGAAATTCGTCGCATCCGATCGAGGCAATGCAATCAACGCCCAAAAGTGCGCCATGCCCCGCCCGATCCATCGCAGCACGCAATGCCGCGATATCGGTGCGCGCCGAAGTCGCGGTATCAACATGGGTGGTCAGCACGGCCTTGATCTGGCCATCGTCGGCCAAAAGCCGATCGGTCACACGGGCCATATCCGGGGTGGCGCTCCGGCCGAAATCCATGATTTCAACCTCTACCCCAACCCCCATCAAGGCATTGGCCCAACCAAGACCGAAAAGCCCCGAGGCCAGCAAAAGCACCTTGTCGCCGCGCGAGAAAAGGTTCGTATCCACCGCCTCCCACAGGGCATGGCCATTGCCGATATAGCTTGCAACGTTCTGTGTGGTGCCAGCCAGCGCCCGCAGATCGGGCCAAAGTGCGGCGGCCATCTCGACCAATTCGCCCGCATAAATATTCGGTGCCGATCGATGCATGGCGCGCTGAATGCGGTCTGGCACCACCGATGGCCCCGGAATGGCAAGGTAGGGGCGGCCGTGGGCTAGGGTCATCGCGCGTCCTTTCGGCTGTTGGATCAAGGGCTAACCCTGCGGTCTGCTGCCGTCAACCAAAGCGCGGGAACTGGCCCGAGAGCCGCCCGCCTTCTGGACAGGGGCGCGCAGCACGGCTATGGCTGATCCCTGCCCCATTCCCCGCGCGACAGGCCCCTGATTGAGCGACGCATCCCCCCCGAAATCCCGCCCAGTCGCCCGCTTTTGGCGGACCTACCTGCGCCCGCAAGCTTGGATGATCGGCTTGGCGTTCCTGTTGATGCTGATCGAAGGCGCGACCTTGGGGGCGCTGTCCAAGACAATTGAACCCCTGTTCGATCAGGTCTTCGCCAAGGGCGATCAAGCCGCACTATGGCCGGTGGGGCTGGCGATCTTTGGGCTCTTTGCCATCCGCGGTCTTGCCACCATCGCCTCGCGCACAGTGATTTCGGCGGTAACCCAAAGGGTTGCCGCCGCCATGCAATCCACCCTGCTGCGCCACCTTCTGACACTTGAGGGCCGCTTCTTTCAGGAAAACCCACCCGGCGCGCTGATCGAACGGGTGCAGGGCGACACCATGGCCGTGCAAGGGATCTGGAGCGCGCTTGTCACCGGGATTGGCCGCGATCTGTTCAGCTTGATCTTTCTCTTTGTCGTGGCACTGTCCATCGACCCGGTCTGGACGCTGGCCGCCCTTGTTGGCGCGCCGCTGTTGATCCTGCCGTCCTTGGTGGTGCAGCGCTATATTCGGCGCAAGACGGTGCATCTGCGCGACCAGGCCGGGTTGCGGGCCACGCGGCTGGACGAAATCTTCCACGGGATTCAGGCCGTCAAGTTGAACCGGATGGAGGCCTATCAGGCTGGCCGGTTCGACCGCGTGTTGCGGCTGATCCGCCGGGCCGAGGTAAAGATCACCGCCGGACGGTCGCTGATGCCGGGGATGATGGATTTCGTCACGGGTTTTGGTTTTTTCGCCGTGCTGGTGATGGCCGGCGGGCAGATTGCCAGCGGGGCGCGGACCACGGGCGAATTCATGTCCTTCTTCACCGCCATGTCGCTAACCTTTCAACCGATGCGGCGCTTGGGCGATCTGTCCGGCAGCTGGCAGGTGGCTGCCACCAGCCTTGAGCGGATCTATCGCCTTCTGGACACCGCACCCGCCCAGAACCGGCCCGCGCACAGCGTGGCCCTGCCCGCCCCCGGCGCACCAGACATCCGCTTTGACGATGTCACCTTTGCCCACGGCGACCAGCCGGTGCTGCGCGGCCTCAGCTTCACCGCCCGCGCGGGCCAAACCACGGCCATCGTCGGCGCATCGGGTGCGGGGAAATCGACGGTGTTTCAGCTGTTGACCGGGCTGATGGACCCGGCCTCGGGCCGGATCGAGATCGGCGGCATCGACAGCGCCACGCTTGCCCTTGCCGACCAGCGCCGGATGTTTGCCAGCGTCACACAGGACGCAGCCCTCTTTGATGAGACCCTGCGCGAGAATGTCGAGCTTGGTCATGCCATCGACAATGAAAGCCTGAACGCTGCGCTTGTCATGGCCCATGTGACCGATTTCCTGCCCAACCTTCCGCTTGGCATCGACACCCCGGTCGGCCCGCGCGGATCGGCCCTGTCGGGCGGGCAGAAGCAGCGGGTCGCGATTGCCCGCGCCCTGGCCCAAGACGCGCCCGTGCTTTTGCTGGACGAGGCGACCAGCGCGCTGGACGCCGCCTCAGAAGCCGCCATCGCCGAGGCCTTGGCCCGCGCTGCCGAAGGCCGCACGACACTGGTCATCGCCCATCGCCTTGCCACGGTGCGTGAGGCGGACCATATTCTGGTGATGGATCAGGGCCGCGTGGCCGAAGAAGGCACGCATGAAGCCCTTCTGGCCAAAGGCGGGATCTATGCCGGGCTATATCAATTGCAGTTCAAAGACTGAAATCGAGGGCTGAATGATGGGCGAAACCGCCACTGACCGCCGCGTGTTTGCCCTGTCCGGCGCGGATGTGCTGCCGTTCCTGCAGGGTCTGGTGTCGAATGACGTTTTGCCCTTGGCCAAGGGGCCGGGGCTTGTCTGGGCTGCCTTGCTGACCCCGCAGGGCAAATATCTGGCTGATTTCTTTGTGGTGAATACCGGCGCGGCGCGGCTGCTGGACATCAAAGACACCGTCGCCGCCGCCACGGTTCAGCGTCTGTCGATGTATCGCCTGCGCGCGGATGTGCAAATAAACCCGACGGATCTGGCTGTTACCCGCGGGTTGGGCGAAGCACCCGCAGGCGCCCTGCCCGACCCCCGCCATGCAGGTCTGGGCTGGCGTGCCTATGGCGCGCATGGCACCGCCCCCCTGATCGACTGGGACGCCCTCCGTGTCGCCCATATCATCCCGGAAACCGGCATCGAGTTGATCCCGAACGAAAGCTACCTTCTTGAAAACGGCTTTGAGCGGCTGAACGGCGTGAATTTCCGCAAAGGCTGCTATGTGGGTCAAGAAGTCACCGCCCGCATGAAGCACAAGACCGAATTGCGCAAAGGGTTGGTTCAGGTCGCCATTGAGGGCGCCGCCCCAATCGGCACGCCGATCACCGCGCAAGACCGCGCCGTCGGGCAGATTTTCACCCAATCCGGGGGCAAGGCTCTGGCCTATCTGCGGCTGGATCAGGCGCTTGGGCCAATGCAGGCCGGATCTGCCCAGCTTTGGCAGGAATGAAAAAGGCCGCCCTACTGGGCGACCTTTGGAACAGTGCCATTTTCCGGACCGGAGTTATGCAAAACTCTGATCCCCGCGCGGTTAGACGCGTTCGGAATATTCCATCAATTCGGTATGCACGATGATCTCTTCATCGGTGTTGATGAAGGGCGGCACCATGATGCGAACGCCATTGTCCAAAACCGCAGGCTTATAGGACTTGGACGCGGTCTGACCGTTCTGCACCGGTTCGGTTTCGACCACGCGGCATTGCACCTTTTGCGGGATCTTCACGTTCAAGGGTTCTTCGCCGTAATACTGCACCGACACGGTCATGCCATCTTGCAAGAACGGGCGGCGGTCGCCCAACAACTCGGCGTCCAACTCGATCTGCTCGTAGGTTTCGGCGTCCATGAAAACCAACCGGCCATCGGTTTCATAAAGGAACTGCTGGTCCTTCATCTCAAGGTCCACCTGATCGACCTTGTCTTCCGAGCGGAAGCGCTCGTTCAACTTGCGGCCGTCACGCAGGTTCTTCAGTTCGGCTTGCGCAAAAGCCCCGCCCTTGCCGGGTTTCACGTGGTTGACCTTCACCGCTGCCCAAAGACCACCGTCGTGGTCAATGATGGTGCCGGGCTTCAGTTCGTTTCCGTTGATCTTGGCCATTGTGGCTAAACCTTGTCAAAAGGTTGAAATAGATTGGACGCCCCCTATATATGGCCGATCCGTCGCAAGCAAGCAGACTAGATACGGTAGCTGTCTTTTCGACCTATGCGCTGGGCGCATGGCTGTTATTCGAAAGATGAGGGACCGAATCGTTACGAAAGCGTTACAAGCACGGAACGCGAGAAAGACAAGAGCAAGAACAGGATCACGAGCATGCTCGATTCCATCGACAGCACGGCATTTAACTTTGAACAAGGCCAGCGCGCCCGCAAGCTTTTTGCGGCTGTGGTGTTGGCTGCGCTGGATGATGCCATCGCCGACGACAAAAAATACGGCAACGGGCCGGATCAGATCGCCCGTTGGGCGCGCTCGCGCGATGGCCGTGAAGTGCTGTCCTGCGCCGGGATCGACCCGAACGAGCGTGTGGTCAAAGGCCTGATGGAGTTTGTCTCCAAAGGCGTCCGCACCAGCGTGGCCCTGAGCCGCGAAGAATCCGAACGTCGCCATGCGATGGAGATGGAACAGGCCGAAGCCGCCTGATCCTGCGCCACTCAGCACAGGCCAAACGCAAAAGCGCCCCGCGGGGCGCTTTTTTCATGTCTGCCCGCCGTTTGGTCAGCGCGGTCAGATCAGATCTTCTGAGGCGACCACCCGCGCAATCTCGGCCCGCACCAGTTTGCGGATGTTGCGGGTGATCCGTTCGCCCAACCGGCCCTGCAACTCTTCGCGCAGAACGTCACGCACAATCTCGCGCAGCATGGCCTCATCGACGGGCAGTTCCGGCGCATCGCTGTCGTTCAGGACAAATTCATCGCTGCCATAGGGCGGATCAAACGCAGCTTGCGCAGCGGAGCCCTGCAACTCTTGCAACACCGCAGCCTCGGCGGCATCGGCCCAACCCGTGTCAGGTTCTTCCGGGGTGCGGGTCATCGGATCGGGGCGCGGTGCATCCGTGTCCTCTGCCCCGGCCGATTGCGCCCACCCGCGCAGAGGCTGGTCTGCCGCGCGTTCAGCGGCCTCGGATGGCTGCGCCTCGACCTGCGTCTCGGGCATATCGTCCGTGGAAGTCCGGCGGGAGGACACGAAATCAAGCGGCGCGGCATAGTCTTCGATCACCGGCGCATCTTCCCAGATGCCCGCCTCGACCACCTCGGCGATGCCCTCGGCGGCCATCGACAGATCGCCCGTCTCAGGCTCCCATTCCGCATCCTGCTGCGCCACCCCGGCGCTCAGCGCGGCGACCACAGCCTCAAGCCCCCGCTCCGGCGCCTCTGCCTCAGACGGCACAACCCGCAAGGCCGGCGTCAGCATAAGCTTGTTTGCTTCGGTGTCGCCCAGATCCTGAACACGCAGCATGGGCCGGATGTCATCTGAAACGAGTCGCCGGATGGACGACAGCACATCTTCGACTTCGAGGGTGTTCAACGCGTCTGACATGGCAACATCTACCTGTTCTAGTCCCTTGCGGGGGTGGCAAGACCTTAACCCGACCGGCCCTAACGCACAAGAAAAAGGCCCGCTCTATGGCGGGCCTTCTTGGGAAATGTTGCAAAAGGTTAATCCGCAATCTTTTCCAAGATCCGGTCCAAAGCCTTGCCGCGCGCCGTGTGCGCCGGAGCATCTTTGACCGCATTGTAATAGGCCTCGGGGTCAAAGGTCGGCACGCCCAGGTTCAGCTTTTCCGCCGTCAACTGGCCCATCGAGGACAAGACCTGATAGACGCCGACATAGCGGTTCGCCTCGGCTTCCAGCCGCGAGGCGCGGGCCGACAACAGATCCTGCTCGGCATTCAGCACATCCAGCGTGGTGCGCGCGCCCAGTTTGGCCTCTTCACGCACGCCTTCAAACGCCTTTTGCGACGCGTCGACCTGCTGACGCCCAGCTTCGATCGAGGCATGCGCAACGGACAGCTGCGCCCAAGACTGACCAACAGCTTCGCTCACCTCGACCACGGCTTGCAGCAGCCCGGCTTGGGCCTGATCCTTGCCCGCAATGGCGCGGCGATAGCTGGCCGCATTCTTGCCGCCGGAATAGACCGTCTGGCTCAGCTGCAGGCCGGTCCCGACCGAGGCATAGCCGGTTTCGGTGTCCTTGCTCAGGTTAAGCGAACCCGACAGCACCGGCCCAAAGCTCTTGGCGGCGGTTTTCACGCCCAACTCGGCGGCGCTTACCTGATGTTGGCTTTGAATGATCACCGGATGGCCACGTTCCGCGATGGACTTCGCCGCCTCCAGCGACTTCGGCAGGGCCGGCGGCGCCGGGCGCCGGGCCAGATCGCCGGGGTAATGGCCGATGACGGCCTTGAACCGCTCGCGCGCCACCATCAGCTGGCCTTGCGCGGCCGCCAGATTGGCATTCGATGCAGCCAGAGCGGCTTCGGCCAGCGAGACGTCGGTCTGCGTCACCTCGCCCACGTCAAACCGGTCTTTGGCCGCGCGCATTTCCTGCGTGATAACGCGGACGTTCGATTGCCGCAGCGCCACGATTTCCTGTTGCAACTGGACGTCAACATAGGCGGACACCGCCGACAGCAGCACCTGCTGTTCGACATTCACCAAAGCGGCGCGGGTGGCCAAGACCTGCTCGCGCGCGGTTTCAACGGCCAGTTTGCCGCGACCACCCGCCCACAGCACGACCTGAGCCGACAGCTCAAGACTGGAGGAGTTTTGCGAGTTAATCGGCGTGCCAAACGGCCTGACCGTGCCATCATACCGCCGCCAGCCGCCCGCTGCGACAAAGTTCAGCACCGGGCGAAGATTGGCGACCGCAATCGCGGCGTCTTCATCCGCAGCCCGCAGCACGGCCTGATTCTGATCCAAGAGGTTCGACGTCTTGTAGGCTGACACCAGCGCATCAGCGAGTGTTTCGGCCTGCGCAACAGGAGCAGACAGGGCCACGCCCGCCACAACTCCCATAAGTTTCAGGAACTTCCGCATGATTGTCGCCTATATTGTTTCCTGCCAACCCTGCCCCAAACCTGACTTATCCACAACGAAAATAAGATCGGACACGGGGCTGACGGCAGTCATATTCTAAAAAGTGAATTCGTGTCGAGCCGCAAAACCTGAAATGACCGGCGCAGCGGCATTGAAGGCAAACCGCCACACCACCTTGCCACCTGCCTTGTGGCCGATCTTCATCGCGCCCAAGGGACCATCCATGAACAAGGCAGCGATACGCCCACCGTCTTTCAATTGATCAAGCAGCGCCTGCGGCAGGGTTTCGACCCCACCCTGCACTGCGATGGCATCATAAGGACCGGATTTGGCACAGCCCGCCGACAAAGGTCCGGCCACGACGGTGACATTGTCCACGCATTCAGCCGCCAGCACGGCTTTCGCCTCGGCGGCCAAGCTCTCGTCGTCTTCGACCGCCACCACGGTGCCTGCCATGCGGGAAATGACCGCAGAGGAATAGCCAAGGCCGCAACCCAGATCGAGAACCCGCTCACCGGGCTGAATGTCCAAGGCATCCAGCATCTTGCCCAGCGTCCGGGCCTCCAGCATCACGCGATTGCCGCCCAAGCCCAAGTTTTCGCCCATATAGGCCGCTTCGCGCTTGGCGCTTGGCACATAGACCTCGCGCGGGATCGCGAGCATGGCTTCGATGATCGGGAACTTCGTCACGTCATGCGGGCGAACCTGCGTGTCAACCATCATCACGCGGCGGGCGGAATAGGGGCTCATCTGCATACCTTTAGGCAAGTGGGTCAGCGTCTGATCGTCTTGCCACAGCGCGCGCGCAGGGGCAACGGGACAATATGGCCAAAGCGCGCATCGTTGCGTCAATCCACCCCCAAACACAGGAGGATTTTTTAACCCTTCTGGGGAAATCCTGCGCGCATTGTATGTGCTTTTCAAAAGGTATTGTGATGTTGAACCTTGCTCTGGCCGATGAGCTGGCCGAAATCCGGGCTGAAATTGCGCGGCTCAAGCTGCGCGAGGCGGTGCTGCGCGCACAATTTCTAGCAGATCCAACGGCGCCGCGCCGCGGGCGCTGGCACCGGGTCGAGGTGGAGGAGCGCCAAGACCCCCGGTTCAACCCCGCGCTTTTGCCCGCCGCCATTTTGCAAGACCCGCGCTACCGCGAGCATCGTCTGGTGCAGACGGTGCGCTGCCTGCCCGTGCCCTTGACCCTGGCGTTGCGCCCCGGCTGGCCGATCCGCCGCGACCGACAGCCAGTGCATTAGCACCGCCCCTTGGGCCTACTGCTTCAACTTAAAGCGCTGGATCTTGCCGGTCTGGGTTTTGGGCAAGCCCTGCACAAAGACCACCTTGCGGGGGTATTTATAGGGCGCAATGGTCATTTTCACATGGTCTTGCAGCAGCTTGACCATCAAGGCATCGCCCACCCGCCCCTCGGCCAGAACGACGTGCGCCTCAACGATCATGCCGCGCTCTTCATCCGGCGCGCCGATCACCGCACATTCGGCGACATCCGGGTGCGACAGCAGGGCCGCCTCCACCTCTGGCCCGGCGATGTTGTAGCCGGCCGAGATGATCATATCGTCAGACCGGGCGGCAAAGTGGAACCGCCCCTCCTCATCCTGCCAAAAACTGTCGCCCGTCAGGTTCCAGCCGTCGCGGACATATTTTGCCTGCCGTGCATCGGCAAGATAACGGCACCCGGTCGGTCCGCGCACCGCCAGACGGCCAACCTCCCCGCGCGGCAATTCGGCCATATTTTCATCAACGATCCGCGCCTCGTAGCCCGTCACCGGGCGGCCCGTGCAGGCGGGGCGGTGATCGTCAAAGCGGTTGGTCAGGAAGATATGCAACATCTCGGTCGCGCCAATACCATCCAGCATCGGCTTGCCGGTCTTGCTCATCCATTCGTCATAAACCGGCGCGGGCAGGGTTTCGCCTGCCGAAACCGCCGCACGCAGCGATGACAGATCGGCCCCTTCATCCATCGCCTTCAGCATCACCCGGTACGCCGTGGGGGCGGTAAAGCACACCGTGGCCTTATGGGTCTGAATGATCTCGATCATGTTCGGCGGACTGGCCTGTTCCAAAAGTGCTGCCGCCGCGCCAAAGCGCAATGGGAACACCGCAAGCCCACCCAGACCAAAAGTAAAGGCCAAGGGGGGCGAGCCCACAAACACATCGTCAGGCGTCACGCCCAGCACTTCCTTGGCATAACCATCCGCGATGATCAGCAAATCACGGTGGAAGGCCATCGCGCCTTTCGGTTCACCCGTGGTGCCAGAGGTAAAGCCGATCAGCGCAACATCATCGCGGCCCACGGGCGGGGCGGTAAAGCGTACCGATTTGCCCAAAGCCAGCCGATCCAACTCGGCATCATGGTTCGCCGTGCCATCGAACCCGACGACCGTCCGCAGGTATTTTGAATGTTTGGCGCAGGCCACCATCTCATCCATCAGCCGCGTATCGCACAGCGCAAGACCGATCTCGCCCTTGTCGACAATCTGGCCAAGTTCGCCCGCGCGCAGCATCGGCATGGTGTTCACCACCACCGCGCCCGCCTTGGTCGCCGCCAGCCAGCAGGCCACCATGGCCGGATTGTTGGCAGAGCGGATCATCACACGATTTCCGGGCTTTACGCCGTAATCTTCGACCAAAACATGAGCGATCCGATTGGTCCAATCAGCAAGCTCTTTATAGGTCCGCAGCCGGCCATTGCCGATCAGCGCCGTATGGTCGCCAAAGCCCTTTTCCACCATCCGATCCGTCAGTTCGACGGCGGCGTTGATGTAATCGGGGTACTGAAACCGCTCCAGCAGAAACTCCGGCCACTCGGCGGGGGGCGGCAGGCGGTCGCGGGTAAACGTGTCGATATGGCCGGACGGTCCCAGCATGGCAATTCCTCCCCTGATGGCGCCCTGGTTTTCCCAGGGTCGTTTGTTACTTCGGAATAACGGCGGTGGCCTCGATCTCCACCTTGGCGCGATCCTCGACCAAGGCCACGACCTGCACCAGCGCCATGGCCGGATAGGTACGCCCGATGATCTCTTTATAAACCACGCCCAAACCTTTGAGATTGGACAGATATTCGTTCTTGTCGGTGACATACCAGGTCAGGCGCACCAGATGTTCGGGCTTTGCCCCCGCCTCGGCCAAAACCTCAACGATAGAGCGCAGCGCCTGCGCCACCTGTTCCACGAAATCGTCCGTCTCGAATTCGCAATTCGCGTTCCAGCCGATCAGACCGCCGGTGAACACCATCCGCCCCTCGGCGGCCACGCCATTGGCATAGCCCCGCGCCGGTTTCCAATGTTTGGGGTGCAGGATTTCATGGGTCATGCTTCGGTCTCCAGATGTGCCTCAAGCCGCGCCCGCATGGCATCGGGCCAGCGCGCAGCTTTCATAGTGTCGATCCAGACAAGGGTCAGACGGACGCGCAGGCGCATCTCCTCCCCCATCCGCCCGGTAATTTCCACCCCGACCGAGCTGCCGCCAACCTTCACAACCCGCAAGGTGAACACCACCTTGTCCCCCAGCCGCGAAGGCGCCACGAAATCGGCCTCGATATGCACGGTCGGCACGCCATTGTGCATGCCCTCGCGGTGCATCTGGGCAAAGCTGCGCCCCACCTCATCGGCAAAGAAATTCTCAACAACCGAATTGGTCATCTCGAAATAGCGCGGGTAAAATACGATGCCCGCCGGGTCGCAGTGGTTGAATTCGATCTGAATGGTGCGGGTATAGCTCATCCCAACAGGCTCCGCGCAATGACCACGCGCTGCACGTCGCTGGCCCCTTCGTAAATCCGCAGCGCCCGGATTTCGCGGTAAAGGCTCTCCACCGCAAAACCATGCCGCACGCCATCGCCGCCATGCAATTGCACAGCCATGTCGATCACCTTCTGTGCAGCCTCGGTGGCATAAAGCTTGGCCATCGCCGCCTCGCGGGAAATCCGCGCCTGCCCCTGATCCTTGACCCAAGCCGCCCGGTAAATCAGCAAGGCCGCCGCATCAATCTGCAACGCCATATCCGCCAGATGGCCCTGCACCATCTGATAATCGGTCAGCCGCCCGCCGCCGGCCCGCACGCGGCTTGTCCGCGCCAAAGCCTCGTCCAGCGCCCGGCGGGCAAAGCCCAAGGCCGCCGCGCCAACCGTCGACCGGAACACATCCAAAACCGACATCGCAATCTTGAACCCGTCGCCGGCCTTGCCGATCAAGGCGCTTTCCGGCAGCACCACATCCTTCAACCCCAGATGCGCCAAAGGATGCGGCGCCATCACCTCGATCCGGTCCAGCACCGTCAGGCCGGGGGTATCGGCGGGCAGCAAAAAGGCGGACAGCCCCTTGGCCCCTGGCGCCTCGCCCGTGCGCGCGATGATGACATAAACATCTGCAATGCCACCGTTGGAGATATAGGTCTTTTCTCCGTTCAAGACCCAGCCGCCCGGCCCGCGCACCGCCGTCGTCGCGGTCTGCGCCACATCCGACCCGGCCCCCGGTTCGGTCAGCGCAAAGCCGGAAATCGCCTGCCCCGCGCGGGTGCGCGCCAGCCATGCCCGCTGTTCGTCGGTGCCAAAAAGACTGACAGCCCCCATGCCAAGCCCCTGCATCGCAAAGGCAAAGTCCGCCAAGCCATCATGGCGCGCCAAAGTCTCCCGCGTCAGGCACAGCGTACGCACGTCCAACGCCTCCCCCGTGCCCGCTCCGGTCGGCCGCAACCAACCACCCGCCCCCAATGAGGCCACCAACCCCGTGCAGGCCGTGTCCACATCACCGTGATCCACCGGCAAATGCGCGCCACACCACGCCTCAAGCGCCTCGGCATGGGCGCGGTGCCGCTCCTCAAAGAAGGGCCAGGTCAGGAAAGATCGGTCCGCCATGGTCTTGCGCCTTTCAAAATACTCTCGGGGGGTACGGGGGGCAGACAGCCCCCCACGAATTTTCGTCGAAAATTCGTCAATCCCCCTGAAACACCGGTTTTTCCTTTGCCACAAAGGCATGGTAGGCGCGTTCGAAGTCGCGGGTCTGCATGCAGATCGCTTGGGCCTGCGCCTCTGCCTCGATGGCCTGCTCCAACCCCATGTTCCATTCCTGATTGAGCTGGGTCTTGGTGATCCCATGCGCGAATGTCGGCCCGGCGGCGATGCGGGACGCCAGTTTCCACGCCTCGGCCTCCAGCGCTTCGGGCGCGTGCAGGGCATTCCAAAAGCCCCAAGCGGCGCCTTCTTCAGCGCCCATCACCCGGCCGGTGTACAACAGCTCGGCCGCCCGGCCCTGCCCGATGATCCGTGGCAGGATAGCGCAGGCGCCCATGTCGCAGCCCGCAAGGCCAACGCGGGTAAAGAGAAACGCCGCCTTCGCCTCTGCCGTGGCAATCCGCAAGTCCGAGGCCATGGCGACAATCGCACCCGCGCCGACGCAAACCCCATCCACCGCCGAAATGATCGGTTTGCCGCACCCGATCATCGCTTTCACCAAATCGCCCGTCATGCGGGTGAAGGCGAGAAGGTTCTTCATATCCATACCGACCAGCGGGCCGATGATGTCATGCACATCGCCGCCCGAGCAGAAATTTCCGCCGTTGGAGGCAAAGATCACTACATCAATATCGTCCGCATAGACCAGCGCGCGGAAGGTGTCGCGCAGCTCGGCATAGCTTTCAAAGGTCAGCGGGTTTTTGCGGTCGGGCCGGTTCAGGCGGATCGTCGCGATCCGGTCCTTGGCGTCCCACAGGAAATGTTGGGGCTTCAGGCCCGCCATTTGGGTCATGCTTTCCCCATACGTTTCAGGATTTCGGTCAGCGCGTCGAGGTCAGCCTCGGTGACGCCCGAAAAGAGCTTGTCCACTTCTGCCTCATGGCCCGTGGCCATCGCCTCAAAGGCGGCAATGCCCTCGAGCGTCAGCGCCACATAGACGGTGCGGCGGTCGGTGTCAGATGGCGTGCGGCGCACCATACCATCTGCCTCCAACCGGTCCACCACCGCGGTGGCATTGCCGTTTGACACCAAAAGCATGCGGCTGAGTTCGCTCATCGTCACGCCATCACGCCGGCGATAAAGGGCGGCCATCACGTCAAAGCGCGGCAAAGTGGTGTCATGGGTCAGCCGCAGATATTCGCGCAAGGTGCTTTCGCTGGACCGGGTGACGCCCAACAGGCGGATCCACATCTTCAACCGGCGTTTGGACAGATCGCTCATACCTCGCCCCCCGCGATGGTGATGGTCTGGCCGTTGATGCCCTCAGACCCGGCCCCCGCCAAAAACAGCGCGGCGGCGGTGACTTCCGACGGTTGGAACAGACGGTTTTGCGGGTTCAGCCCTTCCAAGGCGGCACGCGCCTCGGCCAGCGATTTGCCGGTCTTTTCGGCGATCACCTGTACCGAATGGTCCGTCATCGGCGTGTCCAGAAAACCGGGGCAGATCGCATTCACCGTCACCGGCTTTCGCGCCACTTCCAGCGCCAAAGACCGGCACATGCCGATCACACCATGCTTGGCCGCCGCATAGGGCGTCACCTTGGCATAGCCTTTCAATCCGGCGGTCGAGGCCACCGCAATCAGCCGCCCCCAGCCCGAAAACTGGTTGAGCCCTTCGCGGAAGGTCAGGAACACCCCCGTCAAGTTCACCGCCAGCATGGCGTTCCACTGCTCCAGCGAGGTTTTCGCCATCACCGAACTGTCGGCCGCCCCGGCATTGGCAATGACGATATCCACCGCCCCTGCCGCTGCAAACATGCCCTTTACCGATGCCTCATCCGTCACATCGCCCGCCACGCAACGGATGCCTGTGCCCTTGGCCGCCACCGCCTGCAAGGCATTGAGCCGCCTGCCTGCGATCACCACCTCGGCCCCTTGGGCGGCAAAGCCAAGCGCGAGGTTTTCCCCTGCGCCCGAGCCACCCCCGGTAATCAGCACCCGTTTGCCCAGCATCGTCATGCCCGAAGTTGCTCCTGTTGCCGTTCGCGCAGGCGGAACATCAAATCCCGCCCACCTTTGTAAGGCGCAGGCCACTCTGATTCCTCGTCGCCCTGCGCCACCGCAGCATGCAACGTCCAATAGGGGTCGGCCAGATGCATCCGCGCCAGACAGACAAGGTCAGCCCGACCCGCCATCAAAATGCCGTTCACCTGATCGTAATCGCTGATATTGCCGACGGTCATCGTCGCAATCCCCGCCTCGTTCTTGATGCGGTCGCTGAACGGGGTCTGGAACATCCGGCCATAGATCGGCTTTTCGGCCGGATCGGTCTGGCCTGACGAGACGTCGATGATATCGGCCCCGGCGGCGCGGAACATGCGGGCAATCGACACCGCCTCATCCGGGGTAACGCCGCCATCAATCCAGTCATGCGCGCTGATACGAACCGACATCGGCTTGGCCGCGGGCCAGACGGCACGCATCGCCGCGAAAACCTCCAACGGATAGCGCATGCGGTTGTCCAAGGACCCGCCGTAGTCATCGGTCCGCTTGTTGGTCACCGGACTGATGAAGGTCGCCAGCAGATAGCCATGTGCGGCGTGCATCTCGATCATATCGACGCCCGCCCGCGCCGCCATTTCGGTCGCGGCAACAAAATCGGCCTTCACCCGGTCCATATCAGCCCGGTCCATCGCTTTTGGCGCGGCGTTGGCGGGCTTGTAGGCAATAGCACTGGCCGCAATCGTCGGCCAATTGCCCGCAGCCAGCGGCGCATCAATGCCGCCATCCCACGGAACACAGGTGCTGCCCTTGCGGCCGGAGTGGCCGATCTGGATGCAGAGCTTGGCCGTCGTCTCAGTACGGACGAAATCGGCAAGCCGCTTCCACGCCGCCTCATGTTCCGGCGCATAAAGGCCGGGGCAGCCGGGGGTGATGCGGCCTTCGGCGCTGACACAGGTCATCTCGGTATAGATCAGCCCTGCCCCGCCCTTGGCGCGTTCGGCGTAATGGCTGAAATGCCAGTCGGTCGGGCAGCCCTCCACCGCCTTGTACTGCGCCATCGGCGACATCACGATGCGGTTCTTCAAGGTCATATCCCGCAAGCGGAACGGCGCGAACATCGGCTTGCGCCCCGGCTTGCCGCCCTGCTCCGCCTGATACCAATCCTCAGAGGCCGCCAGCCAATTCGGATCGCGCAGCCGCAGGTTTTCATGGGAAATCCGCTGGCTGCGGGTCAACAGCGAATAGGCGAACTGCGGCATCGGCATATCGAGATACCGCTCCACCTGCTCGAACCACTCAAGGCTGTTGCGCGCCGCCGATTGCAGGCGCAACACCTCGATCCGCCGCTCGTCCTGATAGCGCTGGAAGGCGCCTTCCAGCGTCGGCTCAGAGTGCAGGTAATCGGCCAGTGCAATCGCGCTGTCAAAGGCCAGACGGCTGCCCGATCCGATCGAATAATGCCCCGTCGCTGCCGCATCGCCCATCAAGACGACATTGCCGTTGTACCAGCGCTCGCACAGCACGCGGGGGAACTGCATCCAGACGGCAGATCCGCGCAAATGCGCCGCATTCGACATCAGATCATGCCCGCCAAGGTGCTTCTCAAAGATCTTGCGGCAGGTCTCGACGGTTTCTTCCTTGGTCATCGTCTCGAACCCGGCGCGATCCCAGGTGTCCGGCATGCAATCCACGATGAAGGTCGCGGTGTTGTCATCGAACTGGTAGACATGCGCCCAGAACCAGCCCCATTCGGTCTTTTCAAAAATGAAGGTGAAGGCGTCGTCGAACTTCTGATGCGTGCCCAGCCAGATGAATTTCACCAACCGCTGGTCAATATCGGGCTTGAACACATCGGCATATTCACGGCGCACAAGGCTGTTGATGCCGTCGGTCGCCACCACCAGATCGTAATCCTTGCGATAATCGTCTGCCGTCTTGAATTCGGTCTGGAATTCCATCTTCACGCCCAATTCGCGGGCGCGTTCCTGCAGCAGAACCAGCATCGCCTTGCGGCCGATCCCGGCAAAGCCATGGCCGCCGGACACCGTGCGCTCGGTCCCGCGCACCACGGCGATATCGTCCCAATAGGCGAAATTGCTGCGGATCGCATCGGTCGATTTCGGATCGTTCTTCTGCATCCGCCCCAGCGCGTCATCCGACAGCACCACACCCCAACCAAAGGTGTCATTGGCCTTGTTGCGCTCCAGCACCGTTACGTCATGGCTGGCGTCCCGCAGCTTCATCGAGATGGCAAAATACAATCCAGCGGGGCCGCCCCCTAGGCAGAGAATCTTCATGGTCGTCCTCCAAAAGGCGCGTTTGACCAGAGGTTGGCACCAGCGGAAAACAATTTCAAGCTTGAAATTTCTGTCTTGAAAAATTTGTCGCAAGCCCGCAGAGTGACGCTATGGAACAGGTCATCATTGAAAACCGGGGCGCTTGGGTGAAAATCACCCTGAACCGTCCCGAGGCGAAAAACGCGCTGAACACCGCGGCGCTTTCTTCGGTGGCGGCGGCCCTGACGGCTGCGGCGGCAGACCCCGCCTGCCGGGCTGCGCTGATTTCGGGCATGGATGGCAACTTTGCCGCGGGTGCCGACATTGGTGAGATTGAAGGCAAAACCGCAGCCGAAGGCGCCAGCGACCCGCGCAAGGCCCATTGGGCTGCCATTCGCGCCTTTCCGAAACCGCTGATCGCCGCGGTTGACGGCTTTGCCCTTGGCGGCGGTTTTGAACTGGCCCTGATGGCCGATATGATCGTGCTCGGGGCGGATGCCAAGCTGGGCCTGCCGGAAACCAATCTCGGGCTCATCCCCGGCGCGGGCGGGGCGCAGCGGCTGTTGGCCCTTGCAGGCCGCGCGCGCGCCACACGGCTGGTCTTTGGCGGAGAAATCATTGATGCAGCAAAGGCTTACGACTGGGGCATCGCGGGCTGGCTGGCCGATGGCCCCGCCCTGCCCGAGGCCGAGGCGCTGATTGCACGCATGTGCAAACGCGCGCCCCTCGCCCTGCAAGCCGCCAAAGCCGCGCTTGTGCTGGGCGATGAGCAAGCCCTGGCACTGTCACAGGAACGCGCCGCGTTTGAAGCGCTCCTCGACAGCGCCGACAAGGCCGAGGGCATCCGCGCCTTCCGTGAAAAACGCAAACCGGAGTTTCGCGGAGCATGACGACGATTGGTATCATCGGCCTTGGCACCATGGGTCTTGGCATTGCACAGGTCTACGCAGCGGCTGGCTTTCCGGTCATCGCGACCGACGCCCACGCCCCCGCCCGCGACAACGCCCGCACCCGGATGGCCGAGGCGCTGCAAGCCCGTGTCAGCGCGGGCAAGCTGACCGAAGCCGCCCGCGATGCCACCTTGGCCAACCTTCACATCGTCCCCACCTTGCAAGACTTTGCGCCCTGCGATCTGGTGATCGAGGCGATCATCGAAAAGCTCGACGCCAAGCAGGCGCTGTTTGCCAGCCTTGAACCCATCGTTCGTCCGGATTGTATCCTTGCCACCAACACCTCCTCGATCCCGGTGCGCGACATTGCCAAAGGCCTGACGCATCCCGAACGCGTGCTGGCGCTGCATTTCTTCAACCCGCCCACCGCCATGAAGCTGATTGAACTGGCCCGGCACGATGAAACCTTAAGTAACTACGTTAAGTTTGCAAAAGAAGCATCTGAAAAAACTGGAAAAACTGTCGTTGACTGCCCCGACCGGCCCGGCTTCATCGTCAACCGTTGTGCGCGCCCCTTTTACGGCGAGGCGCTGGCCCTCATGGGCGAAGGTCGCACGGCATCGGACATTGACGCCGCCATGCAGGCCGCCGGATATCGCCTTGGTCCGCTGTCGCTGATCGACCTCATCGGGGCCGATATCAACCTTGCCGCGACGCAAGGCATGTCCGCCGCCATGGGCCACCACCCGCGCTATCACGTCTTTCCCGCGCTGGAGGCGCAGGTCGCCAAGGGCCATCTTGGGCGCAAGTCCGGTCAGGGTTTCCTGCATCCCGCGCAGCCCGGCCCTGCCCCCGCCGACGCCGCCCAGATCGCGCTTCGCATCGAGGCCACCCTCATCAACGAGGCGCATTGGCTGTTGTCCGAAGGGGGCACGACCGCCGAGGGCATCGACACCGCGATGAAACTCGGCCTCAACTTCCCGCGTGGCCCGTTTGAGGCGCTCGCCCTCCACGGCCGCGACGCCGTGCTGCACACCCTTGCCGCCTTGCACTCCGCCGCACCCGCGGCGCTGAAACCCCGCTACACCCCAGCCCCCGGATTGGCCCTATGACCGACGCATATTTTCTCTACCACTCCATCGGCATGTATCCGGGCAAAGACGCCGATCTTGCCCGCGCGCTGAACGATTTCGCGGGGGTCTGGGGCAAGGCAGACGACAGCCAATGGGGCTATGTCCTGCCGCTGCGCGCCCGCTTCATCGACCGCTGGCGCGCGATCCTGAATGCGGCCCTCAACACGGTGACCACCTTTGAAAACGTCACCTCGGCCTTCCACAGCCTGTTGCAATCCCTGCCCAAGGGGCACCTGCACGGTCGTACAATCCTTGTCGGCGCCGATTGCTTCCCGTCAAACCACTTCCTTCTGAACGGCATGGCGGAAAAATACGGCTTCACCCTGAAAACCGTGCCCTTCCGCCAAGGCGCCGCCCATGTCGACGATGAGGACTTTCTCGACGCCTGGACGCCCGATGTCGGGCTTGCACTTCTGACCTGGGTCTCCTCCACCACCTCGCACCGCATCAACCTGCCCGCGATGGTCGCCCATGGCCGCCGCATGGGCAGCCTGATCGGCGTCGATGTGACCCAAGGCGTCGGGCTGATCCCCTTTGACGTGAACGCGCCCGAGGTGGATTTTACCGTCACGACCAGCCTGAAATGGATGTGCGGCACACCGGGCGCCGGCATCCTTTATGTCTCCCCGCGCCTGACCCCGCACCTGACCCCTGAACTGCGCGGCTGGTTCAGCCAAGAAAACCCCTTCAACTGGGACATCACCCGGTTCTCTTATGCCCCCGACATCCGCCGCTTTGACAATGGCACACCGTCGTGCCTGTCGGCCCTGGCCAGCCTTCCCGCCATGGATTGGCACGCCGCCCAAGACCACGCGGCGATCCTTGCCCATAACCGCCACTTGACCGCGCAGCTTTTTGCCATGGCCGACGACCTTGCGCTGCCCCCCGTCACACCACGGGCCGAGGCAAAGCGCGGCGGGTCGGTCATGCTGCGCCTGCCCGACAGCCACCCCGCCAGCGAGATCGTCGCCACCTTGCGCGGCATGGGCATCACCACCGATCACCGCAGCCAAACCCTGCGCCTGTCGCCCGGCATCATCACCACCGACACGGGCGTGCAAGCCCTGCACAAGGCCCTGTCAAACCTGCTGCGCAAAGGCCTTTATCTTGGTCTAAATATCCAAGCATGAAATCCTGGATTTCATGCGAGCCGAAGGCCTCCGCCGCCCACCCCGCTCACCCCCGCCGGTGGGTGGCGGCGACGCGGGCGATCTCCTCATAGACGCCCGACAGCAGGCTCAGGGTCCGCCCCGCCTCGGCCAGTCTCTGGGCAAAGCCCGGCATGTCGGCAATTTCGGCCAGCAAGAGTTTGCGCCGCAAGATCGCATAGTCGTCTGTCACCCGGCGCCCCTCGTCGGTGCAATCATAGGTCACCCCCGACCGCCCGGCACCCTGCCGCACGATCAGCCCCGCCCCCAAAAGCTTGCGAAGGCTGTATTGGATATTGGGCACATCATCGCGGTTCATCAGCCGGGCGATTTCCTTGAGCGATTTCGGCCGATCATTCATCCGGATGATATGCAGCATGGCGTTTTCCGGCCCCGTCGCCGCAAGGTCGCAGACCGACGCAAGACATTCCGACTGCCAGCGACCGAATCCCTCAAACGCCCGCATCAGGGCAAACTCCAACTCGGTCGTGTCCACCTCTGTGCCCGACTGGGCAAGGTGCCAGCGCCGATCCAAAGACGTATCCGCCGCATTTATTTGAGTTTGAAGGTTTTTTTTCGTCATGCGCCGATCCTTTGCCAGATGCCAACCTGCCTTGGGAAAACCGTTGACGCAAAGGGTTTTTAAGATAGACTTTCAAACATAAAATATAATCAAACCTCCAACCAACAGGGAACTGACCATGACACAGAACCGGATGCTCTCCGGCGGCTTCAAGCTGGGCACCTTTTCGACAAACTGCTCGTCGGGGATGACCCCCACCCAAGCGAAGGAACGCTGGGTGAATTCGTGGGACAACAACCTTGCGCTGGCCAAACTGTTGGATACGGCAGGCATTGATTTCATGCTGCCGATCGCGCGCTGGATTGGCTATGGCGGGCCGACCGATTTCCATGGCGGCGTTTTGGAAACCATGACTTGGGCGGCGGGCCTTCTGGCCCAGACCAAGGATATCTCGGTTTTCGCCACCATCCACACCACGGCAAACCACCCCGTTGTGATCGCCAAGCAGATCGCCACCATCGACCAGATCGGCCATGGCCGCGCTGGTCTGAACATCGTGGCAGGCTGGAACAAGCCCGAATACGAAGCCCTTGGCATGGCCCTGCCGGACGACCATGAAACCCGCTATGGCTATGCGCAGGAATGGTATGACCTCATCAAGAAAACATGGTCCTCGAAAGAGCATTTCGATTGGGACGGAAAATACTTCAAGAACATCAAAGGCCTGAAAGGTGACCCTGCACCGATCCGCGGTTCGGTCCCGGTTCTGAACGCCGCAGGCAGCCCGCAAGGACGCGAGTTTGCCACCGACAACGCCAATTTCCTGTTCACCCCGGCCATCGACCTTGCCCGCTCCAAGGAGGAAATCGCGGCCCTGCATCAACAGGCCGCCGCCAAGAACCGCAAGGTCGGCGTGCTGACCTTCAGCCATGTCGTCTGCCGCCCGACCGAGAAAGAGGCGCGCGACTGGGTGCATTACATCGTGGATGAGAACGCCGATTGGGAAGCGACCGACAACCTGATCCGGCTGCAACTGGCCCATGCGCTGTCGTTCCCGCATGATCTGTTGACCCAGATCCGCTATGGCTTTGCCTTGGGTCACGGCGGCTTCCCGCTGATCGGCACGCCCGATCAGGTGGCGGCGGGCATCATCTCGCTGCATGACGCGGGCTTTGCCGGCACGACGCTCTCCTTCGTCGATTACCTGAAGGAATTCCCCTATTTCGCCGAGGAAGTCCTCCCGCGTCTGGCCAAGGCGGGCATTCGTTAACTCAAAACACCCAACCCGCAGGGCATTGTCCTGCGGGCGACAGGGGGCGTTCCGCCCCCTCGGGCTTTGCCCTCACCCCTTGAGCGTATTTCAAAAGGCGCAAGCCATAAGACGGGCCCGCGCCCTTCATTTGCGCCTTTGGAAATACTCTCAGGGGGTCCGGGGGGCGAAGCGCCCCCGGTTCCCCGGTTGGGTCAGACGAAACTGCGGATCGTCGCAATGGCGCCGTCCAGCGCCTTACCCTCTTCATCTTTCAATGCGGCTTCACGCAGGCGGGCGGCCCAAAGTGCTGCATCTTCGCGCCCCTCGACCAGCGAAATCGCGGTCAGCACGCGGTCAAATTTCGACAGGCCCCGGGCATGGGTGTCGGAATAGCCTTTGACCAGACGGCGGCAGCGCAGAACCTCGACCGCGAGATCGTAGTTCTTTGGCAGATAGCCCATCGCGCGGGCCAGCCAGCGGTCAAGATGGGCCATTTCCTCAGCATGACGCAGGGTGCGTCGCCGCCAGCCTTTTAGCCCGCCAAGAAAGTGCAGCATCGCAAAGCCGCGCAGACTGTCGGTACGCAACCGGCGGCCCTTGTTGAACAGCCGATCCACCAGCGCCATACGGTCCTTGTTTGCCGCCCACCGCGCGCCCATTTTGGCCGGGAGAAGCGACACCAATTCGTCGGCGCGGGGATGCAGGAATTCCGTCACCTGCATCACATGCTTGTCCTTGGCGCCCATTTCGCCGGCGATCCGCGTCATGCGACCCGCACGGGTCTTTTCATCGGCGACGCGGATGATGTCGTCATAGGCCATCGCATTGGCGATGTATTTTGCGGCCTCGCGGGTAAAGGCATACGGGGCGCGGTCTTGGGCCAGCACGGTCTGCACCCGGTCCAGATATGCGCGACCATAAGCAAGATCTTGAAACTCTGTGACCTTTTTCAAACCGGCGCGGGCAAAGACAGCCACGTCTTGCGGCAGAAGATCGGCGCGGGCCTGCAATTCCCCCCAAGCCGCCAGCAGTTTTTTCGGGCCTTTCGGCGCGGAGATGGCGGGTTTGGGCGCCGCTTTGCTGGGGGCCACGATCCCGCCTTGCGCCGCCTTATAACCAACATCAAAGGCGCGGAGCGAGGGTTCCACTCCTTTGCCCCCCTTGCGGATGGCCGCTTCAAACGCCTCCCGCGGGAAAGGCAGGGCTTCTGACCCGGCCAGCGCGCCAAAGAGGCTTGCTGAGATGACCGATCCTGCCTTGACGGCCAAAGTATCAAAATCGGCCGCGATCAGGCGGCGCGCGGCAACTTCGGCGGCGGCCATCACCTCCTCAGAGGAGGCGATGCCATCGCCCGGCACCATCTTTTCTGAAACCGCCAACGCCCGGTGGGTTGAGGTGATCAGTGTCGTGCGATCTGGCGTCACAAAGCCGCGCAGGATCGACCGCCCCGCCTCCATCATTTCCGCCGTGATCATGATGTCCACGTCACCAGCGGCGGGCATCAGCGAAAAAATCGGTGTGCCCGCGCCCGCTGGGGCCATTTCCACATAATAGACCGTCGCACCGGTGCGCTGTGCCACGCCAGCCACGCTTGTCGCCTGTGCGGCATAGCCGTTGGCCCGCGCCAGATCTTCAATCCAGCCGGTCAGCACGCCACCGCCCTGCCCGCCCACCGCCAGCAGTGCCAGCTTGATGATGCCGCCCATTTTCGGATCTTCGGGCCGGGGGTCAAAGGCCTGATGCAGGGTCATTCGGCAGCTCCTTCGAAAACCAATCGGCGGGCGTCGCGGCGGGCTTGCAGCCAGCCGATCACGCGCTCGGGCTGTTCATGCACCACCCAGTGCGTGCCTTCGGGCACGGTTTGCAGTTGCATCTGCGGCACATAGGCCTCCAGGCCCTCGATCAGCCCGGGGGGCAGGGCAATGTCTTTCAGGGCCCAGATGACCAGGGTGGGCACTTCCACGCGCAACATCTCGATGGGCAAACTGATCTTGGCCGCTGCCGGGTCTTCGGGACGTGGGGGCCGCAAGGGAGAGGCACGGTAATAGTTCAGCGCACCATCCAAACCTTGCTGCCACACGGCACGGTAAGTGTGTTTGATGTCTTCGGTCAGCCATGCGTGTGGACCGCTGTCGGCGCCCATGTTGGTGAAAAAAGCCCATAGCCGTCGGTAGTCGTCCTCAGCCAGCAAAGCTTGGGCGTCGTCTCGTATCAAAAAATTCATGTAGTCGCTGGCGCTTTGCTGGTTCGCATCGGCTTTGAGATCGCGCAAAAACGTGCCCGGGTGCGGTGAGTTGATGATGACCAGCTGGCGCAGGCGTTCGGGGTGCTGGTTGGCCAGGCTCCAGGCCACCGCGCCGCCCCAATCGTGGGCAATCAACGCGGCCAAGGGTGCAGAGGTGCCGCATTCCACCTCGATCAGGGCCACGCTGTCTTGCACCAGATGTTTGGCCCGGTAGGCCTTGACATCGTCTGGGGCGCTGGAGCGTTCGTAGCCGCGCAAGTTGGGGGCCACGCAGCGGTAGCCGCCGTTTTCGGGGCGTGCAAAGTGTTGCAGCAGTTCGTCCCACACAAACGCGGCCTCCGGGAAGCCGTGCAGGAACATCAGCACGGGGCGGCCGGGATCGCCACAGGCGCGGCAGCTGAGGGTGATGCCATGGGGCAGGGCTTGCTGCCAGGTCTGGATGCCGGTTTTCAAAAGGGGATCACTCCAAGTCATGAAGCGATCCGCAGTGGTCTGATCAGATCACTCGTCCAGCGCTTCGGGTTCGTCTTCGGGTGGCTCGGCAGGGGTGGGCGCTGGTGCACCGTCTTTCGGGTGCGTCCAGTCCCACAGCAGTTGGGCCACATCGTCCACGCCCTGTTTTTTCAGGGCCGAAAAGAGTTTGACCTCACCACCGCCGGCTTGCAGTCGCGCGATCGACAGGGCTTTGGCCTGCTCGGCGCGGGTGAGCTTGTCTGCCTTGGTCAGGATGATCAGGAATTTCAAGCCCTGCTCCACCCGTGGGCGGATGACTTCCAGCAGGATGTCGTCCAGCTCGGTCAGGCCGTGGCGGGGGTCGCACATCATGACGATGCCCATCAGGTTTTCGCGGCTGACCAGGTAATTGGCCATGACCTGTTGCCAGCGCAGCTTGTCCATCTTGGCCACAGCGGCGTAGCCGTAGCCGGGCAAGTCGGCCAGCACGGCATCGGTGATGCCCTGTTTGCCCAGGGCAAACAGGTTGATGTGCTGGGTGCGGCCGGGTTTTTTGGAGGCAAAAGCCAGCTGTTTTTGCTGCGTCAGGGTGTTGATGCAGGTGGATTTGCCGGCGTTGGAACGGCCCACAAAGGCGATTTCCGGGGTGTCCAGCGCGGGCAAGTGGTGCAGTTGCGCGGCGGTGGTCAGGAAGCGGGCGGTGTGCATCCAGCCCATGGGCGTCACAGCGTTCGGTGTGGCTGGCGCGGCTTGGGGCTTGGGGTTGGAAACGCGGGGGCTGGAGCTCATAAATGGGGGAACCTTGGGTCGTCAGGAAACTGACGCAGACCTCATTGTAGAATCCTTGGGTTTTGCGCCCATTCTTCCAACCCTTTGGACGACGCCCCATGAAGTCAATTGTCTCTTTCCTGATGTCTGCCACCGTGTCTGCTTTGGTGGCAGGTTCTGCTTTGGCCAATCCCGCCGCTGCGCCTGCAGCCGCCAAGCCCGATCTGGCCAAAGGCGAAGCCGCTTTTGCGATGTGCGCCGCTTGCCACGCCGCTGACGGCAACTCGACCACCCCGGTCAACCCCAAACTGTCGCAGCAACACCCCGAATACCTGATCAAGCAATTGAGCGAATTCAAATCGGGCAAGCGTGCCAACGCCGTGATGAGCGGCATGGTTGCCGCTTTGAGCGACGACGACATGCGCAACATCAGCTACTGGCTCGCTTCCAAGCCAGCCAAGCCTGGCTTTGCCAAAGACAAGGACACCGTGGCTTTGGGTGAGCGCATTTACCGCGGTGGCATCCCGGACCGTCAGATCGCTGCTTGCGCCAGCTGCCACTCGCCCAACGGCGCTGGCATGCCTGCCCAATACCCCCGCGTGTCGGGTCAGCACGCCGACTACACCACCGCCCAGTTGGTCGCTTTCCGTGACGGCGTTCGCAAGAACAGCGTCCAGATGACCCAGGTGGCCGCCAAGATGAACGACCGCGAAATCAAGGCTGTGTCCGACTACATGGCGGGTCTGCGCTGATCGCTGGGGCCTCGGGGCTTGTCCCCGGAGGTGATGGGGCCTTCGGCTCCCACACCTGAGGCTCGGTCACAATCGGACATCCGGCTGTGAACTTGAACTGACAAGGCCGGTTTTCCGGCCTTTGTCGTTTCTGGCCCTTTTCTTTTTTCTGTGGCGTTTGCGGACGCCACCCAGGCTTGTGCACCATGACCACCGATTCTTCCAGCACCGAATCTGAACGCGGCTCCCCTCGCTGGCAAGCCGTGATGGAGTTGCTGTCGTCGATGCGTTTTGCAATTTCGCTGTTGACCATCATTTGCATCGCATCGGTCATCGGCACGGTGCTCAAGCAAAACGAGCCATCAGCCAACTACGTCAACCAGTTTGGCCCTTTCTGGGCCGATGTGTTTGCAGCCCTCAAGTTGCATTCGGTTTACAGCGCTTGGTGGTTCTTGCTGATCCTGGCTTTTTTGGTCACCAGCACCAGTTTGTGCATTGCCCGCAACACGCCCAAGATCCTGGCGGACCTGAAGTCCTACAAGGAAAACATCCGCGAGCAGAGCCTCAAGGCCTTCCATCACAAAGCCGAAGGCGTTTTGAATGAAACCCCGGAAGCCGCCGCCCATCGCCTGGGCCAGTTGCTGGTCACCGGCGGTTGGAAGGTGAAATTGCAATCGCGTGACTCTGCCCAGGGCCCAGGCTGGATGATCGCGGCCAAGACCGGCGCGGCCAACAAGCTGGGCTACATCGCGGCGCACTCGGCCATTGTGCTGGTGTGCGTGGGGGGCTTGCTCGATGGCGATCTGATGGTGC
>CALBSG010000112.1 GCA_937927675.1 uncultured Paracoccaceae bacterium | reverse complement strand
TGGCCATGGCGCTTTTGGCGGTGATGACCTCGATTGGGTTTCCGTTGTCGATCTTCACCATCATCATGGGCCATATGCTGATCTGCACGCCCTTTGCGGTGGCGATCCTGTCTTCGGCCTTCCAATCGCTGGACGGGTCCTTGGAGGAAGCCGCCTATGACCTTGGTGAAACCCCGTGGTCGGCCTTTCGGCTGGTGATCCTGCCCTTGGTTCTGCCGGGGATCATCTCGTCCTTGCTGATCTGCTTCACCATCAGCCTTGATGAATTCATCATCGCCAACTTCCTTGGCGGATCGACCAAGGTGCTGTCGGTCTACATCTACGGCCAGTTCCGGTTCCCGGCCAAGGTGCCGTCGATGCTGGCGCTTGGCACGATCCTTGTGCTGACCTCGATCATGCTTCTTACCATTGCAGAATATTTCCGCCGCCGTGGCATAGCCAAGACCGGTGGCAAGGATACCGGAGGCTTCCTGTGACGTTCTCGGACGAAAAACCCACGATGATCGAATTCAAGGACGTCCATAAGTATTATGGCGACTATCACGCGCTGAGGGGCATCAATGGCACCATCAAGGCGGGAGAGTTCTTCTCGCTTTTGGGGCCGTCGGGCTGTGGCAAGACCACCCTTTTGCGCACCATCGCCGGGTTTGAGGGCATCTCCTCGGGCGCGGTGCTGATTGATGGCAAGACCATGGAGGGCGTGCCGCCCAACGAACGCCCGACGAATATGGTGTTCCAGTCCTACGCGATTTTCCCGCATATGACGGTGGGCGAAAACGTGGGCTTTGGCCTGCGTAAAGACCCGCGGTCCAAAGCTGAAAAGGCCAAGGCGGTTGCTGAGGCGTTGGAGATGGTCGGCCTGAAAGGCTTTGGCAACCGGGCGGCGCATGCGCTGTCGGGCGGGCAGCGGCAGCGGGTGGCTTTGGCCCGCGCGCTGATCTTGAAGCCCAAGGTTCTGCTGCTGGATGAACCGCTGTCGGCGCTGGACAAGAAGATGCGCGAACATATGCAGGTGGAGCTTATCAAGCTGCAACGGCAGGTTGGCATCACCTTTATTCTGGTCACCCACGATCAGGAAGAAGCGCTGGTCATGTCGGACCGCATCGCCGTGATGTTCGAAGGCGAGATTGCACAGCTGGCGGATCCCGAAACGCTGTATCGTCGCCCAACCTCGAAAAAGGTCGCAGATTTCATCGGTACAATGAACTTTGTGCCGGCAACCGTGCTGTCAGAAACCGAGGGTCAGGTTGAGGTGGAGGCCAAGGGGCTTGGCCGCGTCACGCTGGATGCCAGCGTCCAGCCGCCCGCACGGGGTGAAAGCCCGGTTGTGGGCCTGCGTCCCGAAACCCTGACCCTGCTTTACGACGATCAAAAGCCGATGGAGCGCGAAACCGAAGGCGTGATCGACGAGGTGATCTATTTCGGCGACATGACCTATTATGACGTCTATCTGGGCGGCACCGATGTTGAGGTGCGGCTGTCGATGCGCAACGTGCCGGGGCGCCCGATTTTGGATGTTGGCAGCAAGGTGCGGGTGGCGTGGAGCCCTTCGGCATTGGTGCTGTTCCGCTGATGTTTGACAAGATCACCAGTGCGCGCTGGCTGACCGCCGAACGGTTGGAAAGCCTGCCGCCTGCGTTGATCTTTCATGCAAGGCCCAAGCTGGCGACCTCGCTGTCTGAAGGGCGGTTCAAGTTTCTCAGCGCCTTGGCGGGGCATGCCCGCGCGCAGGGGTTGGAGTTGCATCTGACCCATTTCTCGCGCGAGGTGCAGCGTCTGGCGATGGACGACGATATGCACCAGCATATCTTTATGGATGATATGCCGGGCTATGCGTTGAACGCGATGTACTGCGTGCCGTCCTATTTCCGGGGGTTCTGGTTTTTTGACGAAATCGGCACCCGCAACAATTCGACCCAGCGCATTGAGCCTTTCCGCCCAGACATGGTGGACGAAGATCAGGCGCGGGTCTTTTTCCGCCGCCTGCATCGGCGCCACATCGAACAGAACCGTTCGCGCCTGCCGCAGCCGCCCACCGGCCAAGTGCTAGAGCAGGGCGCGCTGTGTCTGTTCGTGCAGGGGTTCACCGACCAGCCCTATCACCGGCATTACATGTCAGCCCCCGAATTCATCGAAGCGGCCATCGCCGCCAAGGGCGCGCGGCGGCTTTATATCAAGGCGCATCCGACGCAAAAACCGGATGAATTGGCGGTGGTGCAGGCCTATCACGACCCCTCCAATGGGGTGGAGGTGATTGACGCCTCGATCCATGATCTGTTGCCCATCGCGCATTGTGTGCTGACCTTGACCTCAGCCGTCGGGATCGAGGCGTTTTTGCACCAAAAGCCGGTGGTCTTGGGCGGGCAGACCGACTTTTGGCAAAATGCCATCACCCTGACCAATCCTGACAAGCTGGCGGATGCCATTGATGCCGCCACCAGCCGGGATTGGCCGTATCTGCGCTTTCTCTATTGGTTTTTTCAGGACAAGTTGGTCGAGGATAGCGCCGACAGCCTGCCCGCGGCCTTGGACAAACTGCACCGCAAGGGCTGGCTTTGGGCGGATACCGGGCGCGGTTATTTCTGACCGTCGGGGGCCAAAAGGCCGAGGCCGCGCAGGTAGATGCCGATTCCCGTCTCCAAAAGATCTTCGGGCGGGAAGGGGCTGCGGTTCTGGCCGCGCATGAAGAGTTCCACCACGCCATGGCTCATGGCCCAGACATGGGCGGCAAACATCGCCGCGGGGGGGCGCCGAGTTTCGGGCAGTTGGGCGGCAAGCCCGGCCGCGGCGCGATCCTGCACCGATTTGGCGCGCAGCGCGACATCGGCCACCTGCGGATGCATCGACAGGTTCAGCCCGCTTTCAAACATCGCCATATAGTGACCCGGGTATTTCCGGGCAAAGGCCAGATAGGCCCGGCCCGTTGCCTCGAACGCCGCCAGTGCCGAGGGCTGACCATTCGCATAGGCAAATTCCATCAGGGCCGCGAAAATATCAAAGCCTTGGCGCGCCACCTCGGCAATCAGGTCTTCACGCCCCGCAAAATGGCGATAGACGGCGGCGGGGGTGACATCGGCAGCCTTTGCCGCCTCGGACAGGGTAAAGCCATTCGGCCCCTGCGCGGCAATCAGGTCCAGCGCCGCATCGACCAGCGCCTGCCGCAGGTTGCCGTGGTGATAACCCTTTTTCACGCCTGTATCAGCCCTTTGGTATCAGATCAGGGCCACCGCAGATCTTGTCATCGATCTTGCCAATCGCCGCTTTGTCGCGTCCCTTGTAATCAACTGCGTGCAGCAGCGATTGTATCGCGGCAATCCGCGCGCGTTTCTTGTCGTCTGACAGGATCACCGTCCACGGGGCCTGTTTGAACTGGCTGCGCTCCATCGTCTCATGGATCGCTTTGGTATAGGCGTACCATTTCGACAGCCCGTCGATGTCGATCTGGCTGAGCTTCCATTGCTTCAGCGGATCGCCTTCCCGGTCAAGGAAACGCTTCAGTTGTTCGGCTTGGCCAACCTCCAGCCAGATCTTTAGAAAGATGATGCCTTCATCGACCAACATGCGTTCAAAATCAGGCAGTTGCCGGAAGAACTTCTCACGTTCCTCGGGCTTACAAAAGCCGAACACATGTTCGATCATGGCACGATTGTACCACGAGCGGTCAAAGATCGACATTTCGCCCTTGGCCGGCAGCCAATCGATATAGCGCTGGAAATACCACTGCGCCGCCTCACGGTCCGACGGCTTTGACAAGGCTACCACATTGGCGACGCGCGGGTTCAGGTTCTCGCGCATCACGCCAATGGTGCCGCCCTTGCCTGCGGCATCGCGGCCTTCAAACACCACCACCACGCGCTTGCCCGTTGCCTTGATATCGGCCTGCATCTTCACAAGCTCGATCTGCAGGGCCTCCATCGCGCTGTCGTAAGCTTTGCCCTTCATCTCCGCGTCGTAAGGATAGCCCTTCCACAGGATATCATCCTTGTCGCCCTTTTCGATGGCGCGGCGCACCGCCTCGGGGGCGGTTTCGCGGAAGTAACGGCTGATCGCGCCGTCAAAGGGCAGGTCGGTCATGCATCACCTATCGCATTGATATCAAATGGCGTTCCTTGGTAAATTTCATTCAGCCAGTTGCCATAAAGCAGGTGGGCATGGCTGCGCCAACGGTTCTTCGGCGGGTTGGCCGGATTGTCGTCGGGATAATAATTCATCGGCACGTTGATCGGCGTGCCAGAGGCCACGTCGCGGTCATATTCCTGTTTCAGCGTGTCGCTGTCATATTCGAAATGGTTGAAGATATAGAGCGCCCGGTGTGCCGGGTCTTCGACCAGACAAGGGCCGACCTCTTCGCTGCCCAATAGGGTGCGCAGGCCCGGGGCGGCGTCGATTTCCGACTGGCGCATCTCGGTCCAACGGCTGACCGGGATCACGAAATCATCAGAAAATCCACGCAGGTAAGGCGAGGTCGGGTTCAGGTTCTGGTGCCGGAAGCAGCCAAAGGCCTTGGCCTTCAACATGTGTTTTTGCACGCCGTGGAAATGGTTGATCATCGCCATGCCACCCCAGCAGACGCCAAAGGTAGAAAACACATGGGTCTGCGTCCAATCCATCACCCGTTTCAGCTCGTCCCAATAGGTGACGTCTTCGAAGGGCAGATGCTCGATCGGCGCGCCGGTGATGATGAGACCGTCAAACTTTTCGCCCGACGCCTCGACCTCGGCAAAGGGCCGATAGAAGTTTGCCATATGTTCGGCCGCAGTGTTGCGGGTCAAATGTTCGGTCATGCGGATCAACGAAAGGTCGATCTGCAAAGGCGTCGCGCCGATCAGCCGGGCAAATTGGTTCTCGGTCTGGATCTTTTTGGGCATCAAGTTCAACAGCCCAATCCGCAAGGGGCGGATGTCCTGATGCGCTGCGCGGTCCGGCGACATCACCATGACGCCCTCGTTCCGCAGGACGTCAAAGGCGGGCAGGGTTTCTGGCAGGGTGATGGGCATGGTCGGAACCTTGTATGGGTATCAGTCAGTTAGGCTTGGGTGCTGCGCCGATCAAGGGCGCGCGCAATCAGGGTGTCAAAGGCGGCGGGGCTGGTCGCCTCGGCCACCTCGGCAGCGGTCACGGTGACGCCCCAGCGCGCCATGGCTTCATAGCGCGGCTGGCGGCTTTCCAGCAGGCGCGCATAGCCAAAGCGCAAGAACGCGTCAGGGTCGGCAGTTTCAGGGCTAAGGCCGGATTGCGCCAGATATTCGTCCCAGACCTGCAACAGGAATTCGGGGCGATAATACATCGGTTTTGGCGCCCGATCAAAGCGACGGCATAGCTCATCACGATGCGCGTCCGAGCCTTTGATCCAGACCGGTAGCAGATGCGCGGACACCTCTGCCATCACCGCATCCTTGGGATCATCGCCGTTCACGACCTCGCAGATGGAGCCAGAGGTGTCGCAGACGAAGTGATTGTAGCCATACAAGTCTTTCGCCCGGTCAATAAAGCGGGTGGTGTCCAGCATGGCCGCCACCTCGGCCCGCGCATGCTGGGCTTGCCGGCGTTGGTATTCGGCAAGCGGCAGCCCACCTTTGGTCGCATCGCCCGGTTTGCCGAGATAGGTCGACAGCGGTGCGAGATTGTCGAAGGTGATGTTCGAGGTGATGTAGACGGAATCCGACATCAACAGCTCGCGCAAGAGCGGCACTTTCATCGCCTCGCGCTTGAAGTTGTCAGAGATGTATTCGCCCATGTAGCGCGTGCCGATCCGGTAATCGACCGAGTAATGAAACCAATCGCCAGCATCGCGCAGCATGTTTGAAAGCGTGGTCTTTCCGAGCCCGGACATGCCAAACAGCATCACCCGTTTCATCGGGGCGGTCAGAAAGGACTGTCCATCGGGGTAGATCATCACGCGTCGCTCCATCGGCTTTGGCTTCCCTGTTACAGGGCCATGCCCGCGAGTTCACGCGAAAAATTCGGCCCCGCAGGTGCTGCGGGGCCGGGAAGGATCAGAAGGTCCAGCCAACTTTCACGCCAACCCCGACGGCGGAGTTGTCGGTAAATTCGGAGGCGCCGCTCAAAGCGGTCGCATCGCCGATCTTCACATAGCGCACGCCACCCGAGATCTTCATATTGCCTTGGGTATAGCTCCCGCCCACGCCAAGGCTAAGAAAGCCATCCGTCGGCGCAAGGTTCGAGGCCAGCCCGCCTGCCGGTTTTTCATAGCCCACAGACACAGCCCCCGACCAGTTGTCAGTGAACTTGCGGCCCACACCCAGCGTGTAGGTGATGGTGTCGTTGTCATGACTGACCAGCGGCGCGAACGGATAGCCGATGGAGTTCAGCGTGGTCGAAGTCCAGTCCACCCAGCGGACCGACCCAAAGAGCAGCGTATTGGCGGCAATCCCGGATTGCGCGTCCAGCGTTACAGATTTCGGCAGTTCAACGGTCTCAGACCCGACAGGGCTACCGCCGACGCTGGTTGTCAGATCATGTTTGGTTTCGCTGGCATAGGTCAGTGCCACGCGCAGCGCGATTTCCGGCTTTTCATAGGCCGCGCCGATCAGATAGCCGACGTCGCGGTCGGTGTTGTAGCTGGCGGCATAGGCCAAGGTCCCGTTGCTCCACACCTCGACGTTTCCACCGATCCCAACTGAACGCAGCACCGCAAGGACCGAGATCTGATCCGTCAATTTGTAGCGACCAATGAGGGCGATTGTGTCGCCGTTCAACTCGGCATTGGTGCCGCGGATCGGGTAGGAGGCAGGCCCAGGGCTAGGATTGGGGTAAGTCAGATCCGCGCCATAGCTTGGATCAAGGGTAACACCCAATGAGAGCTTGTCGTTCAGATCCGTTTTGAAGGCGAGGCCAGCCGTCGAATAGCTTTCGGCCATATCCCCCGACGGCGCCAAGCCACCTCCTGCTGCGCCGCCGATCTTGGGCGAGGCATAGCCATAGCTCAGCTCAACATAGCTGCCCTTTTCGAACATGAAGCCCAAGGGCATGCCCGACCGTTCAAAACCTCCGGCAAACGCCGCCGAGGCGGAGCAGCACAGTGCCGCGACCGCGATATTCAGTTTCATGTTAGGTGTTCTCCCAGTTTTTTCTTTTTTCGCCTCGGCGACCTTGTCTCCCGCAAGGAGGCTGTGGGGTATGATGGGATCAGCGGTTCCAGATTGTCAAAGTCAACTTAGGTCTGTCAGACCTATGACGTGACGTCGCTTAAGATACAGCTGTGTGTATCTTGGCCCGCAATTCGGCCCGAACCGCGAACCAAAGGCCCGTGAAAATTACCGCGCCCCCTCCCAGCACATAAGGATCCAGCGGCTCGGCATAGACCAGCGCGGCGATGACCGCGATCAGCGGCAGGCGCAAAAAGTCGATCGGCATGACAAAACTTGCAGGCGCCAGCGATAGGGCAGAGGTCAGCGAAAAATGCGCCAAAACCCCGCAAAAACCGATCAGCACCAGCCAAGGCAGGGTTTGGGCCGTGGGCCAGTTGACCTGTCCATCATAGCTCGCCATCACAAGGCCAAAGATGCCTTGAAACACCGTCAGCCAGAACAGGATGCCGATGATCGCCTCGCCGCGTGTCAGGCGTTTTGTCAGGATCGAGGTGGTGGCAAAGCCCAGCGCTGCGCCGGCCGCCGCCAGAACACCGGGGTTCAGGTTGGACAGATCGGGCCGCGCGACGATCAAGATGCCGACAAAGCCAAGGATCGCAGCCATCAGCTTGGGCAGGGTCAGCTTTTCGCCCAAGACCAGTGGCGACAGCAGGATCACCCAGACCGGAGCGGTGAATTCCAGCGCAAAGACTTGCGCCAAGGGGATCAGCGTCAATGCCCAGAACCACAGGTTTTGCGCGGTGAAATGCACGACATTGCGCAAGGCATGACCCCACAGCCGCGCCGTGCTGATGCGGTGCAATTGGCCGGTCAAAGCCCCGGCCACAAGCACGATGCCAAGCCCGATGACCGAGCGTGCGGCCATGATCTCAAAGCTGTCATGAACGCCGTTGATCGCGCGAGCGGCAATCGCCATTCCGGTGAAGGAGGCAATGGCGCCTGACATCCACAGGGCGGCCTTCAGGGGGTGGTAGGCGTGGCTCATGTGGCTTTGCTGGCGTCCGGCGCGGAAAATGTCCAGTCAGATTGCAGCGCGACAGCGGATCAGGCTCTAATACCCCGCCGTCAGCCCGAAATCGAGCATCACCGCCGCCCCGGTGATCCCTGCCGCTGCCGGAGACAGCAGAAAGGCCACGTTCTGTGCCACCTCATCGGGCGTCAGGAAGCGGGCGGCAGAGCCTTGGGGGTAATGCGCCAAGAGCCGGGCAAAATAGCCTGCCGGGTCACCGTTGCCATAGCCGCGGGCCTGATGGTCCAGCATGGGCGAGGCAATATCCGAGGGGCAAAGTGCATTCACCCGGATACCTTGCGGGGCAAGTTCTCGGGCAAGCGCTTTGGTCATCACCGTGACCCCACCCTTTGAGGCACAATAGATCGCGGCGCCCGAATTGCCGATCACCCCTGCATCAGAGGAGATATTGACGATTGCCCCCTTCGTGGCAGCCAGCGCCGGGATGGCGCGGGAGCACAAAAAGAAAGTGGCCTTGAGGTTGACATCAATGCAGGCCGTCCAGTCCTCTTCGCTGGCGAGTTCGCTGGCGCTTTCCACCCAGATGCCAGCGGCGTTCACAAG
>CALBSG010000111.1 GCA_937927675.1 uncultured Paracoccaceae bacterium | reverse complement strand
CCGATCTGAACACCTGCGCACGCAAGTCAAAGAAGCACGCGAAAAAACATTGGGCTACATCCAACACGAGCCCGTCAAGGCTGTGCTGATTGTAGCAGCAACAGGCGCAGCGTTGGTGATGCTCACCAATTGGCTCAGTCAGCGTGTCAAATGATTCGCTTGACATGAATGCAAGCGATATCGCCGCACGCCTGTGGGATTTGTTGTTGTCACAACCCAACTTGCTGGCTGCGCATATGAGCCATTACGCCGTCCTCATGCGTGATGAAACCGAATTGGCCGCAGCCTACCTGCGCTACCGCCTATTGATGTGGGCGATGTGTTTCGGTTGCAGCCTGTTGTTCATGGGCTTATTGGGCGTGGCGTTATTGCTTTGGGGAACCACAGCCGAGGGCACACAAGCACATGCTTGGGTGCTGTGGTTGGTGCCTTGCATTCCTTTGATTGGCGCAGCGTGGAGCTTGTTCGCTTTGCGGCGCAAGCCGCCCACGACGTTGTGGCGCGTGCTGCAAGCGCAAATCTCAACCGATGTGGCTTTGCTGAAAGATGGCCTGCCCGAGATTGACCCCGCAGGCGCCCGCGTCGGGGGCTTCCGCACCATGGTCGAGGCGGTGGCGATGCGCACCACCGGGCTTGGAGGCGACAGCGAGGTGCATCTGAAGACCGATGGGCTGCAAGGCGGCTTGCGCCTTGGTCCGCGTCGGTTGATGCCGGTTTCGCTTCTGGCGGTCAGCCATGGCGAGATGGTGCAGGCAGCACTTGACCGTGCGCTGTCCTCTGAGACATCGGGCGAATTCGATGGCCGCTTTGTCGTGCCGATGGGCGGCAATGCCGGGGGGCTCAATGCCCGCGAGGCAACCGTTCTGGCCCGCATCACCGCGCCCATGCCGATGGCCGCCGCCCTGCAAAGCCGCATCGAGGTGGCCGCCCTTGAACGGCTGGTCGCGCGCGGGCTGGTGATGATTTCGGGCGTGACGCCGTCAGATGCCAGCCATGCGCTGGACCGGCTGGAGGCATGGAACAAACCTGCCGCAGTCAAGGCGCTGACCCTGCTGGCCCGCCGCCGTAATGGCGCGGGCGATCGCTTTGCCAAGGGGCCAGAAGTGCTGGCGCAGGCCATCATCGACCAGTTGACCGCGCAAACCGTGGATTGCCTGCTGGAGGCCGCCTTTGACGAGGACGACGCCTTTGCCGGCCAAGACAGCGATGCGCTGGCGCGCCATCCCTTGGTGCATGCGGGCCTGAAGGGCCACCGCGGCATTGTCGAGTTGAACACCCGCCTTGGGGTGCCGGTGATCGGGCTTGGGGCCTCTGCCCCGTCCTATTACGGTGCGGTGGGCGCGGTGTTGAACTGCGAGATGATCCTGCCCGAACACGCGGGCGTCGCCAATGCGATCGGCGCGGTGGTGGGCCAAGTGAGCCAGAAGGTGACCGCCATCGTCACCTCGCCCGCCGAGGGACGGTTCGTGGCGCATTTGCCGGGGGGGGGGGAGAATTTCACCTCTGCCGGCGCCGCGCTCGACGCCTTGGAAGCCGCGCTCCGGGCCGAGGCCGAATCTCGTGCCCGCGCGGCCGGGGCCGAAGATTTGCGGATCACCGCGACCCGCGACCTGCGCGAGGTCGACATCGAGGGTCGCAAGATGTTCGTCGAGGCCAGTATTTCAGTGACCGCCGCCGGCCGGCCCCGCGTCGCACATTAACACTCATCGCAGACCGGTTCCCGGTCTCTTGTCGCGGGCGATTTGGCGAGCTGCATGCGAGCTGCTGGCGGCGTTCGCCTCCGGCGGGAGTATTTGGCAAGGCGCAAGACCTTTAGGGGTTTGTTAACCCTGCCTCTGGCAAGGTTAGGGGGCGGTACAGGGAGGAGTCCCGATGACCGCAAGGCGCAAGTCGTCCCGGTCGGGTGTGAGAAGCTCTCTCTGCGCACTGGACCGGTGCCCCTGATCGGGACGCATCCTCTTTGCGCTGTCGCTTTGGATTTGCGCCTTTGAAAATACTCATTCTTTACGCCGGCTGTCTTTTCGCGCTGCGATTGGGGATTTGAGAAAATCACGGCAAATCCGCGCATTGATTGCCATTTTGCCCTTGACGCCCCCGGCCGGTCGCATTATCCCCCGCGCCAGTGGCTGGGTAGCTCAGTTGGTTAGAGCACGTGACTCATAATCACGGGGTCGGGAGTTCAAATCTCCCCCCCGCCACCACTTTCAAAACAAGATAAAGATGTTGGCGAGAAGCATCCCTGTTTGGGAAGTGTGTGCTTCGGTTGCGCCATGATATGGGCGCGTCTGGTTCAGCCAGCCCGGTCTCAGCCGCCCTTGATGCGTTGCATCAGGTAGATCTCGGCCCCCTCAGGCAAGGGGGCAGAGAGGTTGGTTTCAATGGTGCCGTTGACCGAAACAGACAAGCCGGCCTTGATGACCGGCTCTAGCCCGGGATGGGCCTCTATCAACGCGGCGAACATCTGGCGCAGGGTTTGCGCCTCGACCGTCACGGTGGTCTGGCCGTCGGCGAGACGCCGCAAGCCAGACCAAAGATTGACGACCGCCACGGCGGGTTAGCCCTGTGCCTTGATCGCCGCCAGAACCTTGGACGGCGACATCGGCAGGCTGCGGATCCGCTTGCCGGTGGCAGCGTGGATCGCGTTGGCGATGGCAGGCAGCGGCGGCGTGATGCCAGTTTCGCCCACACCGCGCACGCCGTAGGGGTGGCCGGGGTTCGGCACCTCGACGATCACGGTGTCAATCATCGGCAGGTCGCTGGCGACCGGCACGCGGTAATCAAGGAAGACGGTGTTCTGCAGCCGCCCATCGGCGCCGTAGACGTATTCCTCGTTCAAGGCCCAGCCGATGCCCTGTGCAGCCCCACCCTGATACTGGCCCTCAACATAGGCCGGGTGAATGGCGGTGCCCGCATCCTGCACGACAAGATAGCGCAGAATGGTGGTGCGGCCGGTTTCGGGATCAACCTCGACATCCACCACATGCACGCCAAAGCTGGCGCCGTGGGTGGTGGCCGTCACCTCGTGGTGGCCCGAGATCGGGCCGCCGGTGCCGCCCATCTTGGCGCCGATTTCGCCAATGGACAGGGGCGGGAACTTGCCCGCGTTGGGACCAGCCGGATGAGCTGCCCCGTCGCGCCATTCCACGGCCTCGGCGTCGATGTCCCATTCGGCTGCGGCACGGCGGCACATTTCCGCCATCGCCTGTTTGGCGGCCTCAACCGCGGCAAGGCCGCTGGCAAAGGTGGCGCGGCTGCCGTGGGTGGGTTCGTTCACCCCCAGCGCCCCGGTTTCAACGATGTTCACCCGCACCTTGTCATAGGCGATGCCCAGACATTCCGCCGTCATCAGGGCGATGGAGGCGCGGCTGCCGCCGATGTCCGGCGTGCCGACCGAAACCGTCACCGTGCCATCTTCACCGATGCACAACGAAACCGAGGTTTCGCCGCCCCAGTTGAACCAGAAGCCCGAAGCCACGCCGCGGCCCTGATTGGGACCAAGCGGGGCAAGCAGGTTCTTGTGGGCCATGGTGGCCTCAAGGCTTTCGACCAGACCGATGCGGTTATAGGTCGGGCCATAGCTCGACTTGGTGCCTTCCTTAGCCGCGTTTTTCAGGCGCACTTTCAAGGGGTCAAGGCCCAGTTCACGGCACATTTCGTCCAGCAGGCTTTCAGTGGCAAAGGCCGCCATGGGCGAACCCGGCGCGCGGTAGGCCGCCGCTTTCGGACGGTTGGCCAGAACCTCATAGCCTTCGTGCATCACGTTCGGCACGTCATAGCAGGCAAAGGCGCAAGACAGCGCCTCGCCCACCGGCGAGGATCCGATGTAAGGCCCGCCCTGCATGCGGAACTTCACTTGGGCGGCCGTGATGGTGCCATCCTTTTTCAACCCGAGCTTGACGTCCATCGAGGCCGAAGCCGTCGGGCCGGTGGCACGCAAGACTTCAGACCGGCTCATCACCAGCTTGACCGGACGCCCGCCTGCCTTTTGCGACAAGGCCAGCGCCAAAGGTTCCATGAAAATCGTGGTCTTGCCACCAAAGCCACCGCCGATTTCCGACGGAGTCACGCGCAGTTTCGCGGCATCAATCCCCAGCACCGCCGAAGTCATGCGGCGGATATACCAGTGGCCCTGGGTACAAACCCACATCTCGCCCCGGTCATCCGCGCCCATTTGCGCCATGCAGGCATGCGGTTCGATATAGCCCTGATGGGTGGCCTCGGTCTTGTAAGACTGCTCACGCACAAGATCGGCAGCGGCAAAGCCCGCATCCATGTCGCCATGGCCAAAGTCCATATAGCGCACGACGTTCGGGTGCATGCCTTCCGGCACCGAATGGTCGGCCGCGCCTTCGCGGATGACCGGCGCACCGGGGGCCATGGCGGCGTCCACGTCGGTGACATGCGGCAGAACCTCATAGGTCACTTCAACCAGCTTGGCCGCGTCTTGGGCGATCAGCTTGGTCGTCGCGGCAACGGCAGCCACGGCGTGGCCATCGTAAAGCGCCTTTTCGCCAGCAAGGGTGTTTTCCTGCAGGTTCCAGTCCTCGCCCGTCAGCCCGGTGGGCAGATCGGCGCGGGTGATGACAGCCTTGACGCCGGGCAAAGCCAGCGCCTTGGTCGCGTCGATCTTGAGGATCTTGGCATGGGCATGGGGCGAACGCACCACGGCCGCGTGCAGCATGCCGGGGGCCGAAATATCGGCGCCATAGCGTGCGCGGCCCGTCACCTTGTCCAGCCCATCGGGGCGGTCAGGGCGGGTGCCGATCAGGCGGTAGCCTTGGGTTTGGTCTTTAGCCATTACGCTGCCCCCCGCATTTCCGCAGCGGCGTCCTGAACGGCGCGGATGATTTTGTCATAGCCGGTGCAGCGGCACAGGTTGCCTGCCAGCCAGAACCGGATTTCCGTCTCGGTCGGATCGGGGTTTTCGGCCAAAAGCGCCTTGGCCGCGACCAAGATCCCCGGCGTGCAGAAACCGCATTGCAAGGCGGCATGTTCAATGAACTTGCGCTGCAAGGGGTGCAACTCTGCGCCCTTTGCGAGACCTTCGACAGTTTCAATGGTCTTGCCCTGTGCCTCTACACCCAAGACGAGACAGGAGCACACCAGCGTCCCGTCAACGGTCACCGAACAGGCGCCGCAATCGCCGGTGCCGCAGCCCTCTTTTGAACCGGTCAGGTTCAACTGATCGCGCAAGCAATCAAGCAGGCTGTCGCGCGGATCAGCGAGGAATTCCACCGCATCGCCGTTAACGGTGGCGGTCACATGAATACGGCTCATTTCGCAGCCCCTTTTGCTCGGTCATAGGCAATGCGCGCGGCCCGTCCGGCCAGAACGCCCACCACCTCTTTGCGGAACTCGGCGGTGCCGCGCTTGTCGGAAATCGGCGTCGCGGCGGCACGCACGGCCGTGGCCAGCGCGGCCAAAGCGGCCTCGTCCAATGTGGTGCCGATGATCGCCTTGGCGGCTGCGTCGACCAACAGCACCGTTGGCGCCACAGCGCCAAGCGACACACGGGCCGAAACCACCTTGTCACCGTCCAGCGTCAGGCTGATGCCGACGCCAACCACCGCGATGTCCATCTCGGTGCGCGGAATGAACCGCAGATAGGCGTCGCCCCCCTGCGTGCCGCGCGGCGGCAAAAGCACAGCCTCGATCATCTCGCCCGGTTGCAGCTTGGTCCTGCCCGGACCGGCGGGGATATCTTCGACCGCAACGTCGCGCGTGCCGTTCGGCCCGGTCACCACGACCCGCGCGCCTGCGGCCACCATGCCCGGCACAGAATCGGCAGCGGGCGAGCCGTTGCAAAGGTTGCCCGCCAGCGTGGCGCGGCCCTGCACCTGCGTCGAGCCGACAAGGTTCATACCCTCGACCACACCCGGCCAATCGGCACACAGGGCGGCGTGGCGGCGCATCTCGGCGCCTGACACGGTTGCACCAATGCGCCAGCCGCCATCGGCGGTTTTGGTGATGTCGTGCAGACCGGGGATCTTTTTCAGGTCGATCAGGTCATCGGGCGTCACCATTCCGGCGCGCAGTTGCACCAGCACATCGGTGCCGCCCGACAAAAACCGCGTGATGCCCGTGGTGCCAGCGGCCAGTTTGACCGCCTCGGCAACGCTTGACGGAGCGTGATATCTCATTTCGCCTCCCTTGCTGACCAAATCCCGCCGCCGGTCATGCCGGTCTTGTGGCGGTCTGGCCCTGTCTTGGTATTCAGCGCGCAGAGTGTGGGAAGTGCCGCGGAAGTTCAACCGGGCAAACGCAAGATTCCGCAAGCATTACGTCAAACCGCAAGGGTTGCCTGCACCGCCCTGCCCCAGCGCGCGACCAGCACCTTTCGGGTGTCCTCAGGCATCGCGGGCGCAAAGCGCCGCTCCAGCGCCCAACGGCTGGCGAATTCGGCAGGGCTCGCCACCAGACCGGCCTGCAAAGCCGCCAGAAACGCGGCACCCAAGGCCGTCGTCTCGGTCACCACGGGCCGGTCCACCGCCGCCCCCAGCACATCGGCAAGAAACTGCATCGTCCAGTCAGACCGCGCCATGCCACCATCCACCCGCAAGACGGTCTGGGCCACGTCCACCCCATCTGCCCGCATGGCCGTGACCAGATCAAGGGTTTGAAACCCAACGCTTTCCAGCGCCGCGCGAACCATCTCGGCCCGCCCGGTGCCGCGCGTCACCCCAAAAACAGCCCCCGGAACCCCGGGCCGCCAATAGGGCGCGCCGAGACCGGTAAAGGCGGGCACGATCACCACCGTCGAGGCCGGATCGGCCGCCTCGGCCAAGGCCTGACTGTCGCCGGCCGCGGCGATGATCTGCAACCCGTCACGCAGCCATTGCACCACCGCCCCGGCCACAAAGATTGACCCCTCCAAGGCATAGGTCGTTTTCCCGCCCAGCCGATAGGCGATTGTCGTCAGCAAACGATTTTGCGACGTCACCCGTGTGCTTCCGGTATTCATCAGCGCAAAACAGCCGGTGCCATAGGTTGATTTCATCATGCCCGGCTCAAAACAGGCCTGACCCATGGTCGCGGCCTGCTGATCCCCCGCCACCCCCAGAATCGGGATTTCCGCAGCAAACAGCCCCGGCGCCGTGTGACCAAACGCGGCAGCGCTGTCTTTCACCTCGGGCAAAAGCGAAAGCGGCACACGCAAAAGCGCACAAAGTTCGGCATCCCATGCGCCAGTTTCAATGTTGAACAACAGCGTCCGCGAGGCGTTGGTCGCATCGGTGGCATGCACCTTTCCGGCCGTCAGGTTCCAGATCAGCCAAGCGTCCACCGTGCCAAAGGCCAACTCCCCCGCTTCGGCCCGCCCCCGTGCGCCGGGGATAGTGTCCAAAAGCCAAGCCAGTTTCGTGCCGGAAAAATACGGATCCAACAGCAACCCGGTCTTTGCCATCACCATCGGCTCGTGCCCCGCCGCTTTCAGATCGGCGCAGACCCCGGCCGTGCGCCGATCCTGCCAGACAATCGCGCGATGCAGCGGCTTTCCCGTCGCCCGATCCCACAGCAGCGTGGTTTCGAGATCGGAAGAGCACACGTCTGAACTC
>CALBSG010000110.1 GCA_937927675.1 uncultured Paracoccaceae bacterium | reverse complement strand
TCTTCGTAATCAGCCAGCCGGTCAGAGCCGAGCGTCAGATCATGGCCGACGCCGGTCAGTCGCACCGATTGCACCACTGCCCCCCAGGTCAGCAGGTTGGCCGTCAGATCGCCGCTGGTCAGCGTGATCTTCTGCACCGCCCGCCCGTCTGCGGTCGTTCCGAACTCATTTACCTGTGCCATAGCGCCCCCATTTCGCGCGCAGACTGGCTGGGGGCGCCCTGTTTGGCAAGCTTACTTGCCACAAGCGGCGATGCTGTCGGCCAATCCACGCAGCAGCTGACCGTAAAGCGCGGGGCCAAGGTCATAGGATGCCCCCTCGGGGTCCAGCGCCCCGGCGGAGCGAAGCCCGCTGGCGTTTGCCAGTTGGGTGACAAGTTTGGGATCGTGGTTTACCTCGGAAAACAGGCAAATTTTGCCTGTGCGCAGCAGCGCCTCGATCTGGGCGATGTGCTGTGCACCCGGACCGGCCGCATCGCCTTCGGCAAGGGCGGCGACGACGGTCAACCCGTAATGGTGAGAGAAATAGCCGTAGGCGTCATGGTAAACCACCAGCCATTTGCCCCTTTCCGGGGCCAGTTGCGCGGCAATCCTTGCATCCAGCAGGGCCAGATCGGTTTTCGCGCGGGCCGCGTTGCCGATATAGGTCGCCGCATGTTCGGGATCGAGCGTTGCGAGGTTGTCGGCGATCAGGTCAAGCCAAACCACCGCATTGGTGGGGTCAAGCCAAGCATGCGGGTCAAGGCCGATGTGTTCAGGGTCATCTTCGTCATCGTGGTTGCCGTGGGTCGTGCCGTAATCCTGCCGGTATGTCTTTGCATCGGCCAAAAGTTGCAACTGGCGCGCACCGGAGAGGCCCAAGAGCGCCCGGTCCAGCCACGGCGTCATTTCCGGTCCGACCCAGACCACCAGCTCTGCCTCTTGCAAGGCCGCCGCCTGAGAGGGGCGCATCTGGAAGTCATGCGCATTGGCCCCGCGTTCCAACAACAGCTGTGGTTGGCCGAGGTCGCCCATCACCTGCGACACCAGCGAGTGTACCGGCGGCAGGTCTGTCACCACGCGGGGCACGTCGGCATAGGCGGGGGCAATGCTGGCCAAAAGGAAGGATATGATATAACGCATGGAAACGGCCTTTGCTTTCTTGGGTGACGGGCGGTATGTATGTTATATTATCACATGTCAAGGCCACCTCATGCCCTCCCATGCCGAAACCTGCCCCAGTTGCCAGACGCCGGATCTGGCGTTTGCCGCTCATGATCATGCCCATTGCCGCACCGATGCGCTGGCGCGCGCCGAAGACTTGGCGGCAACGCGCGGGGCGCGGCTGACGCCGGTACGCCGTCGGGTGCTTGAAATCCTTCTGGAGGCGCACAAGGCTTTGGGCGCCTATGATGTGCTGAACCGTTTGGCGGCCGAGGGGTTCGGCAATCAGCCCCCCGTTGTCTATCGCGCGCTGGAGTTTCTGGAAGATCAAGGGTTTGCTCACCGTATCCGCCGCCTAAACGCCTTTGTCGCCTGTATGCATCCCGGCGAGGCGCATGCCCCGGCCTTTCTGATCTGCCGGGTTTGCAGCACAGTGGCCGAGGCCCCTGCCGCCCCCGTGATGGAGGCCCTGTCCCACGCCGCTGCACATACCGGCTTTGCCGTGGAGCGTGCCAATGTCGAAGCTTTGGGCCTTTGCCCCGCTTGCAAGGTTGCCGCATGACGCCGCTGATTTCCGCTGACCATATCTGCGTGCGCTTTGGCGGAGCCGAGGTGCTGCATGACGTGTCGCTCCGCGTCCGTCCGGGCGAGATCGTGACCATTCTTGGCCCCAATGGTTCGGGCAAATCGACGTTGATCCGGGCAATTTTGGGACTGGTGCCTTTGACCCATGGTCGCGTGATGCGGGCCGATGGGCTGCGCTTAGGCTATGTGCCACAAAAGCTGGCGGTGGATCGGTCGATGCCCTTGACGGTGCGGCGGTTTCTGTCGCTGCCGCTGCGGGTCAGCGATGCCGCTGCCGAGGCGGCCTTGGCGCGGGTCGGGGTTGCGGGGCTTGGCGCGCGGCAGATGTCGGCCCTGTCGGGCGGGCAGTTCCAGCGCGTGCTCTTGGCGCGTGCGCTGCTTTCTGATCCGCAGCTTTTGATCCTTGATGAGCCGACCCAAGGTCTGGACCAGTCCGGTGAGGCGGCGTTTTATCAGCTGATCGAAACCGTCCGGGCCGAGACAGGCGCGGCCGTGTTGATGGTCAGCCATGATCTGCATGTCGTCATGGCCGCCTCAGATCGGGTGATCTGTCTCAACGGCCACGTGTGCTGCGAAGGCACCCCGCGGGTGGTGTCCAATGCCCCGGAATATCGGGCCTTGTTCGGTCTTGGCACCAAGGGCGCCTTGGCGCTGTACCAGCATGAACACGACCATGGCCACGATCACGACCATGGGCATGGCCATGACCATTCGCACCCTCACAGCCATGAGCATCACCATGCTGGATGATTTCACCACCCGCGCACTTTTGGCCGGCCTTGGGCTGGCGCTGGCCACCGGGCCATTGGGCAGCTTTGTCGTTTGGCGGCGGATGGCCTATTTCGGCGATGCCACCAGCCATGCCGCGATCTTGGGCGTCGCCGTGGCGCTGGCGTTTCAACTGCCCCTGACGCTTGGGGTTCTGGGGGTCGCCTTGGCCATGGCGCTGACGGTGTCAACGCTCGCGGCCAAGGGCTGGGCGATGGATACCACGCTGGGTGTCTTGGCCCATTCGGCGCTGGCCTTTGGTCTGGTGGCGATTTCCTTCGTGCCGGGGGTTCGGACCGACCTGTCCGCCTATCTGTTCGGCGATATCCTTGTGGTGTCGCGCGCCGATCTGGCGTTGATCTGGGGTGGGGCGGCTTTGGTGCTGGCCTTGCTGGTGTGGCGCTGGCAGGCGTTGCTCACCGCCACCCTGTCGGAAGAATTGGCCCATGCGGCGGGGCTGAACCCCAACCGGGAACGCCTGGTGCTGACGGTGGCTTTGGCGCTTGTGGTGGCGGTCGCAATCAAGGTTGTCGGCGCGCTTCTGATTGCGGCAATGCTTATCATCCCCGCCGCCGCCGCCCGCGCGCTGTCGCGCGCGCCCGAGGCGATGGCGGCACTGGCCACCGGGATCGGCGGGCTTGCAGCCTTTTTCGGGCTTCAGCTTTCCTTGTGGCAAGACACCGATGCTGGCCCGTCCATCGTTGCCGCCGCTGCGATGATTTTTGCGCTGGCGGCGGTTGCGGCGCAGTTGCGACGGGGCTAGCCTGCCGCCATAACAGACGGAGCCGCCCATGCCCCTAGCCCAATTGCCCGCACCGCCCTATTACGTCGTGACCTTCGCCAATCAGCGCACGGGCGGTGATGATGGCTACGGCGCGATGGCCGATGCGATGGTGGCCTTGGCGGCCAAGCAGCCCGGCTATCTGGGGGTGGAATCAGCGCGCGGCGCAGACGGTTTTGGCATCACCAATTCCTTTTGGGCTGATGAGGCCAGCATCCGCGCGTGGAAGGCTGAGGTTGACCATCTGGAGGCGCAGCGTCGCGGGCAGTCCGATTGGTATGCCGCCTATGCCGTGCGCGTTGGGCGAATTGAGCGCGCCTATCAGTTTACCCGATAGAGGCGCGACGCGGGCGTTAGGACAGCGCCCGTTTTAGCGCCGGGATCGGCGATAAGATCACCAGATCAAGAACCATGGTCATGGCCCCGGCGCCTGAACGCGGTACCATGTCAACGCCGCCGGCCATGATGTGTTCCGGCAGCACGCCGTGCGCCAAGAGCGCCAGCCCATAACGGCCAGAATCGCCAAAAAGCGGGAAAAAAGACCTGCTATTTGCAGAAAGGCGGGCTGTATCAGGGGGGATTGGCATCGCCATTGACCCCCGGTTAAGCTCATCATCTGGCAGCCGGAATTCGCCAAGGAATTCCGGTGGGGCCGCATAATGAATTTCATGAGGTTTGGATGCCGTTTTCTGGCCCTTATGTCGTTTTTCGCCGTCAGGTGTCGGGCCTTCTTGCCCAAATTCCCACCATTGCGGCAGATAAGGCACAAAGACCCCTATAGCCTTTGCGGAGAGCGCCCGATGAAAACCCATGTCAAAGCCCTTGTTGTCGGCGGTGGTGCCGTTGGCAACGGCATCGCCTATCACCTGGCCAAGGCGGGCTGGGACACCATGCTGGTCGAGCGCGACGAGCTGACCGCAGGCTCCACCTGGCATGCGGCGGGCCTCTTGCCGCTGTTCAACATGTCCTATGCCACGACCCACATCCACAAATACTCGGTGGATTTCTACAAGGGTCTGGAGGCTGAGACCGGCCTGAACGCTGGCTTTGCCGTCGTTGGCAACCTGCGTATGGCGCAGCGCCAAGAGCGTATGGACGAATATATGCTCTATTCCTCGGTTGCCGAAACTGCTGGGGTCTACCACGAATTCCTGACGCCCGCGCAGATGAAAGAGCGTTGGCCGCTGTTGCGCACCGATGACCTTGTCGGCGCGCTTTACCACCCGCAGGACGGCTACATTAACCCCGCCGACGTGACCCAGGCCATGGCCAAGGGCGCGCGCCAGCATGGCGCCACGATCGAGCGCAAAGTGCAGGTTGACGGCTATCGCTGGACCGGGTCGGAATGGATCGTGTCCTGCACCCGTATGGTCGACAAGGGCGGCAATCTGGTCGCTTCGGAAGAGAAGTTCGAGATTGTGGCCGAGCATGTGGTCACCGCCACCGGCAACCACGCGCAGCGCACCGCCAAGCTTCTGGGCATCAAGATCCCGGCAATTCCGGTGGAACACCAGTTCATCGTGACCGAACCCGATCCGATGCTGCAGGAATACCGCAAGAACAACCCCGAGCACCCGGTTCTGCGGGATGCGGACGCCAAGTGGTATGTTCGTGAAGAGCGTGGCGGCTGGATCCTTGGCCCCTATGAATACGGCGCCCCGGCGCGCTTTGAATATTCGGTGCCGGACAGCTTCCGCGCCGACCTGTTCCCGCTGGATCTGGAACGGATCGAAGCTGAATACATGTCGATGATCCACCGCCTGCCGTCCTCGGAAGTGGTTGGTCTGAAAGACGACTTCAACGGCCCGATCTGCTACACCCCCGACGGCAACCCGCTGGTCGGCCCGGTTCCCGGCCTGCGCAACATGTGGATCGCGGAAGGCTTCTCCTTCGGCATCACCGCTGCGGGCGGCACCGGCTATTACCTTGCCCAGATGATGACGCAGGGCGAAGCCGAAATCGACATGGCGTCGCTGGACCCCAAGCGCTACGGCAATTGGATGACCACCGAATACGCCGCGCGTAAGAACGAAGAGTGCTACAACCACGTCTTCATCCTGCACCACCCGGACGAAGAGCGCGAAGATTGCCGCCCGCTGCGTACCGCCCCGGCCTACGACCGCCAAAAAGAAATGGGCGCGCAAATGGGCCAGGTGAACGGCTGGGAGCGCCCGAACTACTATGGCCCGAAAGACGCTCCGGCGAATTTCGACCATGACAGCCGGTCCTTCCGTCGCGGCGCATGGTGGCAATATGCCAAGGCCGAGGCTGAGGCAGTCCGCAATACCGTTGGCATCATCGACGCTTCGGCCTTCACCAAGCATCTGGTGCGCGGCCCCGGCGCGACGGCGTTCCTTGACCACTTCACCTGCAACAAGCTGCCGAATGTTGGCCGGATCAACCTGACCTATGCGCTGACCGACCACGGCACCACCCGCACCGAATACACCATCGTGCGGTTGAAGCAGGACGAATACTACCTGATCTCGGCGGGTGCCTGGACGGCCTATGACGCTGACTTCTTGATGAAGGCGGCTGAAGATCACATGGCGGCAGGTGGCGGTTACATCGACATCCACGACGTCACCACCCAGTGGGGCGTTTACGCGCTCGCCGGCCCGAATGCCCGCGCGCTGCTGAACGAGATCGTCAAGGACGCCGATCCGTCGACGGTTCTGAGCAACAAGCGCTTCCCGTGGCTGTCCTACCGCGACATCGAACTGGGCATGTGCCCGGTGCGCGCGGTTCGTGTGGCCTATACCGGGGAACTCGGCTGGGAACTGCACTACCCGATCGAATTCGGTCGCTACCTGTGGGATCTGATCTGGTCGGTTGGTGAAAAGCACGGTCTGAAGGGCGTTGGCGCCCGTGCCCAGAACTGGCTGCGTCAGGAGAAATCCTACCGCGCATTCGGCAACGAGCTTGGCCGCGATGCGACCCCGCTGGAAGCCGATCTGCCGCGCTTTGTCGACATGTCGAAAGAGTTCCGCGGCAAGGCCAAGATGATCGAAACCGGCATCCGGTCGAAGTGCTGCACCCTGTTGATCGACGGCCCGTCCGATACCGATCCGTGGGGCAAGGAAGCGATCCTGAAGGACGGCGTCAAAGTTGGCCGTCTGACCTCGGGTGGTTATTCGGTGGCGTTCGGCAAGCAGATCGGCATGGGCTATGTGCCGTCCGAACTGGCCGTGCCGGGGACCAAGCTGAAGGTGAAGATGCTGCTGAAAGAGTGGGATGCGGTTGTTGTCGAAGACAGCCCGTTCGACCCGTCCAACGCGCGTATTCGGATCGACGGTTAAGCAAAAGGCGGGGCGTCACGCCCCGCACAATAATCTTCGAAGAACATTGGGCCGCCCTTCGGGGCGGCCTTTTCATTGCACCGATCGTCGGGCCAGCCAGCTTGACCAGTTATCCTTGCCGCCGGAAAACACATTGACGTCGATTTCACCGGCCATCCCCGGCACCTCGCCGGTCGAGGTGTATTGCCAGAACGCCCAGTGCTGGCCCGGATAGCGATCTGATGGATGCGCCGCGACAGAGCGCAGCCAGAACTCGACCCCCGACAGCCGCCACATCTCGTTGTCTTCGAAAAAGTCGACCGTGGTGTAAAGGATTGGGGCCGTGCCGTAATGCTCGGTCATCATGGCGACGATGACGGCGGCGTCGCGGCGGATCACCTCGGCCTCGCGCCGGATGGTGCAGGTGGGCGAGGTGGGGGTCCATTCCATATCCAGAACCGGGGGCAGGCTGCCCGGTGCTTTCGGCACATGTTTGAAGAACCAACGCGCCTGCTCCTCTGGGGCGCGGCAGTGATAGTAGAAATGATAGGCCCCGCGTTTGACCCCGGCTGCGGCCGCTGCGCGCCAGTGATCTTTGAACATCGGGTCCACCATATCGCCGCCTTCGGTCGCTTTGATGAAGGCGAAATTCACCCCGTTTCGACGGGCATGGTTCCAATCCACCGCCGTTTGAAACCGCGACACATCCACCCCATGCACCGGGTGCTTTGCCGGGTCTTGCCCGGCCCAAGGGTGGGGATCACTGTCCGAAAAGTTCGGGTAAGACACTTCGGCCTCCAGCACGGTGCCTTGTGCAGGCGCGTCATGGGGACGACGGGCACCGCTGCAGGCGGCAAGGGAAAGGCAAAGGGCACTGAAAAGAATGTGTTTCATCGCGCTAATCTGCCCGGCCCCCGGCATTTTGTCACCGGGGCTTGCGGCGGCTTGGCGGAAATCCCCTTGGCGCGTGTCAGGCTTGGATCGAGATGAAAAGCACTGCCTTTCGAACGTGCTTTTCACCCAGACGTTTCAATGAATACCTGACACGTTCTAGGCCGCGGCGGCGGCAAATTCATCCCATGCGGCAAGGGCGTGGGCGGCATACATCATCGCCGGGCCGCCGCCCATCTGCACACACATCGCTAGAACCGAGCCTAACTCCTCGCGGCTTGCCCCCGCCTTCATCAGCGCCTCGACATGGAGGTTGACGCAAGGCTCGCAGCGCTGTGTCACGGCAATCGCCAGCGCCACAAACTCGCGTTGTTTCTTGTCCAAGGCGCCGTCAGCCATCGCCCCAGCCGAAAGCGCCTGAAACCCCTTGGCAGTTTCCGGATTCAGCTTGTGCAGCACGCGCAGTTCAGAGCGGATATCGGCGGTCTTTTGTTTGTAGCTCATGGCGATCTCCTTTGCCCTTTGGTGTCAGGCGGGCGGGGAGGGGGCCTTGATTTGGATCAATTATATTCAAATTTATGAATTTGATCGCCTTGCGATCAACATCAGATTGTTGGCTGGCATTTGGGTGACCTCAACCCGCAGGCCACCTGCAGTCAGACGCACCAAGACCCAATCCAGATCCTTGTAGCCAATTGCCGGATCCTGCGCGCGTAGCGAGGCATCAAACGCTGCATCGCCTTCGCTGGTGGCGCGACCGCCCCGCAGGAAGGGACCGTAAAGGCAGGCTGTTCCGCCGGGGGCAAGCGCGCGAGGCAGTTCGTCCAGCAAAGTCGCGGCGGCAGGAGCTGGGATCAGGTGCAGCAGATTGACCACAAGCACCGCATCCCAAATCCCGATCTGTGTGGCCCAACCGGGCTGCGTGGCATCAAGCCGAAGGGGCGGCCGTATCGTAGCCCCCGTCGTTGTGGTCCAAGCCCGAATTGAGGTGAAATTTGCCTCATCCAGATCCGTCGGTTGCCAAACCAGCCCCAAGGGTGCAGCCATATATGCCGCATGCGGGCCCGCGCCCGAGGCGATTTCCAGCAGCCGCCCTTTCAAGCCAATCCCTTGCAAAACATCAAGAATCGGCTCGGCATTGCGGGCTGCCGATGGCACCATGCGGCGGCCATCGGCCAAAACCTCTGCTCCGGTGTCGGGCAGCTTCAGGCTCATCCGAAGCGGGCAGGTGACAGGGCCGCCACCAGATCCGTCCCAAGATGCGGGCTGCGCCCCCCGATCAGATCCGCCGCCAACAAGCTTGCCGCCGGCGAGGTCTGGAACCCATAGCCGCCTTGCCCCGCCAGCCAGAAGAAGGACGGATCGTGCTTGTCCGGCCCGATCACCAGGACGCGGTCGGGGGCAAAGGTGCGCAGGCCTGCCCAGTTGGAAATCAGCCGGGTGACGGGTTCGGTGACAAATTCCTCATAGCGGGCCAGCCCTTCGGCCAGAACCATGTCATCGGCCCAAGCGTCATGCGGCTCTGCCGGGTCTTCCTCGGCCGGGCTGACAATCAGCGCGCCCGCGTCGGGCTTGGCATACCACAACTCGCCCACGCCAAACATCATCGGCCAGCCCGACACATCATGCCCGCCGGGGGCTGGGATGCGCGCCATCGACCGACGATAGGGGGTAAAGCCCAAAGGCTGCACACCCGCCATTTGCGCGATCTGGTCGACCCAAGCGCCGCCTGCGTTCACCAGAACCCGGCCTTCATAGGTGCCGGCCGTGGTGGTCACAGCCCAACCGCCCGCCGTCTTGGCAATGGCGGTGACGCGGGCGCGGGTCATAATCTCGGCCCCATTGCCGCGCGCCTCGCGGGCAAAGTTCTGCATCAGAAGATCGGTGTCGATGTCCCAAGCATGGTTGCCAAAAGCGGCATGGGTGATGGTGTCATTGATGACAGGCACCATGGCGCGGGCTTCGTCCATGCTGATTTCAGGCAGTTCAAAGCTGGCCGCTTCTTCCTTCAGCGCCTCATGCTCATGCGCGCGGGCAAGGATCATCAGGCCCCGAGGGCTGAGGATGCCGTCTTGGCTGCGGAAAAAATCGCCCGAGGCCATCGACAGATCCACCACCGGCTTCAGCCCATAAAACGGCTCATAAAGTGCCGCCGACCGGCCTGAGGCGTGGTGCGCCAGATGCTCTTCCGCCTCTAGCACGGTCACGCGACCCAGATGCGACATGCGGGCTGCTGCCGAAATCCCGGCGATGCCGCCACCGATGATGAGAAAATCGTTCATGCTTCTTCCAACCTGTCCGTGGCCGGAGCCGGCGCTGGAACCAGCGCCGAAATCCGGGCGTATGTTTCCATAGTCATAGGATATTCGGCGGCCGCAAGCGAGGGGGCAAGCTGTAGGGCGTTGCGGGCAGAAATGAGCGGAACCGGCCCCGTCGGGTGACATTTCGCCCAAGCAACGGCCAGTGTCGCAGGATGAGTGCCCAATTCTGCCGCCAGCGCAGCCAGATCGGCTGCGGCGGTTTTCATATAATCCGGGGCATAGCGCGCGGCATAGCGGGCATCTTCGGTCAGCCGTCCTGCGCCGCCAGAGGCGTATTTGCCGGACAAAAGCCCACCTCCCAGTGGGGAATAGGTATAGGCCGTGATGCCTTGATCGGCGGCCATTGGCAGAATTTCTACCTCGGCCTGCCGCTTGACCAGCGAATACATCGGCTGAATGGCGTCGATCTTGGTGCCAAGGCGATGGGCAACGGCTTGCGCCTTCATCACCTGCCAAGCTGCGAAATTAGAAACCCCGATACGGGCGATCAGCCCGTCACTTTGCCAGCGGGCAAGGGTTTCAAAGCTTTCCTCTAGGGACGTGTCCGTGTCGTAACGGTGCAGGTACAGCAAATCGACCGGGCAGTTCAGCCGCTGGCGGCTGGTCTCAAATTGCGCTGTCAGATTGGCGCGGCCTGCGCCGCCCTCATAGCCGATCTTGGTGGCGATTTGCAGGTCACGGCCTTGGGCAAATTGGCCCAGAAGCGTTTCCGACCGACCATCGGTATAGACCCAAGCGGTGTCAAAATGGCGAAGACCTGCATCATAGCAGGCGGCGAACATGGCCATGGACTGGGCGGCATCTGCGCGGCCGCCGCATTGCATGGCCCCAAAGGCGAGAGGGCTGGACATGGCGCCACCATGCCCAGCCCTATGTTCTGCGGCAAGCCCCCTTTGTGGTGGGGGGGCTGTCGGGGGCTTAACCCTTTTTCACTTCTTTCAGTTTGTCGATGCCAAGCGCTTGCATCGCCAGCTTTTCATAGAACGGCTCTGAGGTGCCCTTCTTGATCTTGCGGATGAAGTATTTCTCGAACCCGACCTTGGCCAGATGCACCCATTTGCCGCTGGACGACCAGTTCACATTGCGCGGTGGAATCTGCGGTTGGGCGACAAAGGCAATGCCCGAATCGCCGAAATCGGCCAGACACACCGCGTTCCAGGTGCCGACCCGATCGGGTTCCTGCCCCCGCACCAGATTGCCGATGTTATGGGCGGTGGCCGTCACCATGGATTCGATCATGAAGCCGGTCTTCGGCACCCCACAAGGCACCGGTGTTGGCCCCATCGGCGGAATGGCCACGCAAACGCCGACGGCAAAGATATTCTTATACTTCTGATTTTGCTGGTGATTGTCCACCAACGTAAACCCGCGCGGGTTGGACAGGCCTTCGATGTCGCGCACGGCTTTCACACCCCGGAAGGCAGGCAGCATCATCGAAAACGCAAATGGCAACTCTTTCTCAGCCTTCACCGAGCCATCGTCGGCGATCTCCTCGACCGTCATCTTGCCGTCTTCAACCTTCTTCACGCGGGTCGAGGTCAGCCATTTGATATGCTTTCCGCGCATCTCAGATTCCAACAGACCTTTGGTGTCGCCCACCCCATCCAGCCCCAAATGACCGACATAGGGTTCAGAGGTGACAAAGGTCATCGGCACCTTGTCGCGAATTTTTGCCCGGCGCAGCGCAGTTTCCAGAATGAACAGGAATTCGTACGCCGGGCCATAGCAGCTTGCGCCTTGCACTGCGCCGATGATGACCGGGCCGGGATTGGCCAAGAGCTTTTCAAAAACCTCTTTGGCAGCCAAAGCGTGATCGACATGGCAGACCGATTGGGTGAACCCCCCATGCGGACCAAGGCCGGGGATTTCATCAAAGGCGAGTTCCGGACCCGTGGCGATCACCAGATAATCGTAGGCCACCGAGGAGCCGTCGACCAACTCCACCCGGTTTTCCGTAGGATGCACCTTTTCGGCAGCGACGGTTTTGAACGCGATGCCCTTTTTGGCCATGGTCGGCGCAAGGTCGATGGTGATGTCCTCCCGCTTGCGCCAGCCGACGGCAATCCACGGGTTTGACGGCACAAAGTGATAGGTCGGATCCTTGGTGATGACCGTGATCTGGTCTTCGGGCCTGACCTGATCGCGCAGCTCATAGGCCATGATCGACCCACCAAGCCCCGCCCCCAAAACCACGATATGCGCCATCCGTTGCCTCCCCAGCATCATTGCGACTCAAAGAAAGTATACATCAGAATACATGAATGTGATAATTATTTGCGCAGACGGATAGGCCGACCGGATCAAATGAAAAAGGCCCGCAAAAGCGGGCCTTTAACCGTGTCAGAGCCGCCAGATCACTGCGGAATGTCGCCCTTGATGCCTTCAACGAAGAAGTTCATGCCCAGAAGATCGCCGTCCGGAGCGGTGGCGCCTTCGGCCAGCCAAGGCGAGCCATCCTGCTTGTTGATCGGGCCAGTGAAGGGATGCACGGTGCCTGCCGCGATGCCGTCACGCAGAGCTTCGGCTTCGGCTTTCACGTCGGCCGGGACCGAGGCGGAAATCTCGCCGATCAGCACTTCGCCACCGGCGATGCCCGCCCAGGTGTCTTTTTGCTCGTAGGTGCCATCCAGAAGGGCGCCGACGCGCTCGACATAATAGGGGCCCCAGTTGTCGATGATCGAGGCCACGCGCGGGCCGTCCTTGTATTCGGCCATGTCAGAGGCCTGACCAAAGCCGATGACCTTACCACCGGTCTTGGCTGCTTCAGCCAAGGGAGCGGTCGAATCGGTGTGGCTGGCGATCACGTCAACGCCTTGGTCGATCAACGCTTTGGCAGCGTCGGCCTCTTTCGCCGGATCGAACCAGGTAAAGGCCCAGACGACCGACAGCTCGACGTTCGGGTTCACCTTTTTGGCGGCGAGATAATAGGAGTTGATGCCCATCACGACTTCGGGGATCGGGAACGAGCCGATGTAGCCGATCTTGTTCGATTTGGTCATGCGGCCGGCCATCACGCCTTCCACTGCGCGGCCTTCGTAGAAGCGGGCATTATAGGTCGACACGTTGGCCGAATCGCGCTTGAAGCCGGTGGCGTGTTCAAACTTCACATCCGGGAACTTGGCGGCAACGGCGTTGGTTGCGTCCATATAACCGAAAGAGGTGGTGAAGATGATGTTGCAGCCGCCCATGGCCATCTGGGTCAGAACGCGCTCGGCGTCCGCACCTTCAGGCACCGATTCCTGCCACTGCAGTTCAACCTTGTCGCCGAACTTTTCCTGCACGGCCAAGGCACCCTGATGGTGCTGGAACGTCCAGCCGCCATCGCCGATCGGGCCGACATAGACGAAGCAGGCTTTGACCTTGTCCATGCCCGCCGCCATGGCCGAGCCTGCGGCCATCAGGCCAAAACCAATGGCCGCGGTGGCCAGAAGGGTTCTTCTCAACATTGGTAGTCTCTCCCCGTGGATGGGGCGCTTGCTGCGCCCCGGTTGATGCGATGCCTCAACGTGAGGCGTGGAAATTCTGTCCGAGCGCGGCAGGTGCGTTGTGCGCCGCCTTGCCTTTGCCCGACGACATCCAGACAAGCGCCGCTATGGTTATCAGATAGGGCGACATCGACAAGTATTCGACCGGAATGGCACTGCCTGCGGCTTGCAGGTTCAGCTGCAATACCGTGATTCCGCCGAAAAGATAGGCACCGATCAGCGCCCGCCACGGCCGCCAGCTGGCGAAAACCACAATCGCCAAGGCAATCCAGCCCGCGCCTGCGGTGATGCCATCCACCCATTGCGGCACCCGAACAAGGCTGATGTAGGCCCCGCCCATCCCCGCCATCGCCCCGCCAAAGGCAATCGCGCCCAGCCGAATACGGTTGACCTTGTAGCCCAGTGCATGGGCGGCCTCATGGCTTTCGCCCACGGCGCGGATGATCAGCCCCAGTCGCGTGGCCTTCAGCACATACCAAAGCGCCCCCGTCATAAAGACCGAGAAATAGACCACCCAGTCATGGCTAAACAGAACCTTGCCGAAAAACGGCAGATCGGTCAGCGGGCCAAAGGGCACCGGTCCCGTCGCGGCGGGTTTCAACCCGTTGTAGCCTTGCCCCAAAAGCGCTGACAGCCCCAGACCAAACATGGTCAGCGCCAGACCCGTGGCGACCTGATTGGCCAACAAGACCTGCGTCAGAAAGGCAAAGATCAGGCTTAGCGCCGCGCCGCCCAAGGCCCCGCCGATAAAGCCAAGAAACGGATTGCCGGTGTGAATGGTCACCATGAAGCCGCAAATCGCCCCCATGATCATCATGCCTTCCACCCCAAGGTTCAGCACACCCGCCTTTTCCACCACCAATTCGCCCAGTGCCGCCAAAAGGATCGGCACCGAGGCCATCATCAAAGAGGCGATAAGGACGGCCGGATTTATTGCGCCAAAGTCCATCTCATTTGCCTCCCATGAAGGTGCGGATGCGGAAGTTTGTCAGAACATCGATGCCCAAGAGGAAGAACAACAGCATCCCCTGAAACACCTGAATGGCGGCTGAGGGCAGGCCAAGGTTGGTCGAGGCCATCTCGCCGCCGACATAGGTCAGCGCCATTAGGATACCGGCAAAGACGATGCCGATCGGGTTCAAGCGGCCAAGGAAGGCCACAATGATCGCGGTGAACCCATAGCCGACGTTGAAGTCGATGGAGATTTGGCCCGCGGGGCCGGTCACCTCGAACAGTCCGGCCAGACCCGCCAAACCGCCCGAAATCCCCATGCACAATACCACCAGTTTCGACGGGTTCACGCCATGGAACCGCGCCGCGCGCGGGGCTTGGCCCGAAAGTTTGATCTGAAAGCCGATGATGTGGCGCGACAGCAGCACCCAAGCCACCACCGCCACCACCAGCGCCGTCACCCCGCCCCAATGCAGACCCGAGCCGGGGAAAATCAGATCGGGGTTGGAGGCCGCCGGATAGGACGAGAAATTCCGGCTGCCCGGAAAGCCCATGCCTTCGGGGTTTTTCAAAAACCCGGTCGAGGCTTTGGCAAGGATCGTTTGAGCCACATAGACCAGCATCAACGAAACAAGGATCTCATTGGTCTGAAACCGAGTTTTCAAAATGGCGGGGATCATGGCCCAAGCCCAGCCACCAAACGCCCCGGCAATCACCATGGCGGGATAGATCCAGCGGCTTTCGGTCGGATAGACCGCAAGACCCACGGCCGCGCCACAGATAGCGCCCATGATGTATTGGCCTTCGGCCCCAATATTCCAGATGCCAGCCTTGAAACCCAAAGCAAGGCCAATGGCGATCAGTATCAACGGCCCGGCTTTGACCAAAAGCTGGCCGCGCAGATAAAAGGCAAACTCGCCGAACAGCGGCTCCCAAAAGATGGTGCGGATCACTTCGACGGGGTTTTTGCCCATGAACGCAAACAAGGCGCCGCCGACGATCATCGTCAGCACCACGGCCACAACGGGCGTGCCGTAAAGCCAGAACTTCGACGGGTTCGGGCGTTTTTCAAGCCTCAGCATGGGCCGCCTCCATGCCATGTGCGCCGCCCATCATCAGGCCGATCTGGTCAATGGTCAGGCCCTTGACGGGCCGGGGCGCGGTCAGGCGGCCCTCGTTCAGCACGGCGAATGTATCTGCGATTTCCAAAAGCTCATCCAAGTCTTGACTGATGACCACCACCGCAGCCCCTTCGGCCGCGCGGTCCAAAACGGCCTGCCGGATCGCTGCGGCAGCCGCCGCATCCACGCCCCAGGTCGGTTGATTGATGACCACCACATCAGGGTGCTGCATCAACTCGCGGCCCACCACGAATTTTTGCAAATTGCCGCCCGAAAGCGCCCGCGCCGCCACATGTGCGCCGGGTGTGCGAACGTCGTAGGTTTTGATCACGGCCTCGGCGAATTCTTTGGCCGCGGGCCAGTTGATAAAGCCGTTCTTGGTCAGCCCCTTGCGTACGCCCCCGGTCAGGAAGGCATTTTCTACCAAGGACATATCGGGTGCGGCGCCATGGCCAAGCCGATCTTCGGGCGCCATGACAAAGCCGATCTTCCGCCGCTCGGCAGGCCCCATGGCCCCCACCGAAACGCCCGTGGCCTTCACCATGCCCTCGCCCGATTTGATCTCGCCTGAAAGGGCCAGCAGCAATTCGTCCTGCCCGTTTCCGGCCACCCCGGCGATGCCCAGAACCTCGCCCTTGCGAACGGTAAAGCTGATCTCTTTCAGGCTGGTTCCAAAGGGGATGGGCGAGGCGGCGTTCAACCCCTTCACTTCCAGCGCGGCATGGGCGCCGCCCCAATCTTTCGGGGCCGGGCGCTCGGGCGGGGTCAGCGTCGCGCCAACCATCATTTCGGCCAATTCCCGCGCGGTTGACGCCTTGGGGTCTGCCGTTCCCACAACCTTTCCGCGCCGCAAGATGGTGGCGGCATCGCAAAGGCTGCGAATTTCCTCAAGCTTATGGGAAATATACAAAATCGCCGTGCCTTCTGCCGACAATTGCCGCAAGGTGCGAAACAGGATCTCCACCTCTTGCGGCGTCAGCACGCTTGTCGGCTCGTCCATGATCAGAAGCTTTGGGTCCTGCAACAGGCAGCGAATGATCTCGACCCTTTGCCGCTCACCTGCCGACAGATCCCCCACCATCCGCGCGGGATCCAGCGGCAGGCCATAGGCCTCTGAGACCTCTTTGATCTTTGCGGCCAACGCCTTCATCGGCGGCGGGTTTTCCATGCCAAGGGCCACGTTTTCGGCCACATTCAGTGCTTCAAACAGGCTGAAGTGCTGAAACACCATCGCCACGCCGGTCGCCCGCGCCACTCGTGGGGCGCTGGGCGCATAGTCGGCCCCTTTCCATGTCATCCGGCCCGTGTCGGGTTTCACCAGACCATAGATCATCTTGACCATGGTCGATTTGCCCGCCCCGTTCTCTCCCAGAAGGCAATGCACCTCACCTTCGCGGATGGCAAAGCTGACGTCGGAATTGGCCACCACGCCGGGATAGGCCTTGGTAATTCCTTCGACGGTCAGCAGCAAAGGACGCCCCGAGGATGGTTTGTCGGTCATGTGCCGGTCTTCTCCCTGATCTGTCCTCGGGCGGGCCGGGACAGGAATTGGCTGGCCACGCCGATGGCGATGGCCTGCGGATGTTTGCCTAAAGATGGATCGCCGATCGGGCAATCAATTCCTGCAATGGCTTGTGCCGAATGACCCAAAGCCTGAAGCCGCGCCCGGAATCGCGCCCATTTTGTCGCCGATCCGATTAACCCGCAGGCGGCAAAGCCATGCGTCAGCAGCCGATGGCAAAGATCTAGATCCAGCGCATGCGAATAGGTCAGGATCAAATGCTCGGCGGTCTTCGGGGCCAGTATCACGGCCAAGCCAGGGTCTGCGACAGGCAGGGCTTTGACATTCGTCGGCATGTCCGCCGGAAATCGCTCTGGTGCCGTATCGACCCAAGTGATCGCCACGCCGGGCAACGGGACCAGAACCGCCACCAAAGCCCGCCCGACATGGCCTGCGCCCCAGACCCAAAGCTGACGCGACGGGGCTGCCAAAGGCTCGACCATCCAACCTTGCAACAGCTGGGGGGCAGGGGCCGCTCCTTGTCCGCGCGCAAGGGTGATCAGCCGTTTGACGGCCAAAGGCATGGCGCTGTCGGTCACGCTGCGGGCGATGACTGGGGTCGCGGCGGGCAGAGTGTCGGCGCAATAGACCTCGGTCAAAAGCGTGACCGCCCCGCCACAACACTGGCCCAGCTTTGGCCCAAGCGCCTCATGATCAAGCCGGGTTCCCCCCGTCGCCAACATCTGGCGCGCCCGCTGCACAGCCTGCCATTCCAACGCCCCGCCGCCAATGGTTCCAGATTGCCCGTCGGCCCAAACCAGCATCGCCGCCCCCACCTCGCGCGGGGAGGATCCCTTGAACCCGGCGATCACCACACGGGCGACCCGGCCACGGGCGGCAACGGTTTCGGCAAGCGCGGTCAGATCAAACATCGCACGCCCTCGCGTTTTCGTCGAAAACGCGGCCGCGATGATTTTTCGTCGAAAAATCACGCATGGCCCTGCTGCCTTCTGACGGCCATCAGCACCCGCTCGGCCGTCGCAGGCGCATCCAGCGCCACATAGCTTTGCCCGTCGCCACAGGCTGCAATCGCATCAGACAGCGCCATCAGCACGGAAATGCCAAGGTTGAACGGCGGCTCGCCCACGGCCTTGGATTTGCCCACCGTATCTTCGCGGTTTGGCTTGTCCCACAGCGCCACGTTGAACACCGGCGGGCGGTCCGAACAGGCCGGAATCTTATAGGTCGAGGGCGCATGAGTGGTCAGCACCCCCTTGCCATTCCACACCAATTCCTCGGTCGTCAGCCAGCCCGCGCCCTGCACAAAGGCGCCCTCCACCTGCCCGATGTCCAAAGCCGGGTTCAGCGAGGTGCCGGTATCGTGCAGGATGTCCACCCGCAGGATGCGGTTTTCCCCGGTCAGCGTGTCAATCACCACTTCGGAAACCGCCGCGCCATAGGCGAAATACAAGAAGGGCCGCCCGCGCCCCTTCACCCGGTCCCAGGTGATTTTTGGCGTGGCATAATACCCGGTCGACGAGAGCGAAATCCGCGCCTGATAGGCCCAAGCCGCCACTTGGGCAAAGGCGTAATGTTCGCCCGCTACCTTGACCAGCCCGCTTTCGAACCGCACCGCGGCGGGTTTCGTCTGGTGCTTGTCGGCGATGAAATCGGCCATCCGGTTGCGGATGGTTTCTGCCGCGGCCCGCGCGGCCATGCCGTTCAGGTCGGACCCCGAACTTGCCGCCGTGGCGCTGGTGTTGGGCACCTTGGCGGTGTCGGTTGCGGTGATTTTCACCGCGTCCGTCTCAAGCCCAAAGACACCCGCCACCACTTGGGCCACCTTCTGGTTCAGTCCCTGACCCATCTCGGTGCCGCCATGGTTCAACATGACGGACCCATCTTGATAGACATGCACCAAGGCCCCAGCCTGATTGAGCCATGTCAGGGTGAAGGAAATTCCGAACTTCACCGGTGTCAGGGCGATGCCGCGCTTCAAGATCGGATTTGTGCTATTCCAAGCGGCAATCTCGGCCTTTCTGGCGCGATAATTGCTGGAATTTTCCAATTCCGCCACCAGCTCATGTCCGATGAAATCTTCCATTTCCATGTGGAAGGGCGTGGTTTGCGCTGGTGTCACGGCCGGAGTGGCGTTCGACCGATAGAAATTCAAAAGCCGCACGTCGAGCGGTTCACGCCCCACGGCATGCGCAACATGGTCGATCACCCGCTCAATGCCCACAATCCCCTGCGGTCCGCCAAAGCCGCGATAGGCGGTCGCGCTTTGGGTGTTGGTGCGCAGGCGGTGGCTTTCGATGCGGATGTCGGGCAGGTGATAGCAGTTGTCGGCATGCAGCATCGCCCGGTCTGCCACGGGCAAAGACAAGTCTTGGCTCCAGCCGCAGCGGAACAGATGGATGAATTCAATGCCCAAGATCCGCCCTTCGGCATCATGGCCGACGCGGTATTTGATCCGCAAATCATGCCGCTTGCCGGTGATCATCATGTCATCGTCGCGGTCATAGCGCATCTTGCAGGCGCGCCCCGTGGCCCGCGCGGCCAAGGCGCAAGCAATGGCCAGCGCGTTGCCTTGGGATTCCTTGCCCCCGAACCCGCCGCCCATCCGCCGGGTTTCCACCCGGACCGCGCTCATCGGCATGTGCAGGGCATGGGCGACCTTGTGCTGGATCTCGGTCGGGTGCTGGGTTGATGAGATGACCGACACGCCCCCGTCATCGGTTGGATGGGCCAGCGCGATCTGGCCCTCGAGATAGAAATGCTCTTGGCCGCCAACCTCGAAGCTGCCCTCGGTCACATGCGGCGCGCGGGCCATGGCGCCCGACGGGTCGCCTTTGGTCCAGATCACCGGGCCTTGTTCAAAGCGGCTGTTGGCCGCCAGCGCCGCGTCCACCGTCAAAAGCGCGGGCAATTCCTCATAGCTGATCTTGCCCAGACGCGCGGCTTTTCTGGCCGCCAGATGGCTGTCGGCCACCACCAGAAACACCGGTTGGCCGACGTAATGCACGCGGCCTACGGCCAAAAGCGGCTCGTCATGCACCGACGGGCTGCAATCGGGCATGTCAGGAAAGTCTGTCGCCGAATAGACTGCCACTACACCCGGCGCGGCCTGCACCGCCGACAGGTCGATGGCCGAAATCACCCCATGGGCGCAGGTCGACAGACCAAAGGCCAGATGCAGCGCTGCGCCGGGCAGGGCAATATCGTCGGCATAGCGGGCTTGTCCTGTGACGTGCAGGGGGGCGCTGTCATGGGGAAGCGGTTTGCCCATGGTCATAGCGTCACCTCCAGCACCGAGACGGGCCGCCCCGCAAGGTCGTGGAAATACCGCGTCAGCATGTTTTGCGCCGCCATAAGCCGATAATCCGCCGAGGCGCGCATATCCGTCATCGGGGCAAAGTCCTGCGCCATGGCCGCCTTGGCCGCCGCGACGGTTTCAAGCGTCCACCTGTTGCCGACAAGGGCGGCTTCTACCGCCGTCGCCCGTTTGGGGATGCCGGCCATACCGCCAAAGGCGATCCGGGCGTTTTGCACTTTTCCGTCAATTACAGTCACATTGAAGCCGCCGCAGACAGCTGAAATGTCCTGGTCGAACCTTTTCGACAGTTTATAGACCCGAAAGGCCGGGGCATGGGCCGGGAGTGTCACCGCCTCGACAAACTCGCCCGGCAGGCGGTCCTGTTTGCGATACTCCAGAAAGAAATCTTCCAGCGCAATGGCGCGGCGCTCTTGTCCCCGGCGCAGATGCAGCGTGGCGCCAAGGGCGATCAACGCGGGCGGGCCGTCACCAATGGGCGAGCCATTGGCGATGTTGCCGCCGATGGTGGCGGCATTGCGGACCTGCAAACTAGCGTAGCGGCGCAAAAGTTCGGCAAATGACGGGTGCAAGGGGGCGACTGCGGCGCGCAGCGCTTCGATCGTGACGCCCGCGCCAAGGCGCAGGGTATCGCCTTGACGATCAATCCCTTTCAGGTCGGCAAGCCCGCCGAGGAAGGCGGGTTTTGGCAAGTCGCGCAGTTGCTTTGTCACCCAAAGCCCGACATCGGTGGCCCCAGCAATCAGCGTGGCATCAGGGTTGGCGGCATACCAATCGGCAAAGGCGTCAAGGTCGCGCGGGGTGAGGGGGGCTTCGCCGCCATCACGCCGATGGTCGCCTGAATCTGTGGCGTCCCCAGCGGATATTTGTGCCAGATTGAAGGCATCGGTCGTCATCCAAGCAGGGACGGGTGCTGCTTCTGTTGCTTTGGCTGCCCGGATGATCGGGGCGTAACCTGTGCAGCGGCAGAGGTTGCCTGCCAAAACCGTGTCGTGATCGGTGCGGCCCGCCATGTGGCCCACGGCCATGGAAACGCAGAACCCCGGCGTGCAGAACCCGCATTGGCTGCCGTGATGGTTGACCATCGCGGCCTGCACAGGATGCATTTCGCCCGCGGGGCCCGAAAGCCCCTCAACCGTGCGAACGGCTTTGCCGTTCAGTTGCGGCAGGAAAAGGATACAGGAATTCAGGGCCTTCGCGCCGTCCTCGTCCGTGACCATGACCGTGCAGGCGCCGCAATCGCCTTCGTTGCACCCTTCTTTGGTGCCGGTCAGACCTTTTGTCTCGCGCAGAAAGTCGAGAAGCGTCCGGGTCGGGGCGTCGCCCGAAACCCGGATCGGCGTTCCGTTCAAGAGAAACGCGATCTCAGACATGTAACAACCCGCCGCCTTCTCCCCGGTTCAGGCCTTGTGCGTGTTCGCCCGATGCGGCGTAAAGCGAAACATGCGCCCGATGTGGCATTTTGCCTTCTGTTATCATGGCATGAAGCCACGCAGGGATCGAGTCTGGCAAGCGTGATCTTTCGGGAGCCGTTGGAAGCAGCTTCAAATCCGAATTGATAATGCCCGCCCCTTTCGCGCATGGGCGGGCTCCGCTAGGCTGGTGGCATGGCAGCCCCTCGATTCATTCACCTTCGCGTCCACACTGAACATTCGTTGCTGGAAGGCGCGGTGCCGGTGAAAAAACTGGTTAAGACCTGCGCCGGGATGCAGATGCCCGCCGTTGCGGTAACGGACACCAACAACATGTTTGCGGCGTTGGAGTTTTCGGTGGTGGCCAAGGATGCCGGGCTGCAACCGATTGTGGGGTGCCAGATCAGCCTGACCCATGACCCCATACAGCCCGGCGAAAAGCCGCGTGCGCCTGCGCCAATCGTGCTTTTGGCACAGTCTGAGGCGGGGTATATGAACCTGATGAAGCTGAACTCTTGCCTCTATATCGGCAAGAATGGGCAGCTGCCGCAGGTGACGGTTGAGGAGCTTGCAACCCATGCCGATGGGCTTATTTGCCTGACCGGCGGGCCGGACGGGCCTTTGGGGCGTTTTCTGGCGGCCGGGCAGGTGGCCAAGGCGCGCGCGCTTTTGCAGCAGTTGGCGGCGATCTATCCAAGCCGGCTTTATGTCGAACTTCAGCGCCATCCCGGTGAGGGCGGCAAATTGCCCGAGGCCGAGGCGCGGTCAGAGCGCGGCCATATCGAATTTGCCTATGAAATGGGCCTGCCGCTGGTCGCCACCAACGACGTCTACTTTCCGAAATCCGAAATGTATGAGGCGCATGACGCGCTGATCTGCATTGCCGAAGGTGCCTATGTTGACCAGTTGGAGCCGCGCCGCCGCCTGACCCCGCAGCATTATCTGAAGTCCGAAGCCGAGATGGCCACGCTGTTTGCCGATCTGCCGGAAGCTTTGGAAAACACTGTCGAAATCGCCAAACGCTGTGCCTTCATGGCGGCCAAGCGTAAGCCTATCTTGCCCAAATTCGCCGATGACGAGGTGGAAGAACTGCGCCGTCAGGCTTGGGAGGGCCTTGAACGGCGCCTGTCGGTGATCGAACTTGCCGCCCCGCGCGAGGAATATGAGGCGCGGCTGAAATTTGAGATCGAGATCATCGAGAAGATGGGCTTTCCGGGCTACTTCCTGATCGTGTCCGATTTTATCAAATGGGCGAAAAAACACGATATTCCGGTCGGGCCGGGCCGGGGGTCGGGGGCAGGGTCGCTTGTCGCCTATGTGCTGACCATCACCGACCTTGATCCCTTGCGCTATGCCTTGCTGTTCGAGCGCTTTTTGAACCCCGAGCGGGTCTCGATGCCCGACTTCGACATCGACTTTTGCATGGACCGCCGCGAAGAGGTGATCCGCTATGTGCAAGAGCATTACGGCCGCGAGAAGGTGGCGCAGATCATCACCTTTGGGGCGCTGCTTTCAAAGGCCGCTGTGCGCGATGTGGGCCGCGTTTTGCAAATGTCCTACGGGCAGGTGGACCGGCTGTCGAAGATGATCCCGGTCGAAGGGGTGAAACCAGTTTCGATCACCAAAGCCTTGGCCGATGAGCCCCGTCTGCGCGAGGCGGCGAAAGAAGAGGTCGTCGGCCGTCTGTTGACCTATGCCGAACAGGTCGAAGGGCTGTACCGCAACGCCTCGACCCACGCCGCCGGTGTGGTGATCGGTGACCGTCCGTTGGACGAATTGGTGCCGCTGTATCAAGATCCGCGTTCGGATATGCCTGCGACGCAGTTCAACATGAAATGGGTCGAAGCGGCCGGGCTGGTGAAGTTCGACTTTCTGGGTCTGAAGACCCTGACCGTGATTCAAGATGCCATCCGCCAGATCCGCGCGGCAGGACGCCCCTTGCATATCGCCGCCGACGGACGGCAGCTTTATGCGCCGAAACCGGGGGCCGAAAATGACATTGGCCATATCCCCTTGGACGACAAGGCAACCTACGAGCTTTACGCCGCCGCCAAGACGGTTGCGGTGTTTCAGGTGGAAAGCTCGGGTATGATGGATGCGCTCCGGCGCATGAAACCGACCTGCATCGAAGACATCGTGGCGCTCGTGGCGCTCTATCGTCCCGGCCCGATGGAAAACATCCCGACCTATTGCGAGGTCAAGCATGGGCTTCGCCCACTGGAATCGATCCACCCGACCATTGACCATATCCTGAAGGAAACCCAAGGCATCATCGTTTACCAAGAGCAGGTGATGCAGATCGCGCAGGTCATGGGCGGCTATTCCCTTGGCGGGGCTGACCTTTTGCGCCGCGCCATGGGAAAAAAGATCGCCGAGGAGATGGCCAAGGAACGGCCGAAATTCATCGAAGGCTGCAAGAAGACCCACGATATCGACGCCAAGAAGTCAGGCGAGGTCTTTGACCTGCTGGAGAAATTCGCCAACTACGGCTTTAACAAATCCCACGCCGCCGCCTATGCCGTGGTCAGCTATCAAACTGGCTGGCTCAAGGCCAATCACCCGGTTGAATTCATGTCCGGCGTGATGAACTGCGATATCCATCTGACCGACAAGCTGGCAGTCTATAAGCGTGAACTCGACAAGATGGGTGTCAAGGTGGTGGCACCTTGCGTCAACGCCTCGGACGCGATTTTCAAGGTCAAGGATCAGGCGCTGGTCTACGGCTTGGGCGCCTTGAAGAACGTCGGCGTCGAGGCGATGCGGATGATCGTGGACGCCCGTCAAGTCGAGGGGCGCGAAAAACCCTATGCTACGCTTTATGATTTCGCCCGCCGGGTGGATCTGAAACGCGTCGGCAAACGCCCCTTGGAGATGCTGGCCCGTGCCGGGGCCTTTGACCAGATGGATCCCAACCGCGCCCGGGTGTTTGAGGCGCTGGATGGGCTGGTCGCCTATTCCGCGGCCATCCATGAGGCGAAAGGCTCCAATCAGGTCAGCCTGTTTGGCGATTCTGGTGCTGATATTCCCGAACCGCGCTTGGCCTATCGCGACGATTGGCTGCCGGTTGAACGGCTGGGGCATGAACATCAGGCCGTCGGGTTTTACCTGTCGGGCCACCCCTTGGACGATTACATGTCCGCGCTGAAGCGCAAGGATGTGAAAACGCTGGCCGAGGTCACGCAGATCGCCCTGTCGCGCGGCACCTGCGTGGTGAAGATCGCCGGGTCCGTGGCGGCAAAGCAGGAACGCAAAAGCGCCAAGGGCAACCGCTTTGCCTTTGTCTCCTTGTCGGACCCGACCGGGCTTTATGAGGTCACGGTGTTTTCCGATGTGCTGGAGGCAGCGCGCGATCTGCTTGAACCGGGCAAGAATGTGGTTCTTACGGTCAAGGCCGATCCGGATGGCGATGGGGTAAAGCTGTTGGCCAATGGGGTGTCCTCGATTGACCAGGTTGCCGATCAGGCCGGAGCGCAGGCGATCCGCATCCACCTTAATCGGCTGGAAACCATCCCATCCTTGGCCGGACTGCTTGAAAAGCTGGATGGCAAGACCCGCGCGCAGATCACGCTGTGCCTGCCCGATGAGACAGGTCGCGAGATTGATGTGACCTTGCCGAAACCCTATCCCGTCACACCGCAGATCAAGGGCGCGATCAAAGCGATGCAAGGCGTTGTTCTGGTCGAGGATATCTAAGGTGGACAGGATCACCCGCGAGAAAATCAGCATGGGCGGCTGTTTGTGCGGGGGGCTGCGGTTCGAAGCGCGCGGCGAACCTTACCGCACGGGTCTTTGCCACTGTCTTGATTGCCGCAAAAACCACGGCGCTTTGTTCCACGGCTCGGCCATTTTTGCCGAGGCCGCCGTAACCATCACGGGCGAGGCACGCGACTATAAGGGCCGTTTCTTCTGCCCGACCTGCGGCTCGCCGGTCTATGCCCATTTCGACGATGAGATCGGTCTTAACCTTGGCGCCTTCGACGCGCCTGACCAGTTCCGCCCGACTTATGAGCTATGGACTGTTCGCCGCGAAGGCTGGTTGCCGGAATTTCCGCTCAAGCACCATTACGCGGGCAATCGGCTGTCTGACGGGCGCAGCGAGGACTGAGCCCGCGCCCGTGCGCCGCCAAGCTGGATCAGCGCCACCCCGCCAAGGGTCAGGACCAGCGCCACCACCTCCACAAGGCCGATCGTCTCGCCCACGGCAGCGCCAATGACCACAGCCACCACCGCTGGCAGATAGGTCGCGCCAGAGGCCCCGACCGCGCCCAGCTTTTGCACCATGTAATAGTAGATCAGATAGGCCAGTCCCGTGCCCAGAACCCCCAACCCCAACACCAGTGCCACCAGCGCCTTGGGGTGGTCCAGAATCACAGTGATGCCGTCGAAATCGGTCAGAACAGCCAGCGTCAGCGACGCCAGCCCGGTTTGCCAAGCCGCCAAAGCCACGGGCTGAAGCTGCAAGGGGGCGAGATACCGGCGGGCGTAGACAAAGGAAATCCCCACGCTCACCACGCCGGAGAGCAGCCACGCCACCCCGCGCAGGTTGACCGTTGCGCCATTTTCCCAAGGCCGCGCGGTCAGCGCGATGCCGACAAACCCCAAGGCCACCCCGATCGCAATCAACCCGTTCGGCTGTTCAGACCGCAGGAACACCAGCGTGGTCAGAAAGGTCACGATCGGGATCGCCCCGCCCAAGAGCCCGGCCACCGACGACGGCAAAAGTGCGCCCCCAGCCACAAAACCGTAGTAGTAGAACGAGGTCGCCAGCACCGACATCACGGCAAAATGCGGCAGATGCCGCAATTGGTCACGGCGGATCGCCCCGGTCCAAAGGGCAACCAGTGCCAAAGGCACAAACCCGACCACGACCCGCAGAAACACCACCTGCAGCGGCGGCAGAACCTCGGTCGCCATTTTGATGAAGATAAAGTTCGACCCCCAGACAAAACCAATGAGGATCAGAGCAGCATAGGCGCGGGCCATGGGAATACCTTTCGTTGCCCCGCCCTTATGCCCCAATGCGCGCCCCCTTTCACGCCAGAAGAAAACCTGTCAGGGTGTAGAAAACCTACAGGCCTTCCCTATGCTTCCCACCCGCAAACTGCCACCGCTGAATGCCTTGCGCGCCTTTCATGCCGCAGGCCGCACGCTGTCGTTTCGCGCCGCAGCCGAGGAGTTGGCCGTCACCCAAGGCGCGGTTGCCCAGCAGGTGCGGGGGCTGGAGGATCACCTTGGCCTGACGCTGTTTCACCGCGTCCCGCGCGGACTGTCGCTGACGCCCGAGGGCCGCAGCTATCTGGCCGAGGTCGCCGCCGCCTTTGACCAGTTGACGGCCGCGACCGCGCGCCTGCTTGACCGTCCTGCACGGGTGACGATTTCGGCCACCCCCACCGTGGCAACCCGGCTTTTGATTCCGCGCATGGCGGATCTGCGCGCCGTGCTGCCGGGGGTGGAATTGCGGACCATCGCCGAAGAAAGCCTGCCCGATTTCAGCCGCGACGATGTCGATGTCGCCATTTGCTTCACCCGCCCGCCGTTTCCGCAAGGGGCCGAGGTGCAGCTGCTTTTGGCGCAACCGGTGATCGCGGTGGCAAGTCCCACACTTCTCACCGGCCATAGGCTGCCGCTCAGCACGGATGAAGTGCAGGCGCTGCCATTGATCCACCACTGCCTTGAATACTGGCCGCAGTTTCTGAACACCACGCGCCCGCTGCCCGGGTCGCGCTTCAGTCTCACGTCCATGGCCATCGACATCGCACTGGCCGGGCAGGGGGTGATCGTGGTCAACCGCGCGTTTATCGAGGCCGAGCTGGCCGATGGGCGTCTGGTGCAAGTTATGGACCGCGCCCTGCAAGTCGGACCGCAGTACTACATTTTCCGCAAGCGCAGCCCCGACCGCAGGCCCGAGGTCGATGCGGTCTGGACCTGGTGTCTGGAACGCCTCGCGGCACCGCTGGGCTGATGGTTAGGCCAGCCGCCGCCCCAGCTTGGCAAAACTGACTGCCAGAACAATCCGCACAACGTGATGCGCGGTGACATAGATCACCGACATGTTCAGGCTCAGGGCAATCAGGCTCATCTCGGCCAAACCGCCCGGCGCAAAGGCCAGAAACCCCGCCGCGACCGGCGCACCTGTCAGCCCATGCACGATGCCTGCAAAGGCAAAGGCCAGCCCCAAGGCCAGCACGCCATTCAGCATCGCCAACCGCCCGCAGCGGGCCAAAAGGCGGCGGTCCATGCCGACAAAGCGCACGCCAAGGCCGGCCCCAAGGATCACTTGTGTCACTGCGACCAGCCAACCCGGCGGGATGGCTTGCATCACCCCGGTAACGTGCAGAGCCGCTGAACACAGCAAGGGCCCCGTGATGATATAGCCCGGAAACCGCAGCCGCTTGCCCGCCCGCGCGCCGATCAGTCCGGCGGCGAACATCAAGGCGCAATCTTGCACGGTCAGGGGGGCCGCCGCCCCCACCATGGCCGCCCCCGCCGCCGACCCAACGGTATGGCCGGTCAGCGCCAGAAAGATCAGCGGCACGGTGATGATGGTGCCGATCAGCCGCAAGGTCTGTACGACGATCAACAGCCGCACATCCGCGCCCGCCTGTTCGCCCATCTGCACGCTTTCGATCAGCCCACCCGGCACCGCGCCATAAAAGGCCTCCGTCTTGGCAAACCCGCCCCGGCGGTAGACCGCATAGCCAAGCGCATGGGCCAAGGGCACAAAGACAAACAAGGCAGCCAGCGATGGCCCCCAGCCGAGTGCTGCCCGGGCCACCTCGGGGGTAAAGGCCCCCCCGATGGCGACGCCAATCACAGGCACAAAGGAAAACCGTAACCGGGCGGGCAGGGTTGGGGTTTTGCCAAAGGGCTTTGCGCCAAGTGCCGACAGCACCCCGATCAACACCATGGACCCCAGAAGATAGCCCAAGGGCAGATGTGCCGCATGGGCCGCAAGCCCGCCGATGGCCCCAAGCGCCAGCGTCAGGACAAGGGCGCCATAGTCAACGCCGCGCATCTGGGCTTGCCCCTGTTCTTTGTGCCATCATCTCTTACCAATGCGGCGGGGGCACATTGGCCTCGGCCGACCCAAGGCCTGCCGCCTCGCGTTCGGCCTCGCGCTCCATCAGCATCTGGACCCGGCGCTTGAGGGTGTCGATCTCGCGGGTTTGTGCTGTGACCACATCCGACAGGTCATCGACCGCCCGGATCAGATGCGCCATCCGCTCTTCCATCGCGTCCAATTGTTGCATCGTTCATCCGCCGCTTGCCGTGCCTTTTCCCCTTCGTTAGAGGAAGGGCCAAGCGATGCAAGGTGGAAATCCCATGTCCGACGCCAAAATCCGCCGTCCCAAGGCAGAAACCCCCAAAGGCTTCCGCGATTACTTCGGGGCTGAAGTGAGCGAACGCAAGGCGATGCTCGATGCCATCACCGGCGTTTATCATCGTTATGGCTTTGATCCGTTGGAAACCTCTGCGGTGGAAACCGTCGAGGCGCTGGGCAAATTCCTGCCCGACGTTGATCGCCCGAATGAAGGTGTCTTTGGCTGGCAGGATGAAGATGGCGATTGGCTTGCGCTGCGCTATGACCTGACGGCCCCCTTGGCGCGCGTGGCGGCGCAGTTCCGCAACGATCTGCCAACGCCCTATCGGCGCTATGCCATGGGGCCGGTCTGGCGCAATGAAAAGCCGGGCCCGGGGCGGTTTCGGCAGTTTTATCAATGCGATGCGGATACGGTTGGGTCTGGATCTGTTGCCGCCGATGCTGAAATTTGCGCCATGCTGTCGGACGCCTTGGAAACCGTTGGCATCCCCCGCGGCGACTATGTGGTGAAGGTGAACAACCGCAAGGTTCTGAACGGCGTTCTTGAAGTTGTTTTTGGTAGCGACGAGTCTGTGGCCGATCAACTTATTGCAGACCACCCGACGGGAACGGAGCGCAAAGACGCCCTTCTGAGGACCATAGACAAGTTCGACAAAGTTGGGATTGATGGTGTTCGTGATCTACTTGGCGCGGGACGTATAGACGCCTCGGGTGCAAAGATTGAAGGCGTTGGCTTGAGCCAAAATGAGATTGAGCCAGTCATCAACTTTCTGACCGCAAAAGCATCGACCAATCTTGAAACGCTCAATAATCTTTCGAAGGCCGTTGGTGAGTCCCTGATTGGCAACCAAGGTGTTGAGGAGTTGCGGCAGTTAGCCGAGCTTCTTGAAGCCCAAGGTTATGGCGCGGATCGTATTGTCATTGATCCTTCGGTAGTTCGTGGTCTTGGCTATTACACCGGCCCCGTGTTCGAGGCGGAACTGACCTTCGAAATTTTGGATGAAAAGGGCCGCAAGCGGCAGTTCGGCTCTGTCGCGGGTGGCGGGCGTTATGACGATCTGGTCAAGCGCTTCACCGGGCAGTCGGTGCCTGCGACCGGCGTTTCCATCGGGGTTGATCGGCTTCTTGCCGCGCTGCGCGCCAAGGGGCGCGTCGGGGCGACGGCGGCGGGTCCGGTTGTGGTTACGGTGATGGATCGTGACCGCATGGCTGATTACATGGCGATGGTCGCAGATCTGCGCAATGCCGGCATCCGGGCCGAGGTTTACTTGGGCAACCCCAAGAACTTTGGCAACCAGTTGAAATACGCCGACAAACGCCAATCCCCCGTTGCGGTGATCCAAGGCGGGAACGAGGCGGAAAAGGGCATGGTCATTTTGAAAGACCTGATCCTTGGCGCCAAGATCGCAGCCAATGCCACGCTGGAAGAATGGAAAGACCGCCCGGCACAGGTGGAAGTTTCCCGCGCGGATCTGGTGGTCGAAGTGCGGAAGATGCTGGGGCAATGACGACAAAACCCGCCATCCGGGCCGAGGCTGAACGCCTTTACGCCGCCTTCTTGGCCGCGGGCGCGGCCCCGGTTGATGCGGATATTCTGTTGCCCGCAGATACCATGCTGGATCTTTACGGCGAGGATATCCGGGCGCGGGCCTATGTCACCCATGACCCTTTGCGCGGCGAAATGATGCTGCGGCCCGACTTCACGGTGCCGGTGGTGCAGGCCCATATGGCGCATGGCGCCGACCCTGCGCGCTATGCCTACATGGGAGAGGTGTTCCGCAAACAGGATCATCTTGGTCCCCGCGCCAGTGAATATCTGCAGGTCGGGTTCGAGGTTTTTGACCGCGACGCCCCCGAGGCGGCCGATGCCGAGGTGTTTGCGCTGTTTGCCGATTGCCTGCACGGGCTGCCCCTGCGGGCGGTCACGGGTGACATCGGCATCTTGATGGCGGCTGTGCGCGGGCTGGACACCACCCCGCGCCGCAAGGCCGCGCTCTTGCGCCACATCTGGCGGCCCAACCGCTTTCGGGCCTTGCTGGACCGCTTTGCGGGCCGCGCGCCCATGCCACCCGCCCGCGCGCAGCTGCTAGAGCGTCTGGCCAAAGGTAGCCCTTCGGAGCTGATCGCCCAGGCCGCACCGTTGATCGGGCTGCGGGGCGAAGACGAAATCGTGGCCCGCGCGGCGGCGCTGATTGAAGACGCGGATGCCAAGCCCATTGCGGCCCCGGCGGCGGCTTTGCTCTATGATCTTTTGAACCTGCAAGCCCCGGCGCAATCGGCGCTGGAGCATTTGCGGGGCATCACGCCCTTGTTGCCCGCCATCGAAGCGGCGGTTGACCGTTTTGCCACCCGATTGGAGGCGCTCAAATCCCGTGGCATCGACACCGCCGCACTGCCCTTTGAGGCGAGCCTTGGCCGTACCACGATGGAATATTACGACGGCTTCACCTTTGCCTTCATCGGTCCGGCGGATCTGCCCCCTGTGGCCAGCGGCGGCCGTTACGACGCGCTGACGGCCGTCTTGGGGCAGGGCAAATCGATTCCTGCTGTTGGCGGGATCATCCGGCCCAATCTGGTGGTCGCACTGAAGGGGGCCGCGTGATGCTGAAAATCGGCGTGCCGTCCAAGGGGCGGCTGATGGAAAAAACCTTTGACTGGTTCGGCGCGCATGGCGTGACCATGAGCCGCACGGGCAATGAACGCGAATATTCCGGCGCCGTCGAAGGCATCGCCGGGGTCGAGCTGGTGCTGCTTTCCGCCGGAGAAATCCCGCGCGAATTGTCGGCAGGTCGCATCCATCTTGGCGTCACCGGGTCGGACCTTGTGCGCGACAAGCTGGCGGATTGGGAGGTTCAGGTGGCCGAACTTGCCCCTTTGGGCTTTGGCCATGCCGACCTTATCATCGCGGTGCCGGATGCTTGGATCGACGTTGATACCTTGGACGATCTGGATGCGGCGGCGGGTGCCTTCCGGGCGACCCATGGGTTCCGCCTGCGTATTGCCACCAAATACCACCGCTTGGTGCGCGAATATCTGACCGCGCATGGTGTTGCGGATTATCAGCTGGTCGACAGCCAAGGCGCGACCGAAGGCACGGTGAAAAACCTGACGGCCGAGGCCGTGGCCGACATCACGTCAACCGGCGAAACCCTGCGGGCGAACCATCTGAAAATCCTGTCGGATGGGCTGATCCACCAAAGCCAAGCTACGCTTTATGCGGCGCGTGGCGCAGATTGGGGCCAAGCCGGGGCGACCCTGCGCGCGCTGACCCAGAAATTGGGTGTCAGCCTGCCTGAGGGGTTTTAATGGCGGGGCGGGGCGTTTTACGCCCCACCAGTGCCACGCCCAAACCTGCCAAAGCCATGCCGGCCCAGCCAAGGGCAGGCATCTCCTCGCCCAGCATCGGCCAAGCACAGAGTGCGGACAGCGCCGGCACGAGATAAAACAGCGACGAGACGCGCGACACCTCGCCGGCCCGGATCATCGCCAAAAGCAGCGACATCGCCAAAAGCGAATTGCCGATCACCAGATAGGCCATCGACCAGATGAATTCCGGGGCCCAGTCGATATGGGTGTCTTCGGCGATCAGGGCGGCAGGCACGCAAAACGCCGCCCCGACGGCATATTGGATCAGGTTTGCGCTGACCGGATGATGTGAAACGCCAAAGCGTTTTTCCCAAAGCGTGCCTGCCGTCATCCCAAACAGCGCAAGGCAGGTCAGCCCGACGCCAAACAGGTTTTCCGCCGCAATCGTCGACCGGCCAGCGATCGCCAGACCCGCACCCAAAAGCCCAAGGATCAGCCCCAGCCACCCTTTTGTGCTGACGGTTTCCCCGACCAGACGCGGCGCAATCAACGCCACAAGGATCGGTTGCAGGCAGACGATGATCGCCACGGCGCCGGCGGAAACGCCGGATTTGAAGGCGACATAGCACAGGCCGAAATAGACGACCTGAATGAGAAAACCCACCACGGCGACATCCAGCACGCCGCGAGCCTTTGGCATCGGTGGGCGCATCACCAGCGCGACGGGAATCAACAGCGCCAGAACAAGGCTGTAGCGCAGCGCCAGCACGGTCAAAGGCCCGGCATGGGCGACGGCGATCTTGGCCACGGCAAAGCCTGCCGACCACAGGATCAGAAAGACGACGGGGGCGGCGATCAGCCAAAGGGGGCGCGAAGACATGCTGCTTTGTCGCGCGTCCCGTGCCGTAAGGGAAGGCCGGAAAAAGAGTTTCGACGAAAACTCGGGCTACGATCCTTTGATCGAAGGATCGTCTTAGCGCAGGCCGATTTCGGCGAGCGCCTGTTCCAGCGCGGGTGGCAATCTGTCATCGCGCGCCCTGCCTTGCGGCAGATCGCGCGGGGTTTCGGCCGGATCAAGATAGCGCCAGCCTTGAAACGGGCGGCGGGCGGCGGCCTCGGTGCGGATCACTTCGGCGTCCAGTACCAGCGCGCAGCGGGCGATGCCATCGGGCCCGCGGCGTTCGGCCAGCCCGACAATGCGTTGGCGGGCCAGTACAACGCCTTTGATAACCCAATAAAGTGACCCGCCGGCCAACACCTCATCGGCCCGTTTTGGCCACATGCGGGTGACATGTTCGGCTGTGCCCGATGCCCAGCGGGGGGCATTTTGTTTTTGCCAATCAAGCAGGTCTTCGACCGACTCTGCCCCGACGCACAACTTGATGATGTTCAGATGGTCCACGATTCTCTCGTCTTAGGCATCCGAATGATAGGGCTCTTGGCCAGATAGGCAAGTTGACCCTGCCCGCTATGGGGCGTATCTAGGGGTTCCTGCCCCTCACGCCCACAAGGATTGCCCCCGATGACGCCCTTCTCCGCGCCAATTGCTGAAGCCATTTGGGACATGAAATATCGCTTTAAAGAAGCGGATGGCACGCCGATTGACGGCACGGTGGAAGATTCGTGGCGTCGCATCGCCCGTGCTTTGGCCGAGGTGGAGAAAGATTCCGCGCTTTGGGAGGATAAATTCTACAAGGCGCTGGAGGGGTTCAAATACCTGCCGGCAGGCCGCATCACGGCGGGCGCGGGCACCGCGCGCAACGTGACCTTGTTCAATTGCTTTGTCATGGGCACCGTGCCTGACAGCATGGGCGGCATTTTCGATGCGCTGAAAGAGGCTGCGCTGACCATGCAGCAGGGCGGCGGTATCGGTTACGATTTCTCGACCATCCGCCCGCGTGGGGCCGAGGTGAAGGGCGTGGCCGCCGATGCCTCTGGCCCGCTTTCCTTTATGGATGTGTGGGATGCAATGTGCCGCACCATCATGTCGGCGGGCAGCCGCCGTGGGGCCATGATGGCCACCATGCGCTGCGATCACCCGGATGTAGAGGCCTTTATCGAGGCCAAGAAAGACCCGGCCCGACTGCGCATGTTCAACCTTTCGGTGCTGGTCACCGACCCCTTCATGGAAGCGGTCAAGAATGACGGCCCGTGGGAGTTGGTCTTTGGCGGCAAGGTGTTCAAGACGGTTCCGGCGCGCGATCTGTGGAACAAGATCATGCGCAACACCTATGATTTCGCTGAACCCGGTGTGATCTTCATCGACCGGATCAACAAGGCCAACAACCTTGGCTATGTCGAGACGATTGCCGCCACCAACCCCTGCGGGGAACAGCCCCTGCCGCCCTATGGCGCCTGCCTTTTGGGCTCGATCAACCTTCCGACGCTGGTGACCGGTGCCTTTACCGACAAGGCCCGCCTTGATCCCAAAGCGTTGGAAGATCTTGTCCGCACCGCCGTGCGGATGATGGACAATGTTGTGGATGCCAGCCGCTTCCCGCTGCCGCAACAGCAAGCCGAGGCGCAGAACAAGCGCCGCATTGGTCTGGGTGTTACCGGTCTTGCCGATGCGCTGTTGATGCTGGGCCTGCGCTATGGCTCGTCCGAGGCGGCAGCCAAGACCGAAGAATGGATGCACGCCATCGCGCGGGTGTCTTACCTTGCGTCGGTCGATCTGGCGAAAGAAAAGGGCGCCTTCCCGCTGTTTGACGCCGAAGGCTATCTTGCCTCGGGCAACATGCAGGCCATGGACGCTGATGTGCGCGAAGCGATCCGCACCCATGGCATCCGCAATGCGCTTTTGACCTCCATCGCGCCGACCGGAACCATCTCGCTTTATGCTGGCAACGTGTCGTCGGGCATCGAGCCGGTCTTTGCCTATGCCTATACCCGCAAGGTCCTGCAAAAAGACGGCAGCCGCACCGAAGAAGAGGTCGTCGATTACGCTGTGCGGCTGTGGCGCGAAACCCACGGCGACGCGCCCTTGCCGGATTACTTTGTCAACGCCCAGACCCTGCCGCCGTTGGATCATGTGCGCATGCAGGCCGCGGCGCAGAAGTGGATCGATTCGTCGATTTCCAAGACCATCAACTGCCCCGAAGACATCAGCTTTGATGACTTCAAAGAGGTCTATATGGCCGCTTGGGATCAGGGCTGCAAAGGTTGCACCACCTACCGCCCGAACGATGTCACCGGATCGGTGCTGACCGTCTCTGAGGCCAGCGACAAGACCCCGTCCGAGGCCCCCGAACAGGCCCATGGCGGCGAGGTGATCTACCTTTCCGAACCGCTGGAGCGCCCCTCGTCCTTGGAAGGCCATACCTACAAGGTCAAATGGCCGGGCAGCGAGCATGCGCTTTATATCACCATCAATGATGTGGTGTTCTCGGGCCACCGTCGCCCGTTCGAGGTCTTCATCAACTCCAAGAACATGGAGCATTTCGCTTGGACCGTGGCGCTGACCCGGATGGTTTCGGCGGTGTTCCGGCGCGGCGGGGATATCTCGTTCGTGGTTGAAGAACTGAAGGCCGTCTTCGACCCGCGCGGTGGGGCGTGGATGGAAGGGCGTTATATCCCGTCCATTCTGGCGGCCATTGGCGGCGTGATCGAACGCCACCTGATCGCCATCGGCTTTATCGAGGGCGAAGGGCTGGGGCTGAAGTCCGATCCAAAGGCGGAAATGATGGTTGTTGGCGCCGCGCCCAAGGGTAAAGCTTGCCCGTCCTGTGGCAGCTATGCCATGCAGATGAAAGAAGGCTGCATGACCTGCAACGATTGCGGCCATTCCAAGTGCGGCTGAGGGGAATTTAACCCCCACCGCATCTGGCAGGCAGCAAAGGGAGTTCTCTGATGCGCAAAGAATACAAGACCCTTGCGCGCCAATCACTTCTGCTTGCCGCCACGCCAGAACCCGTGGCCCAAAAGGTGCTAGAAGCCGCGCATGAGCGGCTTTTTGATCGCGGTGCGACGATTTTCTTGCAAGGAGAGCGCGCCAAGGCGATTTACATCGTCGCCGAGGGCTGGGTGAAACTGTACCGCATCGCCCCCAATGGGGCCGAGGCGGTGGTGGGCGTTTTCACCAGAGGGTCCAGTTTTGGCGAGGCGGTGGCCTTTCGCAGCGACAACTACCCGGTCGCGGCCGAGGCGGTGACCGATTGCACGCTGATCCGCATCGAAACCGATGCCTTCCTGCGGCAGATTCGCGAAAACCCCGAGGTGGCGATTTCCATCCTGTCCGCGACTTACCTGCATCTGCACAGCCTGGTGGCGCAGGTTGAGGCGCTGAAGGCGCAGACCGGATCGCAGCGCGTGGCTGAATTCCTGTTGGAACTGGCGGCCTGCCCGGCAGGGGCCTGCGAGGTGACCTTGCCCTATGACAAGGTGCTGATTGCGGGCCGTCTGGGGATGAAACCTGAAAGCCTGAGCCGCGCCTTTGCGCGGTTGAAAGAACAGGGCGTGACCATCCGGCAAAACGTGGCGCTGATTGCCGATATCGCGGTCTTGCGTGATTTTGTCGAAGAAGATCCGGCTTTGGCGTGGTCGCGCGGATGAGGGGCGATCTTTCCACAGCCCTTGCCGCCATTGACGCGGCCAATGCAGCCGATCCCAAGGGCGAAGCGCTGGTCTATGGCGAACGGATGAGCGCGGAACTGGCGCGACTTTTCCCGGCAGCCTCGGATGTGCTGGCGATTGCGGCACGGGGGCAGCATGTCGAACGCTGGCTTTTGCCGCGCAGCGATTACCCCGAGGGTAAAGAGGGCTACCATGCATGGCGGCGCGAGCAGGGCCGACGGCATGGGGAACGGGTGGCAGGCATTATGGCCGCTGCGGGTTATAGCCCGGCGGAGTGTGATCGGGTTGGGGTTCTCTTGCGCAAAGAGGGCATCAAGCGCGATGCAGAGGTGCAGGCACTGGAAGATGTGATCTGCTTTACCTTCTTGCGTTGGTATTTCTCGCCTTTTGCCGAAGGTCGCGAGCCGGGCGCGTTGCTTGATATCGTGGAAAAGACCGCGCGGAAGATGTCGGCCGAGGGCCGGGCGCGGGCGTTGGCCGAATTTGCCCTGCCAGAACCTTTTGCCACGGCGTTTCGCGGCTAGCCTGCCAGCAAAAGCCCTGCAAAGCTGGCCAGTAACAGAGCCAGAACAAGATCAAAGCCACGCGCCCAAGCGGGGCTTTGCCAAAGCTCCAGATAGTGCCGCAGGATCAGCCGGTATTTCAGTCCGGCCAGCGCCAAGACACCCATCACCAATGCGGCGCGCGTTGGGTTGGCAGTCGTCAGGGCGGCGGTGAGAAACGACAGGGCGACGAGCGCGGCCCAAGTGCGATGAAGCGTCATAGCAGATAGACCACCGGCACCAAAAGCACCCAGACCAGATCCACCATATGCCAAAACGCTGCTGCGACCCCGACAGGGCGCGGAGCGAGGCGGATCGCGACGACCATCAGCAGCACCATGCCCGCCAGCACATGCGCTGCGTGAAAACCGGTCAAAAGGTAGAAAAAGGTAAAGAAGGGATGGGTTTCTGTGCCGATTCCTTGGGTGAAAAGATCGATATACTCACTTGCCTTGACCGCAAGGAACACCGCACCAAGACCTGCGGCGAGCATCAAAAGACGCCTTGCCACCGTGGGGCGATGGCCGGCCTTGTGGGCCGCAACCGCGGCAAGGTAGCCAGAGGTCACAAGAACAACTGTGTTTACCGCAGCGCCTACCCGGTGCAGATGCGACTGTGCCTCGGCAAAGCCGGCGGGGTCGGTCAGCCGGCCGGCCAAAAGCGCCAGCAGACCCGCGCTGAAGACGGCAAGTTCCGAAATGATGAGAATCCAGATCATCACCTCGCCGGGAAGCCCGCCCGCCCCGTCGTCAGGGGCGGCGTCGGGCGATGAGACTGCATGAGGCGCAGGCATTATCCGGTGACCAGTTGCCGATAGATCTGCGGCAGGGCTTGCGTCAGCTTGTCGGGGTTCGGGATCAGCGCAAAGCCGCCCTGTCCGAAGATGCGCGGAAACCAGCTTTTGCCGTCGCGGTCCACCGTGATGCCAAAGACCGAATGACCCGCACGGCGGGCTTCGCGCACAGCCATCATGCTGTCTTCGATGCCGTGGCGACCCTCGTAATGGTCCAGATCATTCGGTTTGCCATCGGTAATCACCAGCAAAAGCCGCCGCTTGCGGCTTTGCTTGGCCAGTCCTGCCGACATATGGCGGATCGCGGCCCCAAGCCGGGTATAATGGCCGGGCTTCAGCGCGGCGATGCGTTGTTCCACCATCTCGCTCATCGGCTCATTGAAACCCTTGGCCTCCTGCACAAAGACCCGGTTCCGTTTCAACGAGGAAAAGGCGTGGATGGCAAAGCTGTCGCCAACCGCATCCAGCCCCCAAGCCAAAGCGGCCAAAGCCTCGCGTTCGATGTCGATCACCGACCGGCCATCATGGCCGTGGCCGGGAATCGCACTTTCGGTAGAGCGGGAGACATCCAGCAGGATCGACACCGCCAGATCGCGGGCCTGAGGCCTTGTCTGGCGCCAGACGCGGTCGGTTCCCTCGCCGCAGGCATAAAAATCGACCCGCGCGCGCACGGCACTATCCGTGTCCAATTCATCGCCATCCGGGTGGCCAAGGGTCGAAACACGGCTGGGACGCAGAGCCTCGAACTGGCGGCGGACGGCGCGGATGCGTGCGCTTGCGCGCGGGTCGTCCCGAAACGGGGGCGTGGCCAGGCTGGCCTCAAGGCGCGAGGAAAGCACCCGCGCGTGGGCTGGCAAATAGGTGGCGGTGCGCACGTCCCATTCAGGATAGGTGGATTGGCCCGAAAGCGCCTCGCGGTCCACATCTTCGGGGGCGAGGTCGAGGTGCAGTTTCAGGCGGGTTGCGGGGGCCTTGGACAACTGCCCAAGGCCGATTTCGTCTTGGTCGTCAGCGGCCTTTTTGGCGCTGTCGTCATCGTCATCCTCCACCCGGCGGTTGAGGTTGAGGAATTCAGCAAAGGACAGGATCGCTTCGAATTTGTGCAGGATGAAACTGTCGGTGCGCTCGGCCTGATCGGATTTGCGGCGGCGGGCGCGTTTGGTCTTGCCTTCGGTTTCGCCTTCTTCGGGCGTCCCTTCGGTGGCGCGCGTTTCCACGGTCATGGGTTCGGATCGCGCCAGCCCCCGCAGATCGGGCCAAAGCGGCACAGGGCGGAAGGGGCGATAGCCGCGCGGCGCGCGCGAGGGCAGGGGCGGCAGGGCAATATCTTCGCCCAAAGCGGCGCGGATGTGGGCCTCAATCGCCGCCTCAACCGGGGGCAGTTTGGGCGTGTGGCGGAACAGTAGCGTGGCGGCGGCCAGATCGGCGTAAAGCTTGGCATAACCTGGGGCGTTTGCCAGCGCCGCCGTCGTCATGGTGCGCGCAATCTCGATCGCGGCAAGATCGGCTTGCAGGGGGTCATCGGTTTCTGGCGCAACGACATCGCGCAGGGCGACGGCGGCGGTGGCCAACCACAGGTAAAGGGCCCCATTTGCGCGTGCGTCGGGGAAGGTGGCAAGGCTTTCGGGCAGGCGCAGGGATGCGCCGTCAAAGCTGGCGCGCGGTGCCTCATCAGCCCACGTGCCAAGGCGGCGCAGGAAGGAAAGCCGGTGGTGGCTGATTTCCGGGGCCACCGGTTTGATTTCCACCGCCGGGTCACCGCCCAGACCGCGGAAAAGGACTGCCAGCCGTCCGCCCACTTGGGAAAGCAGGACACGGGCTCCGTCGTGGACAGGATCACTGTCCAGACGACTGGCAAAGGCGTGCCACAGTTTCCCGATGGATTCTTCGGGTTCCCATGGCTCGAATTCGATCCGTGACATTGCCGGCCTCACCCGAAAACGGCAGTCACAAGATCGCGGAGCCCGGCCTTTACATCCGCATCATCGCTGAGCGGTTCTATCATGGCCGTGCGGATCGCGCGTTCCACGCCCATCCCGCCTGCGATCAGCGTGGCGGCATAGACGACAAGGCGGGTGGAGACGCCTTCTTCCAAATCCTGTCCCTTCATGTCACGCAGCTTGTTTGCCAGCCGCACAAGGGGTTTCACCCGGTCCTCGGCCAGACCGCTTTCACGGGCGACGACGGGGATTTCGTGTTCGGGGCGCGGGAAGGTGAATTCCAGCCCAACAAAGCGTTGGCGGGTGGAGGGTTTCAGCGTCTTCAGGATATTCTGGTAGCCGGGGTTATAGCTGGCCACCAAAAGAAAATCGGGATGCGCCTCCAACTCTTCGCCGGTGCGGTCGATGGGCAGGATGCGGCGGTCATCGGTGAGCGGGTGAAGGACCACGGTGACATCTTTGCGGGCCTCGACCACCTCATCAAGATAGCAGATCGCGCCCTCGCGGACGGCGCGGGTCAGGGGGCCGTCAACCCAGACCGTCTCGCCACCTTTCAGCAGGTAGCGGCCGATCAGGTCGGCGGCAGACAGGTCGTCATGGCAGGCCACGGTGTAAAGCGGGCGGCCCAGACGGGCGGCCATATGGGCAACAAAGCGGGTCTTGCCGCAGCCGGTCGGGCCTTTCAGCAGAACCGGCAGGCGGTGGGCCGCGGCGGCGGCAAAGACGTCGCACTCATCGCCTTGGGGGAGGTAGAAGGGGGCGGCCGCCCCCCCCTCTTTTTCATGGGCCGTTTTGATATGTGAACCATCCATGTCCATCACTCCGCAGGTACTTTCACGCCGGCTTCGATGATTTCCCGACGCGGGAACGATACCGAGTAGATGAACAGAACCGCGCCAAGGACGACCGCCACACCCGAGCCAAAGCGCATGGCGTAGAAGATCCACAGCTGGTCTTGCACATCCATGTACGCCTCGCCGTTGACGCGCTGCAGGTGGGTTTGCACCGTACCAGCAAACGTCAGCGTGAAGGTCATGAACACCACACCCGCCGACATCAGCCAGAACGAGGCCATGTTCAGCACCTGATTGAACGGATCGCGTCCGCGCAGGGCAGGCATGGCATAGGTGATGATCGCCAAGTTCAGGCAGACATAGGCACCGTAGAAGGCAAGGTGACCGTGGGCAGCCGTGATCTGCGTGCCGTGGCTATAGTAGTTCACCCCGTGCAGCGTGTGCAGGAACCCCCAGACGCCTGCCCCAAAGAAGGCCAGCGTGGCGCAGCCCAAGGACCACAGCAGGGCTGCCTTGTTCGGGTGGTCGCGGCGGCCTTTCCAGACCATGACAAAGGCAAAGGACATCATGGCAAAGAACGGCACGATTTCGAGGCTGGAGAAGATCGAGCCGATCCACTGCCAGTACCCCGGCGTGCCGATCCAGTAGTAGTGGTGGCCGGTGCCAAGGATGCCAGAGAACAGGGCCAAGGCGGCGATGACGTACAGCCATTTTTCCACCACCTCGCGGTCAACGCCCGTGAGTTTGAGCATCAGGAAGGCGAGGATCGAGGCCATCACCAATTCCCAGGTGCCTTCCACCCACAGGTGGACCACATACCACCAATACATCTTGTCCAAGGCAAGGTTCGACGGGTTGTAAAAGGCGAAGAGGAACAGCAGCGCCAGTGCCCAAAGGCCCAAAAGCAGGATGTTGGTGATCGCGGTTTTCTTGCCGGCCAGCACCGTCATGGTGATGTTGTACAAGAAGATCAGCGCGGCCACGACGATGCCCACCTTGACCCATTTCGGCTGTTCAAGGAACTCGCGGCCTTCGTTGCCCAAGGCAAAGTTGCCGTCGAAAAGGTTGAACAGATAGGTCACAACCACCCCGGCGGTGCCAAGAACGAAGATGGCAAGTTGCAGGTAGGCCAGTTTGGGCGAGTGGATCTCGCGTTCGGATTCTTCGGGCACAAGGTAATACGCCGCGCCAAAGAAGCCGAGCAGCAGCCAGACCACAAGACTGTTGGTATGCAGCATCCGGCCGACGTTGAAGGGCAGGATTTCTGACAGGAAATTGGGTTGGATGTAGATATAGCCCAACACAAGGCCCATGGTCACCTGCACGGCAAACAGCGCCATGGCGACGGCGAAATAGGCCAGCGCGATTTTCTGGGTTTGGTATTTCATGATGATTGCTCCTTAACCCGCGTCATTCGGCGGCCAGTCCTGGGCGCGGATCGTGTCGGTCCACAGCAGGAAGTCGGCGAGGTTGCGGTATTCGTCATCGCTGAGGCCAAAGTTCGGCATCTGACGGCGACCTTCGATGCCCGTGGGCATGGCGTCCATCCAGCCTTTCAGCGCGGTGAAGGCCCCTTCGTGGTCATCCTCGGTGATGCCCCAGCGGGTCATGACATTGCCAAGTTCCGGGGCGAAATAGGCCCCTTCGCCCAGGATGGTGTGGCAATTGATGCAGGCGTGTTTTTCCCACAAGACTTTGCCAGCCTCGACGCTGGGCGTCAGGGTCGCGGTGTTGGTCGATGTGGTCGTGATGTAGTAGTGCGAATGGGCCGTGAGGCCCACGAAGATAAGGATGAAGAACAGTGACCCGCCGTAAAAGATATTGCGGGCCATGCTCTTGGTCATGACGTCGCGCATGGCGATATGTCCTTCCCAGAGGCGGTTTCAGGTAAAGAACCTGTGAAGCCTTCGCGGGTCTGCGGCCTTAACAAAAGTCAACCGACGGGCAAGAGTCTTGGCGGGGACGAAATTTCAGGTGAATTTTGGTGCGCGGCGCCCGTGCCATGCCATGCATGGGCGCGGGTCTTGGTCTGAAATCAGTCAGATGACGGCTTCTAGCCGCGCCTGCGGGAATGTCGTAAGCGCGCGATCTATTGCGGGCTTTGACATTAGGCAAAAGGCCGTTGACAGCGCATCGGCAAGCGCCGCGCTGGGCGCGCTGACCGAGACGGTGTTCCACACAGGGTCTTGCCCCTGTGGTCCCAGAATATGCGGCAGGCCCTGCGCGCCGATCCTTGTGCCATAGGGCGATGAGGTTGCCAGCGCCCGATCGGTCAGTGACACCTCGGCCAGAGCTTGGCCTTCAGGGGTTTCGATCCGCCCGCGCCAAGGCGTGCCCGCGGCCCGCATCCCAAGGGCCTGCACCTCGCCCATGTCGATCAAGGCTTGACCAAAACCTGCCTCGCGCAGGATGTGCGCGATGCGGTCGGCGGCCCAGCCTTGGGCAATGCCGTTCAATGTCAGGGCCTGTCCGCGCCCCAGCCTTATCCCTTGCACGCCGATCTGCACCCGATCCCAACCGATCAGGTCGTGGTCCGGTGGCTGGCCTGTGGCCCGTGCAAGATAAAGCGGCTGTACCGTGGGGTCGAACACCCCATCGGTTGCGGCATGGACCCGACCTGCAAGACCCAGAAGATCCAACAGATCTTGCGAGGGATAGGCCAGATGCCCATCGCGATTGAGCCGCGTCAGACTGGAATCGCGGTAAAGCGACGCCATCGCCTCGATCCGGATGATTTCCCGTTCGACACGGGCAAAGGCGTGGGCGGTTTGCCTTGGGCTGCCGCCGACCAATTGCAGCGACAGTGCCGCACCAAAGCCCGTGCCGGACCATGTGGCGGCATGAGCCCGCTGCGGGATCAGGGCGCAGGCGCTCAGCGCAAGAAAGCGGCGACGGCGGATCAGGGTGGGCGGGGTTTGGGGGGCGATGCTCATGCGGGCGGATCTCCGACAGGCTTGCGGGCTGGGCGTGGCTGCAAAAGCGCGGGCCACAGCGCGAAAAGCGCCAGCGCAAAGGCGGCAAGCCACAGCGCTCCGGCTGTCAGGCTGGCCGCATCGTGCCACGCGGGCAGGGTCGAGGCGAGGAACCGGGCAAGCGTGGCCAGCGGCATCATCCCATAGGCGGCGGCCAGCGCGGGCGGCGCGTGCAAGGGGCGACCCGAATGGCCAAGGCTTGCGCGCGACAGCACGGACAGCGTCATGCCCCCCACAGCCCCGACGCCCAAAAGATGCAGCGCGGCCAATTCCGTGCCGATGTTCAGCGCAGCCAATCCCAAGGCGATCAGGCCAAGCCCGGCCAGCGCATAAGACAGATGCAGCGTCCACAGAATCGGGCGAGGCAGGGTCCAATAGCCCCGCCACAGCGCGACGCGGATCAGGGCGGCGGCCCCGGCGATCAAGGCGAGGGCGGCAAGAACCAGATCCGGAAGACCCAGCAGCACAACCGGGGGCAGGGCCAAGGTCGGGGCGGTGGTGGCATAGGCCAGCCACGCGGGGTTTTGCGGCAACCCGGTTTCGCGCCCTGCGGCCACCATGGCGTTGCGGGTAAAGCCGGGGGTGACCCGCCCCCCCAGAATGGCGATCATTGCCACCAGCGTCAAAAGACCTGCCCGCAGGCCCGGCGCCACGCCATCGCGCAGCACGCCAAGCCATTCCAGATGGCACATCAGATTGCCGATCCACAGCAGCGACAGTGCCAGAAGAAAGATCATCTGCTGCGGTTTCGGTCGGGCCAGCAATTGGGCGGCAATCTTTACCCCCAGCGCAGGCACAAAGGCCAGATCGGCCACGGCCACCAGCGTGGGCGGCAGGCTGGCAGAAAACCAAAAGCCAAGCCGCCCCGCCAGCCACAGCGCAAAGACCAGTGCGATGAACCGCTCGGGTGCGGATTTCCCCCCGGTCCAGTTCGGCACCGCGGTCAGGAAGAACCCGGCCAGTACCGCCCCGCCATAGCCGAAAATCATCTCATGGGCATGCCACAGATGCGGCGCCATCGCAGGCGGAAAGGCGCTGCCATCGGCAAAGGCTTGCAGCCACAAAAACCCTTCCCAGATGGCCATCGACACAAGGGAAAACAGGCAGGCCGCAAGGAAAAAGATGCGGAAACCTTGAGAAAACAGGCGTTTGAACATCTCGTTTGGTCCTTGAATTCTCATGGCGCGCTGTCGCTTCGGGCGCGGCGTTTCAGAACGGGGCATTGCGCCGCGTCATTCATGATGACCTGACAGCGCAGGCACAGCACACATTCGTTGGCATTGATACGGCCGATGGCATCAATCGCGCCGACGGTGCATTTCGTCTCGCACATCCGACATTCCCGGCCACATTGTGGGCGGCGTTTCAGCCAATCGAAAATCTTCAGCTTGGCCGGAATCGCCAGACCCGCGCCCAAGGGGCACAGGTAGCGGCAATAGAACCGCTCGATGAACAGCCCGGCGAACAAAAGGGCCGCGACGAACAACAAGAACGGCCATGCACGCATAAAGCGCAAACTGATGGCGGTCTTGAACGGTTCCGCTTCTGCCAAAAGGATGGCGTCGTGCATCGAATAGAAGGATAGCGCGAGGATGGCCATGAACAGGGTGTATTTGATGACCCAAAGCCGTTCATGCAGCGCCTGCGGGACAGCGATTTGTCTGACACCCAACCGTTGCGCGGCAGCATTGGTCAGTTCCTGCAACGCACCAAAGGGGCACAGCCAACCGCAATACACCCCGCGCCCCCAGAACAGCATACCCAAAGCGGTAAAGCCCCAAAGGATGAAGATCACAGGTTCGATCAAGAAGGTTTCCCAGCGAAATCCCGTCAGCAGGGAATGGACAAAGGCCACCACCTGCACCACCGAAAGCTGCCCGTTCAGACCCATGCCAAGCACAAGAAAGGTCGCGCTCAGGAACATCAGCCGCCCGGTGCGCCACAGGCGCGGGCGACGGGTGATCCATTCTTGCGCGAACAGGATCAGCGTCAGCAGGGTCAGCATCAGCACCACGACGGCGATTTGCGGGTGCTTTGCGTCCCAGATGGATTGCCAAAGCGGTTCGGGGTCATCGCTGCGGATGACAAAGGCGGCAGGGAGAGAGATCGGCAGCGTCGTGGTGACGGAAACCTCTCCTGTTCGGGCCGCGCGGGCGGACAGGATTTCCAGCATGAAGGGCCGGGTGGCGTCAATCTCGGGCGGCAGGGCGAAAAGGCTGATTTCCTTCATTTCGGGCGCATCTGCCAGCGCCAGTTTCTTGACCATCTGATAGCGCTCCGCCGTGGGCTGCCAGCGAATGTCGCCTTGCACCACCAACAGCCGGTTGAAGACGCCAGAGGCTTGCCAATCGGTGCCGCGATGCGAACCGACCCCGCGTGTCATGATCATCAAGACGGCCCCGCCGGGCGGCAAGCTGCCCACGGCCTTGGTGAAATCCTGTTGGCCGAGCAGGTTTTGCCCCACGGTCGGCGGATCAATCACCCCGGCCCATGCCTGCAGAAAATCACCCGGACCCGGCGTCAGCGGCACCTTGGCCCCGGCAAGCGCCTGTGCGGCCTGCGTCATGCTGAGATGGGCCTCTGCCACGGCACCCATGGCGATCAATCCGGCCCAATCAGTCGGCGCATAGCTGATGCGGTCGATGCCGCTGCCGCCCGCCAATATCCCGCGACCAATCGCCAGCGTGCGAGCACTGCGCAAGATCCCGTCGCGGATCACCCCGGTCGATACTGTGGCGCGGCTGATGACATCGGGCAGGTCGCGGGCCTGATCGGCCGGATCGCGCGCCAGATCATGTCCGGCAAAGCCCGAGACATAAGCGGCAATGTCCGCGTCTGAAATGCCAAGGGTCAAGACAGGCTCGTTGTGGGCCACCAAAAGTGCGCCAGCGATACGAGCCTTGGGGGTCACGGCCACCAGCACATCCAAAGGCCGCCCGGAATAGCCGACCGACCCCGCCAACTCCCAAGTGGAGCCGACATAACCCAGCACCGCCGTGCCTTGTCGCACGGTCCAGCCCGGCACGCCGCCCGCGTCCCGTGTCACCTGCACCGGGGCGTCGGTGGCAAAAAGGGCTGCTGCTTCGTCGCCCGTGGGCGCGCGGGTTTCGGGTGCGGCTGTGCCTAAGGGACCAGCCCCTGCAAGGGTGGGCAGGCTTAGGGCAAGCCAGACGAGAAGGGCGGTCAACAGGCGATGCATGGCGGTGGGCTCCGGCGTCGGAACAGCTATGCGCGCGGGGGTTTTTCCCGGCCTTAACGAAAGTCAAGGAGCGCGCCGGGGCTGCGGGCCAAGGTCATTTCAGCCTCACCAGCTGAACGGAGAGATTCTGATGCATCCCCAAGCCTACACCGCCAGGTCTGCCCTTTTGGGCAGTGCTGCCTTGGCCTTGGGTCTTTTGGCCGCGCCTCTTTTCGCGGAAGAAAAGCCCAAGGACCACACCGACGGCCCCGCCGCCGCTTATGAACCCTCGATGACAACCTTGGGTCAGCTGAAAGTCGAAATCCCCGGCCGCAAGGACGATGATCCGGTGATGACGCAAGAGGAATTCCAAAAGGCCACCACGATCTATTTCGAACGCTGCGCCGGGTGCCATGGCGTGCTGCGCAAAGGGGCCACGGGCAAGCCTTTGACCACGGATATCACCCGCGATGTCGGCTATGAGTATCTGCAAAGCTTCATCACCTATGGCTCGCCGGCAGGGATGCCGAACTGGGGCACGTCGGGCGCCCTGACCGAACCCGAGGTCGACATGATGGCCCGCTATCTGCTGCTGGAGCCGCCGGCCCCGCCCGAATGGGGCATGCCGGAAATGCTGGCCTCGTGGAAGGTTGTGGTCAAACCGGAAGACCGCCCGAAAGAAAAGATGAACGACATCGACATCGACAACCTGATGTCGGTGACGCTGCGCGATGCCGGCCAAGTGGCGCTGATCGACGGTGGCACCTATGAGATCAAGGCTGTGATCGATACCGGCTATGCCGTTCACATCAGCCGCATCTCGGCCTCTGGCCGCTATCTGTTCGTGATCGGCCGCGATGGTCTGGTCAACATGATCGACCTTTGGATGGAAACCCCCGCTACGGTCGCCTCGATCAAGATCGGCATCGAAGCGCGGTCGATTGAAACCTCGAAGTTCGAGGGCTGGGAAGACAAGCTGGCTATCGCTGGCGCCTATTGGCCGCCGCAATATGTCATCATGGATGGCGACACGCTGGAGCCGAAGAAGATCGTCTCGACCCGTGGCAACATCTATGACGAGCAGGTCTATCACCCTGAACCCCGCGTCGCCTCGATCCTGTCGTCGCATTACAAGCCAGAGTTCATCGTCAACGTGAAAGAGACGGGGAAGATCATCTTCGTCGACTACACCGACCTGAAGAACCTCAAGACCGTGGAAATCGAAGCCGAACGCTTCTTGCATGACGGCGGGTTCGACAGCTCCAAGCGCTATTTCATGGTGGCTGCAAACCAGCGCGGCAAGATTGCCGTGGTGGACACCAAGGAAGACAAGCTGACGGCGTTGGTGGAAACCGGTGGCCAGACGCCGCACCCGGGGCGTGGCGCGAACATCAACCACCCGGTCTATGGGCCGGTCTGGGCGACCTCGCACCTTGGCGACGAATCCGTGGCGCTGATTGGGACGGACCCGGAAGGTCACCCCGATCAGGCGTGGAAAGTGGTCGACAGCTTCTATGCCCTTGGCGGCGGGTCGCTGTTCATCAAGACCCACCCGGCCAGCCAGCATCTTTATGTTGACGCGCCGTTGAACCCGGATGCGGCGGTGTCCTCGTCGGTGGCGGTGTTCGACATCGCGGCGATGGGCGGCGATCCGAATGTGGACCCGGAGTTCAAGACCCTGCCGATTGGCGAATGGGCTGGGATTGCCGATGGTCAGCCGCGTGTGGTGCAGCCTGAATTCAACAAGGACGGCACCGAGGTCTGGTTCTCGGTCTGGAACGCCAAGGACAAGGAAAGCGCGATTGTCGTTGTCGATGACAAGACGCTGGAATTGAAAACGGTGATCAAGGATCCGCGCCTGATTACCCCGACCGGCAAGTTCAACGTGCTGAACACCAAGGACGACGTCTACTAAGCGTCGCTCAAGATTGGGGGCGCGCTTTCGGGTGCGGCCCCAAGCGGGCGGAGGGGGCGTGTGGCGCGCCTCTCCGCCTTCTCCCTCTCCAAGAAATACAATCTGCCAGCCGGGGTGCGCGCGATGAATGTCCTGTCCCAAGATTTCCCGCCCAAGTCGCATTTGCCCGGCCATGTGCATCTGATCGGCGCTGGCCCCGGCGACCCCGAGTTGCTGACCCGCCGCGCCCTGCGCCTGATGATCGAGGCCGATGTGGTGGTTTATGATCGCCTCGTCAGCCCCGAGATCATGGCGCTGATCCCGGCGCATATTCGCCGGATCGATGTGGGAAAACTGCCCAAGGCGCATAAGGTGCCACAGGACGGCATCAACGCGATGCTGATCGACCTTGCCCGGCAAGGCTTGCGCGTGGCGCGGGTCAAGGGCGGCGATCCCTTGATCTTTGGTCGTGGCAGCGAAGAGGCCGAGGCCTGCCGCGCCGTGGGGATCGCCTGCGATTACACACCCGGCATCACCTCTGCCCAAGGTGCGGCTTGTTCGACAGGCGTGCCGCTGACCCATCGCGGTCTGGCAACCGGCGTGCGCTATGTCACCGGGCACCGGGCCCGCGATGGTGCGCTGGATCTGGACTGGGCTTCGCTCGCAAGCGGTGACACCACGCTGGTCGTCTATATGGGGGTTGCCAATATTGCCGAGATTTCGGGCAAACTGATTGCCCATGGGCTGGCGGCGGAAACGCCGGTGCTGGCTGTCGCGTCTGCCACCACGCCGCGCGAAACGCGGGTTCTGTCGGACCTCGCAGGCATCGCGGCAGCAGTCGCAGATGCCCAGCCCGAGGCGCCGGTCCTGTTTATCATCGGGCGCGTGGTGTCGCTTTACGAGCCCGCCCTTTTGGCAGCCGCCCTTGCCTGCGAGGGCGCGGGGATGGCGGCTTATGCGTGACGTCTGGCGCACCTCGTCGGGTATGTTCTGGCCCGCTCGCAGGGAGACAAGACGCCCGCGTGCCGTGCTCATGGCGTGCGCGACGTTGGTCTTGGTCGCCTGTCCCGCCTTTGCCGAGGTTCTCCCCGCACGCGCTCGCGCGCTGGAACATATGGTCCTGCAAGACTGCGGATCCTGTCACGGGCTGACGCTGAAAGGCGGCCTTGGTCGCCCCCTGACGGCCGAGGCACTGGCCAACGCTGAACCTGAAGGGCTCGCGCTTATCATTCTTGATGGCATTCCCGGCACCGCCATGCCGCCTTGGCGCCCCCTGATGACCGAGGACGAGGCGCTGTGGATCGCGAACTATCTGAAAGAAAAGGAATAGACCCATGCGGTTCTTGCCTTCGCTTGCCTTGGTGCTGATGACCTCTGCCGCGTTTGCGGCCGATCTGCCGCAAGCCACGGCCACGGGTGATTTGGGGCTGGTGATCGAACGCGCCACTGGCAGCCTTGTGCTGATCGACCGGTCCGACCGCGCCGCCCTTGGTCGGATCGAGGGGCTTGGCGATCTGAGCCACGCTTCGCTGACCTATTCCCCCGACGAACGCTTTGCCTACGTCTTTGGCCGCGATGGCGGGCTGACCAAGGTCGACCTTCTGACCCGCACCATTGCTGCGCGCACCGTGCAGGCGGGCAATTCCATAGGTGGGGCGATCAGCGATGACGGCAAGTTGGTTGCCGTGTCGAATTACGAACCCGGCGGGGTCAAGGTGTTTGACGCCGAAACGCTGGCGCTGGTTGCCGACATCCCGGCAAAGGGCAAAACGGTGGGTCTGGTGGATGTGCCCGGCCGCCGGTTCGCTTGGACAGTCTGGGACACCGGCGACGTGTTCTTGGGCGATTTTTCCGGCCCCACGCCCGCCATCCAGATGATCGGCAATGCCGGAAAGAACCCCTTTGACGCTGTGTTGACCGATGATGCCCACACCTTCCTTGTTGGCCTCTTTGGCGAAAAGGGGGTCACGGCCTTTGATCTGTGGAACCCGGACGCCCCGCCGCAGAAATTCCTGACCGATTACGGCAAGACGGGCGAAGACATGCCGGTCTACAAGATGCCCCATCTGCAAAGCTGGGCCTTTACCGAAGGGCAATATGCCCTGCCTGCGGTCGGTCGTCACGAAATCCTCTGGGTGGACCGGGCCAGCCAAAAGACCACGGCGACCACCCCCGTTCATGGCCAGCCGGTGTTTATCATTGCCCAGCCCGCCAGCCCCTATGTCTGGGTCAACTTCGCCACTCCCCTGAATGATGTGGTGCAGGTGGTGGACAGCCGCAGTCACGAGGTTGTGGCCACGCTGACCCCCGGCAAGGCCATTTTGCACATGGAGTTTGCCCCGCGCGGGGCCGAAGTCTGGATTTCGGCGCGCGATGACAACCGGGTGATGATCTACGACACCAAGACCCGTGAAAAGGTCGGCGAGGTGGCAGCCGAGGCGCCGAGCGGCATCTTCTTTACCGCGCGCGCGCATCAGACGGGGCTTTGACGGCGATGCTGCACTTTGACCCCATCGACGCGCGGCTTTTGGACGAATTCCAGCGTGATCTGCCGCTGGTCGCCCGGCCCTATGCTGCGATCGGGGTGCATTTGGGCATTTCGGAACGTCAGGTGATCGCCCGGCTGACCCGGCTGATCGCCGAGGGCAAGGTGGCGCGGGTCGGCGCGACGGTGCGGCCAAATACCGCCGGGGCCAGCACGCTGGCGGCGCTGGCCGTGCCTGCGGACCGGTTGGAGGAAGTGGCCGCGCTGGTCGGCGCCGAGCCGGGGGTGAACCATTCCTACCAGCGCGAGGACAGCTGGAACCTGTGGTTCGTCGCCACCGCGTCGGGCACGGCACCGCTGGCCGCCTGCCTTTGCCGGATCGAGGCGGCAACCGGCTTGCCTGTGCTGGATCTGCGGCTTGAACGCGCGTTCAACATTGATCTTGGGTTTCGCCTGAAGGGCGTCCGGCAAGCGATGGCGGCGGATCGCCCTGCGGAACCTCTGGCGTTGAGTGACCGCGACCGCGTGCTGTTGCACGGCTTGGCGCAAGGTTTGCCCCTGGTGCCGCATCCTTTCGCCGCTTTGGGGGAGGAGGAGGCTGTGTTGGACCGGATCGCGGCCCTCTGCCGCGCCCGGATCATCACGCGGTTGGGGGTGATCGTTCGGCATCGGGCGCTGGGCTATACCTCGAACGCCATGGTGGTCTGGGATCTGCCAGAACACCGGATTGACGCCGCAGGGCAGGCCTTGGCCGCGCTGCCGGGGGTGACGTTGTGCTACCGCCGCAAGACGGTGCCGGGGGTTTGGCCCTATGCGCTGTATTCCATGATCCACGGCACCAGCCGCGCCGCCGCGCTGGAGGTGCTGGAGGCCGCCCGCGCGCTGCCTGACCTTGCTGGCGCGATGTCGAAACCCTTGTTCTCGCTCCGGTGTTTCAAACAGACCGGCGCCCATATCGTGGAGGCCGCCCCATGAGACGCACGCGCCTGCCCGACGGCAGTCTGGACACCACCGACCGCGCCATCCTGAACGCGCTACAGGTCGGCTTTCCCCTGACCCCGCGCCCCTTTGCCGATGCGGGCGAGGGCTTGGGTGTGGCCGAGGGGGATCTGATTGTGCGGCTGACGCGCCTGCGCGAAATCGGCGCGATCACCCGCTTTGGCCCGTTTTATGACGCCGAGGCGATGGGCGGGGCGTTTTGCCTTTGCGCTATGGACGTGCCGCAAGCGCGATTTGAAGAGGTCGTGACTTTGGTCAATGCCCTGCCCGAGGTGGCGCATAATTATGAACGCGCGCACCGGCTGAACATGTGGTTCGTTCTGGCTTGTGAAAAGCCCGAAGGCATCGGCAAGGCGGCGGCGCGGATTGAACGGGAAACGGGGCTGAAGGTGCTGCGTTTCCCAAAACTGCACGAATTCTTCATCGGGTTCCGGGTTGCCGCATGAGCATCGACGCCACAGACCGCAAGATCATCGCCGCCACCGCCGGGGGGCTGCCAATGGCTGCCGCCCCTTATGCCGAGGTGGGGGGGTGGCTTGGGCTGGACGAGGCCGAGGTGATCGCCCGGATGGCGGCGATGCAAGAGGCGGGCATCATCCGCCGCGTGGCCCTTGCCCCCAATCACTATGCTTTGGGCATGGTGGCAAATGGGATGAGCGTTTGGGATGTGGCCGATGATCAGGCGCTCGCGCTGGGCGCCAAAGTGGGTGCGCTCGACTTTGTCAGCCATTGCTACCTGCGCCCGCGCGCGCTGCCCGACTGGCCCTATAACCTCTTTGCCATGCTGCACGGTGCCGACCGCGCCGAGGTGGAGGCCAAACGCGCCGAGGTGGCCGCCCTTTTGGGTCAGGCCTGCCGCGGCCATGACATTCTTTATTCGACCCGGATCCTGAAAAAGACCGGGTTGCGCCTGACCGGAGAAGGCTGATGTTTCGCCTGACGCAATATATGCAAGAACTTGTCGCCCCAACACCGCCGCGCCGTCGGACGGCGGCGGGTGGGGTGAAACCCGTGGTGATCTGGAACCTGACCCGCACCTGCAACCTGAAATGCCGCCATTGCTATACGACCAGCGCCGATGTGCCGTTTCCGGGCGAGCTTTCGCACGAACAGGCGCTGGGTGTGCTGGACGATCTGAAAGACTTTGGCATCCCGGCGCTGATCTTGTCGGGGGGCGAACCTTTAAGCCGGTTCGACTTTTTTCCGCTGGCTGAACGCGCCAAAGAGCTGGGCTTCCGGCATCTGTCGCTTTCGACCAATGGTACCAAGGTGGCGGAGCACATCGACCGAATTGCCGATCTGGGCTTCGATTATGTCGGTATATCCTTGGACGGCATCGGGCAGATGAATGACTGGTTCCGTGGGGTAGAGGGCGCGTTTGATGATGCTCTGGCCGGGGTGCGGGCCTGCAAGGCCAAGGGCGTGAAGGTGGGGCTGCGCTATACGATCACCGAGGACAACGCCCATATGCTGCCCGCGATGATGGACCTGTGCGACGCCGAAGGGGTGGACAAGTTTTACCTTTCCCACCTCGTCTATGCCGGGCGCGGCGACAAGAACCGCGGCGAAGACACTGCGCGCGCGCGCACCCGGCACGCGATGGACCAGCTGATCGACCGGGCTTGGGTCGCCGTGGCCGAAGATCAACCGCTGGAGATCGTCACAGGCAACAATGACGCCGATGCGGTCTATTTTCTGAACTGGGTGGAGCGGAATTTCGACGCCGCCAAGGTGGCCCATGTGCGGGCGCATCTGGAGGCGTGGGGCGGCAATTCCAGTGGGCTGGGCGTTGCGAATATCGACCCGCAGGGCAAGGTGCACCCGGACACCTATTGGTCAGATTACACCGTCGGTTCGGTCAAGACCGCCAAGTTTTCTGAGCTGTGGACAGGTTCGGATGCGATGCTGGCGACCCTGCGTCAGCGTCCGCGTCCGTTGAAAGGCCGCTGCTGGGCCTGTGCGTTTCAGGCGGTTTGCGGCGGCAACACCCGCATCCGCGCCTTGCAGGTGACGGGCGATCCTTGGGCCGAAGACCCGGCCTGCTATCTGTCGAATGCCGAGATCGGCGCCGAGGAGGCCTTGCGGCTGGAAGTCACACCGTTCCGAGGGAAAAGCCATGATCCGGCGCATCAGTTTCTCTGAGATCGGGGTTTCGGCCCGGCGTCGGACGCTCCGCGGGGGATATTGGGGCCAAGGTAAAGCTGCCGCGCTTTTGCTTGGCCTGAGTTTGGCGGGGCCGGCTTTTGCACAGCCGAATGGGGCGCTGATATACCGCGATCTTTGCGCAAGTTGCCATGCCGAAAGCCGATTGGGCGGCACGGGGCCTGCGCTTTTGCCGGAAAATCTGGGGCGATTGAAGGGCGAAAAGCTGGAAGCCGTGATCGGGCAGGGCCGGGCGATGACCCAGATGCCGGGTTTTGCCGCCACGCTTTCGGCGCCGGAAATTGCGGCCGTGGCGGCCTATGTCTCCTCTCCCTTGGCCGATGTTCCGGTTTGGGGGGCGGCTGAAATAGCAGCCTCACGCCAGATGGAGGCAGGCTATCACCCAGCCGTGGCGCCGGTGTTCAAGGCCGATCCGATGAATGTGACCTTGGTGGTCGAAACTGGGGATCACCATGTCTCGGTGCTGGATGGCGACACGTTTGAGGTTTTGGACCGGTTCCAGACCCCCTTTGCGGTGCATGGCGGGCCGAAGTTCAGTCCTGACGGGCGCTATGTGTTCATCATGTCGCGCGACGGTTGGGTGCAGAAATATGATCTGTGGTCGCTTTCCGTTGTGGGCCAAGTGCGCGCCGGGCTGAACAGCCGCAACATTGCGATGAGTGCGGATGGCAAGTGGCTGGCGGTGGCGAACTATCTGCCCTCGACGCTGACCATTCTGTCGACCGGTGATCTGACCGTCGCCAAGGTGGTAGAGGTTGCGGGCAAGGACGGGACGGCCAGTCGGGTGTCGGCGGTCTATCAGGCCCCGCAGCGTGGCACGTTCGTGCTGGCCTTGAAGGATGTGCCGGAGATTTGGGAAATTGCCACCACCGTGGACGGAGGCCCTTATCCAGAAGGCTTTGTTCATTCCAACGAGGCCGGGGTGGAGGAGGCTATTGGTGTCGAGAAGGGCCTTTTTGCCCGCCGCCGTATCGCGGTTTCCGCGCCTTTGGACGACTTTTTCTTTAGCCCCGACTATCGCAACCTGATCGGTGCCAACCGCGAGGGCGAAACCGGCGTGGTGGTCAATCTGGATGTCGGGCGCGAGATTGCCAGCCTGCCGTTGCCCGGCATGCCGCATTTGGGGTCGGGCATCAGTTGGATGCGGGACGGTCGCCGGGTGATGGCGGTGCCGCATCTGAACGATGGGGCGATCAGCGTGATCGACATGGAAGATTGGCGGCTGGTCAAGGTTATCAAGACCTCGGGACCGGGGTTCTTTCTGCGCAGCCATGCCGGCACGCCTTACCTGTGGGCCGATGTCTTTACCGGCCCGCATAAAGGCGAGATGCATATCATCGACAAGCAATCCTTGGAGGTGGTCAAGGTCATCACGCCCGCGCCGGGCAAGACCGTGGCACATACGGAATTCACCAAGGATGGCAGCCGCGCGCTGGTGTCGATCTGGGAAGATGACGGCGCGGTGATTGTCTTTGATGCGGCAACGCAGACCGAGATCAAACGTCTGCCGATGAGAAAGCCCTCGGGCAAATACAATGTCTGGAACAAGATCAGTTTCGAAGATGGCACCTCGCACTGAAAACCTGTGGTGGCTTGGCGCGATCCTGTGGCCCTTTGTGGCGGGCGCGGTGGCGATCAACGTCTTTCTTCTGGGGCTGATTTTTGCGTCGGCCGGGGGACAGGCGATTGCGCCCATTCCAGCGCTGATCTGGGCCTTGCCCCTGTCGGTCCCGGCCACTTGGGCCGCCGCGCGCTGGGTGCGTCGCCTGATCCGCGAGGCCGAGGGGCGCACCAATTGACTTTTGTAACCGTGAAAGGAACCACGATGAAACTTGCTTTGACTGCTGCCTTGGCCCTTGTGGCGCTGCCTGCTTTTGCGGGGGATGCCGCGAAGGGGGAGGCGGATTTCAAGAAATGCAAAGCCTGCCATTCCATCACGGCACCCGATGGCACCGAGGTGCAAAAGGGTGGCAAGACCGGGCCGAACCTTTGGGGCTTGGGCGGCAAGGCCGTCGGCTCCACCGCCGATTTCAAATATGGCGACAGCATCCTTGCCGCCAATGCGGCGGGCAAGGTTTGGGATGAGGCTGCGCTGGCGGTCTATGTCGCCGACCCGTCCGCTTGGCTAAAGGAGGCCACGGGCGATGCGGCCGCAAAATCGAAGATGACCTTCAAACTGACCAAAGGGGCCGAGGATATGGCGGCCTATCTGGTCAGCATCAAGTGACGGTATGGGGCGGGTCTGACCCGCCCCCCCGCATTTCCCATCAAGGCCTTTCAGGCGTCCCGTTCAGCTTCCCCAGCCGACGATGCCCTTGACCTCGCAGAAGTCATGGATGCCCCAATCGGCGTATTCGCGGCCATTGCCCGATTGCTTGTAGCCGCCGAACGGCGCGAACGTGTCCCAATCGGGGTAGTTCAGGTTCACCGTTCCGGCCCGCAGGCGGCGCGCGATGGGTCGAGCCTCTTCCACCGGGCCCGCGATATAGGCCGCAAGACCGTAGACGGTGTCATTGGCTTGGGCGATTGCGTCTTCGATGTCATCATAGGGCTGGATCGTCAGAACCGGGCCAAAGATTTCCTCGCGCGAGATGGTCATCGAATTGAGCACATCGCCAAAGACGGTCGGGCGCACGAACCAGCCGCGGTTCAGCCCCGCCGGACGGCCAAGCCCGCCGGTCACAAGGGTTGCGCCTTCGTCGATCCCAGCTTGAATAAGCGCCTGCACCTTGTCGAATTGCATCTTCGACACCAAAGGCCCCATCGCCGTGGCGCTGTCACGCGGATCGCCCACCACAATCGCCTCAGCGGCGATTTTCGCGGCTTCCAGCGCCTCGGCATGGCGGGTGCGCGGCACCAGCATGCGGGTTGCCGCGTCGCAGGATTGGCCGGTGTTCGACATCACGGCATTGACCCCTGCCGTGACAGCCTCGGCAATATTGGCCGAGGCGAGGATGATGTTCGGCGATTTGCCTCCCAGCTCTTGCGCCACCCGCTTTACCGTGGGTGCGGCGGCAGCGGCAATCGCGATGCCGGCGCGGGTCGATCCGGTGAAGGAAACCATGTCCACCTCGGGGTGCGATGACAGCCGCGCCCCTACCTCTGGCCCAGAGCCATGGACAAGGTTGAAGACACCTTTCGGCACGCCCGCCTCGTGGCAGACCTGCGCGAAAAGCGTGCCCGACAGCGGCGCGATTTCCGACGGTTTCAGCACCATGGTGCAGCCCGCGATCAGCGCAGGCGCGACTTTGCAGGCGATCTGGTTCATCGGCCAGTTCCAAGGCGTGATCAGGGCGCAGACGCCGATGCCCTCATGCACGATGCGGGTGGTGCCGCGCATATGTTCCCAAACCATGTCTTCGGCGGCTTTGATGGTGCTTTCGATATGCACCTGTCCGGCCCAAGCCTGCGCGCCACGGGCCCATTCGATCGGTGCGCCCATTTCGGTCGACATCACCTGCGCGAAGTCTTCGAAATGCGCGTTGTAGACTTCGAGGATGCGCCGGACCAAGGCGATGCGGTCGGCCACCGGGGTCGCGGTCCAGCCATCAAACGCGGCGCGGGCGGCAAGGATGGCACGGTCGGCGTCCGCCACATTGCCGATGGCCACCTCGCAGACGATTTCTTCGGTCGCGGGGTTTTCAACGCCAAGACGCTGGCTGGAAAGCGGAGCGACCCAAGCGCCGTCGATGTAGAATTTCGTCATGTTTGCGGGGATCATGGGCAACTCCATAGCAGGGGAAATGGGGTGAGGTTCGTGGGGGCAGGCGAGGGTGTTGGGCCGGATTGCAGAGATTATGCGCGATCCGCGAGATTTGCGGGAAGGCGCCTTATGCCGCACCCCCAATGCTTTCTTGCGCCACCGACACGGCCTTCAAAATCGCGAAAACCGGCACGCCGGGGCTCAGGTTCAGACCTTGGACCGAGCGCCTGGTCACGCGTGCCAAAAGGATCTCCTCACCCATGCGCAACCGGATCAGCGCGCCGGGGCCATCGCCGAGATGTAGGTCGTCGATGGTCGCCTGCAAGACGTTCAGCGCAGATATATCGCGGGGTCGGCTGGTGGCCAGCATTACATCCTGCGCAAGGATCCTTAGGCGAAAGCTGGCCCCCGTTTGCCCAGGCAGATGCGGCAGCCAGATCGGGCCGCCTTGGGTTTCCAACCGCGACAGGCCGTCAGTCTCGTGGTCCACCAGCCGCGCCGAAATCACCGCGCCCGCCTCGCGCAGGCCCATCACCGGCACCATGGCGGGATCGGCCATCACCTCTGCCGCTGGACCGGCCGCCACAACGCGGCCGGCGTCCAAGAGAACCAGCGTTGTCGCCAGCCGGGCGACTTCGGCGACGGAATGGCTGACGTAAAGGATGGGCAGGGCAAGCTCGTCACGCAGCCGTTCCAGATAGGGCAGAATTTCGGCCTTGCGGGGCTCATCCAAGGCGGCAAGGGGTTCGTCCATCAACAGGCAGCGCGGGTTTGACAGGATGGCCCGGCCAATCGCCACCCGCTGTTTCTCGCCGCCTGACAGCGTACCGGGGCGGCGGGGCAACAGCGGGCCAAGGCCCAGAAGGTCGGCAATGCGGGGCAGGTCGGTGGTGCGGGAGTTAGGGGCAAACCATTGGCCATAGGCCAGATTTTGCTGCACCGTCAGATGCGGAAACAGCCGCGCGTCCTGAAACACATAGCCCATGCGGCGTTTGTGGGGCGGTAGGTTCAGGCGGGTTTCGGTGTCGAGAAGGGCGGTTCCGTCTATCGAAATCCGTCCGCGATCGGGGTGCAGCAGCCCCGCGACCGCATTGACCACCGTGGATTTGCCAGAGCCGGACCGGCCAAACAATGCCGTCACGCCGGGCGGCGCGTCGAATGTCGCATCCAAGGTGAAGGTGCCAAAGCGGTGATGCAGCGAAACCGACAGGGTCATTGGCCAGATATCCTGCGGGCCACCGCCCTGGCCACCCATTCCGACAAGAACAGCGCCGCCATGGCAACCGTGATGGCGACGACAACCAACCGCATCGCCTGTCCATCGCCGCCCGGCACCTGCAAGAACGCATAAATCGCCGAGGGCAGCGTTTGGGTTTGGCCGGGGATATTCGAGACAAAGGTGATGGTGGCCCCGAATTCGCCCATCGCCTTGGCAAAGGCCAAAATGGTTCCGGCCAGAATTCCTGGCAGGATCAGCGGCAGGGTGACGGTGACAAAGACCCAAAACCGCGAGGCGCCAAGCGTGCTGGCCGCCTGTTCCAGTTTGGGGTCCACCGCCTCGATCGCCAGCCGGATTGCGCGTACCATCAAGGGAAAGGCCATCACCGCGGCAGCCAGCACCGCCCCCGTCCAGCGGAAGGCCAGCACCACGCCAAACCATTGGTCCAGCAGTTGGCCCACGGCGCCGCGGCGTCCAAAGGTCAGCAGCAACAGATATCCCGTGACGACCGGCGGCAGGATCAACGGCAGATGCACCAATCCATTCAGCACCTGACGCCCCCAGAAATTCCAACGCGCCAAGGCGTAAGCTGTCAAGAGGCCAAAGGGCAGGCTCAGAACCGAGGCCCAAAGCGAGACACGCAGCGACAGGGTCACTGCACGCCATTCATCTGGGGAAAGTGCGTCGAACATCCCGTCCTTTCGGGCTGGTGTCAGTTCAGGACCAAAAAGCCCTGTTCGGCGAATTTGGCATCTGCAGCTGCCGCCGACAATGCCTCAAGAAAGGCGCGGTCGGCAGGATCGGCCGCAGAGTTCAGCAGGGCGGCAGGATAGGTGATCGGCTGGTGGCTGTTTTCGGGGAAGGTGGCGACAACTGACACGGTTTCATCAGCCACCGCGTCTGACGCATAAACGATGCCGTAGGGGGCCTCGCCGGTTGCAACCAGCGCAAGGGCGGCACGCACGTTTTCAGACTGCGCCACGGCACCCTCAACCGTGGCCCAAAGCCCAAGGTTCTCCAGCGCCTCTTTGCCATATTGGCCCGCTGGCACGGAATCGACCATGGCCATCGACAGCTTGCCATCGCCCAAAAGTGCCTTCAGGTCGGTGGCTTGGGTCAACTCAACCGGGGCGGCATCCTTGCCATGCGCCACCAGCACAAGGCTGTTGCCCAAAAGATCGCCCCGCGTGCCATCGGCAATAAGACCGGCCTTTTCCACCTCGTCCATCCACAATTTGGACGCAGAGAGGAAGATATCCGCCGGTGCGCCTTGGATGATCTGCTTGGCCAGCGCGTTCGACCCGGCATAGCTGATCGTCACCTTGTTGCCCGTCGCGGCCTGATAGTCCGCGGCCACGCCATCCAGCGCGTTTTTCAAGGAGGCCGCCGCAAAGACCACGACCTCTTCGGCAAGAGCAGGGCCGGTAACGGTGACAAGCGCTGCCGCGAGCAAAAGGCGACGGGACATGAAAGGCTCCACCGATATGTTTGCAAAAACACATCAAACGGAAGTCGCAGATCGGGTCAAGCGTTATTTCTCGTCGGACATATTGCGTTTTGTGCCGCGCAGCATGGCCTCCAGCGCCGCGATGGGGTCAGCGGCGGCCGCCTGCGCCCGATCCATCACCTCTTGATACAGCCGCAAGACCTCGGCCCCGGCCGCGGTCAGCTGTGCGCCGCCGCCGCCCGGCCCGCCGCGTGCGCTGGTGACCAGCGGCTGGGCAAAAGCGGCGTTCAGCTCCTCGACCAGCATCCATGCCCGCTTGTAGCTCATTCGCATCTGCCGCCCGGCCGCCGCGATGGATCCGGTGTCGCGGATATGGCCCAGCAATGCGGCTTTGCCCGGGCCGATCATCGCCCCGTCAAACAAGATGCGCAGTTTCAATGCCGTCATTCGGGGCCCCCGGCGATACCGCCGCAATCGTCGCGCAATGGATCGCCGGGTGCAAGGCAGCGATGTGGCCCTGCAGTCTTTGGGTCAGGCCCAGATATCGCCCATGGTATAGCCATTCGGCAGCGGGTCATCATGATCCAGGACCAGCGTGTTGATGCCGAAAATCCAGCTGGTGCCGCTGATCGTTGGCACAACTGCCGCGCGGTCGCCGATGCGGGCCTCTTCCACCAGACGGCCGGTAAAGATGGTGTCCAGAATGCCCTGATGCCGGAAGTCCTGACCGATCGGCAATTCGCCCTTGGCGTTCAGCACGGCCATCTTGGCGCAGGTGCCGGTGCCACAAGGGCAGCGGTCAATCGCGCCGGTCCAAGTGTTCGGGTCGTCCCAAGACAGCGGGCCGGTCGCCATGGTGACGGCGTTGCGCCAATCGGCGCGCGGGTCGTCCGCTGGACCGGAAAGCTGCGAGATGGTGATGCCAACACCCGGATAGTCGGGGTGGGCCACGGGCAGTTGTTCATGCGCCGCCTGCCGGATCATGGCCGAAATCCGCGCGATTTCGCGGCCATGTTCGGGCTTCAGCTCTAACCCTTTGAACTGGCGCACATCGGCGATGACGTAGAACATGCCGCCCCACCCGACATCCACCCTCACCTTGCCCAGATGTGGCACCTCAATTTCAGCGTCGAGATGGGCGGCAAAGGCCGGTACATTGCGGAAGGTCACGGCCTTGACCTTGCCGTTCTGGCAATCGGCACGGACCCGGATCAGCCCGGCGGGGGCCTCCAAGGTCAGTTCGGTGACCGGCTCTTTCATCGGCAAGATGCCCATTTCCAAAAGCACCGTCACGACCGAGATCGTATTGCCACCCGACATCACCGGATATTCAACCTGCTCCATGATGATGTAACCGGCGTCCGCCTCGGGGTGCGAGGGCGGCACCAAGAGATTGCAGCAGTGCGCCGGATAGCCACGGGGTTCGCGCAACACCAGTTTGCGCAACTGATCGTCATTCGCCTCCAGCCAGCGCATCTTTTCCAAAACCGAATTGCCCGGAATATGCGGCACGCCGCCGGTTATCACCCGCATGGGGATGCCGGAATGGGTGTCGATGGCCTGTATCATGCGTTTGAAGCCCATGGTCTTGCTCCTTGCGGGGGGGGGTCCCGACCTCTATCAGGCAGAGGGTCTGGCCCACGCAAACGAGAATTCCAGCGCTTATCGCATTAGCCCAGCTAATGGCCTTGCAGGGCGCGCAACAGATGGCTCGCAAAATGCGCGACCGGCGGACGTCGCCGCGCCACCGGGTTGATCCGCATGAAGTTGGACCGGCCTGAGCGCAGCTGCGCAGGGTGGGCATAGACCAGCTCCCCGCGGGCGATGTGGCCTTGCACCAGATTGTGGATGCCCAGCATCACCCCTTCGCCCGCAACCGCCGCCTCGGTCAGCAGCGCGACCTTGTTGGTCGACAGCCGAAATGCCGGTTGCTGCCATGTCAGACCTTGGGCCTGACCCCATTCCTGCCAGCCCAAGGGATGCCATTGCACGGCTCCCGCGCTCCAATGTCGGTCGTGCAGGTTCAAAAGGGGCGCTTGCATCAGGCTTTGCGCATCCGCAAAGGGGCCATGTCTGGCAAGAAAGTCGACAGAGCAGACAGGCTGGGCGACCTCAGGATACATCAGGTGCAATTCGTCACCGATTTCAAAGCGTTCGTTGCCGCAGAGCAAGGCGATATCCACCTCTGCATGGCGGCTGAGCGCGCCATCTTCGTCCGAGGCGAGGATGGTGAAACAGGCGTCGGGATGGTCAACGCGGTAGAGGTCGATCAGCGGTTTCAACCAAAACGTGGCGAGCGCGTCGGTGGCAGAAATCGTCACGCCTTGCGCGGTTGCCTCGGGAGCCAGCAGACCGACACCTGCACTGATGCGGTCCAGCCCGTCGGTCACGGCGGCAAACAGATCGACCCCGGCTGCGGTGAGATCAAGGGCATTGTGTTTGCGCCGGAAAAGATCGGTTCCAAGTGCGCGCTCCAACAGCCGGATTTGCTGGCTGACAGCGCCTTGGGTGATGTTCAGTTCCCGCGCGGCAAGGGTAAAGCTCAGATGCTTTGCGGCGATCTCGAACGTTGCAAGCGCCCCGAGCGAGGGCAGATGTCTGCGGCGGAGGGGCTTCACGTCGGATCCTGTCAGCTGGGGCGTGCGGCACCCGCATAACAGGTCTTGGACATTAGGTCAGCTATGGGATGTCGGGCCTTAACCCAGTTTGGCGCGTTGCATCACGGGCGAGGTGCCGAAATGTGCGCGAAACACTTTGGAAAAATGCGAGGTGGTCTGAAATCCGCAGGCCATGGCGATTTCGGTGACCGATTGTTCACTTTGCACCAGCAGGTTGCGCGCCCGGTTCAGCCGCATCTCCATGAAATAATGCTTGGGGGTGGAGTTGAGAAAGCGCACAAAAAGCCGCTCCAGCTGCCGGGTCGAGATGCCCAGTTCTTCGGCAATCAGACTGGGAGACATCGGATCTTCGATGTTGGCTTCCATGATGGCGATCGCCCGCATCAGATGGGCATTGCGCATCCCATGGCGTGATTGCAGCGAGACGCGCTGTGCCGCTGTACCCTCGCGCACCGCGTTATAGACCATCTGATCGGCAACTTCGGTCGCAAGATCGGTGCCATGCGCCTTGCCGATCAGATGCAGCATCAGATCCGCCGCCGCCGTCCCGCCTGACGCCGTGATGATCTTCTCGCGGGCGACAAAGACGTTTCGCACCAGTTTTACCTCGGGGAACTCTTCGACAAACAGATCGTGATAGGCCCAGTGGACGGCCGTTTGCATGCCATCAAGAAATCTCGCCTTTGCCAGCACATAGGCGCCCGAACAGATCGCCCCCAAAGCGGTGCCTGAGGCGCGTTCACGGCGCAGGAAGCTTAGAAGCTCTGGGGTCACATGCTTTTGCATGTTGATGCCAGAGATCACGAACAGCCGATCGGCATGGCGCAGGGGCTCGGTACCGCCGTCTACCAAAGTGACAGAGCCGTTGGAGCAGGTGGCCGTCTTGCCATCGGCGCTGATGAGTGACCAGCGATACAGCGGTTTGCCCGAGACCAGATTGGCGATGCGCAGAGGTTCCAGCGCGCAGGAAAACGCCAGATGCGAGAATTCTTCCAAAAGGAAAAACACGAAATGCGTCGTTCCGGTCATCTTGCCGCCTCATGCTGGTGGAGGCCCACGACGGGGCGCCCCCCTGTTTGTCGATGGCGTCTTGGGGCCATGGGTCTGTTTTCCGCCGAAATGCTGGTGATGTCCAGCATGCCGCTGGGCGCTGTCGCATGGCGGGGCGGCGGCGTAAATGTTAAAAGTAGACAATATGTATTTTGTTAGCTATACAGTAAGAAGGTTACCTGAATCACCCGTGTCGGGTGGCCTTCAGGAAGGAGAGCCCCGTGGAAGCTGACAGCCGCAGCAAAAAGACCATCTGTGTCGAGGATTTGCGTCGTCGCGTCCTGACGCAGGCGTTTGAACCGGGCGACTATCTGGATGAAACCGAGCTGTCGGAGGCGTACGGAATCTCGCGCCCGCCGTTGCGTGAGGTGCTGCGCCAGCTGGCCGGAGAGGGCTACGTCGTCCTGCATGAAAACCGCGGGGCGCAGGTGGCGCCGATGACGCACAAGACCTTGCGGAATTTCTTTGTGGCCGCCCCGATGATCTATGCCGCCACCACGCGATTGGCGGCCGAACATGCCACCCCGGCTCAGATGGTGCGGTTGAAGGAATGTCAGTGGGCGTTTCGTCAGGCGATCCGCAACGGCGACGCCGCTGAACGCGCTTTGGGCAATGAACGGTTTCATTCGATCATCGGCGAGATGGCCGACAACGAATTCCTGATGCCCAGCCTGCGCCGCCTGCTGATCGACCATACCCGCATCGGCATGACGTTTTACAGCCCGCGCAAGCTGGAGCTGGCCAATCAACGCGAACTGGCCGCCGATCAACACGACCAGTTCATCGACTTGATCGAAGCGGGCAATGCGGACGCCGCTGCCGATCTTGCCGTGGCCCATTGGGAGCTGTCGCGCGCCCAGATCGAAAGTTTTGTCACCCCCGTCAGTCTGCAATTTCCGCTGGGCAACGCGCCCGGCTCTGAACCCAAAAGAGGAGCTTCATGAAGTTCGAGGGCATCTACACGCCTGCCATCACCCCGCACCGGGAAGACGGCAGCATCGACCGCGACGCCTTTGTCGCGCATCTGGAATACCTGATCGCCTCGGGCGTTCATGGCATCATCAACGGCGGATCGACGGGGGAATACTATGCCCAGTCGATGGAAGAACGTCTTGAGATGGCATCCTTGGCCCGTGAGGTGACCAAGGGGCGCACGCATCTGATGGTTGGCACCGTGGCGATCCGGCTGGAAGACAGCATCACCATGGCCGAACATGCCGCCAAGATTGGTGCGGATTCCGTGCTGGTTGGCTCGCCGCCCTATTCGGTCCCGACAGAGCGCGAAAACGCGCTGAACGCGCTGGCGATTGACCGCGCTGCCGATCTGCCGATCATGCTCTATAACTACCCCGGCCGTATGGGCATCAACATGGGCGAGGAGTTCCTTGACCGCGTGGGCCGCAGCCGCAACTTCTGCGCCATCAAGGAATCTTCGGGCGATATCAACCGCGTCCACCTTCTGGCCCGTGATTACCCCCATATCCAGATGTCCTGTGGCATGGACGATCAGGCGCTGGAATTCTTCGCTTGGGGCGGACGTAGCTGGGTTTGCGGCGGGTCGAACTTCCTTCCGGCGGAACATATCGCGCTTTGGCAGGCCTGTGCGGTTGAAGGCAACTTCGACAAGGGCCGCCGGATCATGTCGGCGATGATGCCGTTGATGCGCGTTCTGGAACAGGGCGGTAAGTTCATCCAGTGCATCAAGCACGGTGTGGAAATGGTGGGCAACTATGCCGGTCCGCCGCGCCCGCCGTTGAAGCCCTTGAACAAGGACGACAAGCGCCAGTTGGACCAGACCGTGCGCGTGTTGAAAACAACCATCGCCAAAATCGTCGCGGAGTGATCGCCATGAGCCTTTTGACCACTGAAGAATACAAGGCCATTGCCGCCGGTTTGGAATTCCCGACCCAAGCGTTCATCGATGGCGCGTTTCGTCCGGCGATTTCGGGCAAGACCTTTGACACCGTAAACCCCGCCACCGGTGCCGTGCTGGCAGCGGTTGCCGCCTGCGGACCGGAGGATGTGGATTTCGCCGTGGCCAAGGCCCGCGATGCCTTTGAAGATGGCCGTTGGTCGCGTCTGCACCCGCGCGACCGCAAAGAGGCGCTGATCAAGCTGGCAAAGCTGGTGAAGCGCAATGCGCGCGAGTTGGCGGTGATGGAATCGCTGGATTCTGGCAAGACGATTTTCGATTGCGAAACCGTTGATGTGCCGGAAACCGTGAACTGCCTGACCTGGCATGCCGAGTTGATCGACAAGATCTACGATCAGGTGGCACCCGCGTCTGACAACCACATCGCCATGATCGTGCGCGAGCCGGTCGGTGTGGTCGGCCTTGTGCTGCCGTGGAACTTCCCGCTTCTGATGCTGGCATGGAAGATTGGCCCGGCACTGGCGGCTGGTTGCTCGATCATCGTCAAGCCGGCGCTGGAAACCAGCCTGACCGCGCTGCGGATGGCCGAACTCGCCATGGAAGCTGGGATTCCGGCAGGCGTCTTCAACGTGGTGCCGGGCGGTGGGGCCGAAGTGGGCGAACCGATTGGCCGCCACATGGATATTGATGCGGTCTCCTTCACCGGTTCGACCGCAACGGGCCGTCGGTTCCTGAAATACGCAGGCGAATCGAATCTGAAAGAAGTCACGCTGGAAATGGGCGGCAAGAACCCGGCTGTGGTGCTGGATGACGCCGAAAACCTTGACCGGGTGGCCGCGCATATCGTCAACGGCGCGTTCTGGAACATGGGCGAAAACTGCTCGGCCTCGTCGCGTCTTATCGTGCAAAAGGGCGTCAAGGACGCGCTGTTGGAGCGGATCTACGACCATGCCCGCGAATGGCCGATGGGCGATCCCTTGGATCCGGTGAACCGTGTCGGCGCGCTGGTGTCGAAGGCGCATTACGACAAGGTTTCCAGCTACTTGGGCAAAGGACCGAAGGTTTTGATGGGTGGCAAGGCTGACGCCGGTTTTGTCGAACCGACCATTCTGGAAGTGGCCCGCGATGCCAAACAGGCGCGCGAGGAAATCTTCGGGCCGGTTCTATCGGTCTTGACGGTGGACAGCTTTGACGAAGCCATCGCTTTGGCCAATGACACCGAATACGGGCTTGCCGCGTCGATCTTCACCGCCAATGTCAAAAAGGCCATCCGGGGCGCCCGTGCGATCCGTGCAGGCACGGTGACGGTGAACTCGTTTGGCGAAGGCGACATCTCTACGCCGTTCGGCGGCTTCAAAGCCTCGGGCTTTGGTGGCCGCGACAACGGCATCCACGCCCATGACCAGTACACGCAGATCAAGACGATCTGGGTCGATCTGGCCGATGACGGGGATGAGGCTGTCGGCTGATGGCACGCGTTGGTTTCATCGGTACCGGCGAGATTGCCTCGCTGATGGTGCAGGGCCTTGCGGGCCAAGGGCATGAAATCGTCGTCTCGGACCGCAACCCGCAAGTGGCTGCGCGTCTCAAGGCAACGGTGCCCGGCCTGCGGGTCGCCCCCAACGCCGAGGTGGTTGAGGGGGCGGATATCGTCATCCTCTGCCTTCTGGCGCGGGTTGCTGATGAGGCCCTGACAGGCCTGCCCTTCCGGGCGGGCCAGTCGGTGATTTCGGTGATGGTGGATGTGGGGCTGGCAAAGCTGCAAAAGCTGTGCGCCCCAGCCACCGATATCGCCATCACCATTCCCCTGCCGCCGATTGCGGTGGGGGGCTGCCCTTTGCCGGTTTATCCGGCCTCACGCGTGCTGGAACAGCTTTTCGGTGCGAAAAACCGGGTGTTCACCGTGCGCGACGAAGTGGCGCTGAACGCCCATTTCGGCGCAACCGCGCTGTGTTCGCCGTTTTTGGAACAAGTGCTGACCACCGCCGCATGGCTGACCGAATTTACCGCAGACGCTGACCAGTCGCAGGCCTATGTCCGTGATGTGCTACGCGGCTATCTGCCTGAGGATGGCGAGAAGGGTCATCTTGGGGCCGCCTTGCAAAGCCTGTCGACCGAGGGTGGCTTGAACGCGACGCTGCGGGCGGCGATGACCGTCGCGAATACCGAGTTGCGGGCGGGGCTGGACGGGTTCCGCGGCAGGTTGGGTCTTGAAGGAAAAACAGAATGAACAGCTACACCGCCCGTCGCACCCCGGTTCATCGTGGCACCGCCGCTTGGTCGGCGATCCTGCCGGGGCAACCTGCGCCCGTCACGCTGGACGGCGATCTGACCGTTGATTTCGCCTTGGTGGGCGGTGGCTTTGCCGGCCTTTCAGCGGCGCGGCGGCTCATGCAGTTGAACCCCGGCGCAAAGATTGCCGTGCTAGAGGCCAGCCGTCTGGCCGAAGGAGCCTCGGGGCGCAATTCGGGCTTTATGATCGACCTGCCGCATGAATTGCAGTCTGACGATTATGCTGGCCACGGCGATGACCGGGCGATGATCGACATGAACCGCGGCGCAATTGCCTTTGCGGCGGATGTCGTCGCTGATTACGGCATTGATCCGAATTTCTTTGACCGGGCGGGCAAGGTGAATGGCGCCGCCTCGGAAAAGACCGATGCGCTGAACCGCTCTTACGCCGAACATCTGAAAACGATGGGCGAGGGCAGCGAATATCTTGATGCCAAGGCGATGACCGAACTCAGCGGCAGCCGCCACTATGTGTCGGGGCTCTACACGCCCGGCACGGTGATGCTGCAACCGGCCGGCTATATCCGGGGCTTTGGCGAAGGGTTGCGGCGCGACGGCGTTGGGATCTATGAAAATACCCCCGTCTTGGGGATGGACCGGCAGGGCGCGACTTGGGTGGTGAAAACCCCGAAAGGCCGCGTGACGGCGGGCAAGGTGATTTTCACCAACAACGGCCAGCTTGAAAGCTTTGGCTTTGCCCGCAACCGACTGATGCATGTCTTCCTTTATGCCTCGATGACGGTGGATCTGGGCCAAGATGGCGTGCGGGCCTTGGGCGGCCAGCCGCGCTGGGGCATCACGCCGTCGGATCCGATGGGAACGACCATGCGCCGGATTGATATGGGGCAGGGGGGCAACCGGGTCATCACCCGCACCTGTGCGACCTTTGAGCCGGGGATGCTGCCGTCCGAGGCAAGCTTGCGCCGCACCGCCGCCGTGCATCGCCAAAAGTTCGATCAACGCTTCCCGCAGCTGAAGGGCGCCAAGATGGAGTTTGCCTGGGCAGGCCATCTGTGCCTGTCGCAAAACTCGGTCGCGATCATGCGGCAGTTGGACGACGGGCTCTATGCAGCTTGCGTGCAAAACGGCCTTGGCACCGCGCGCGGCACTTTGACCGGGATCGGGGCGGCAGAACTGGCCAGCGGCACGACCAGTGCCATCACCCGGCATTTCACCGCCGAGGCAGAGCCGACCAAACTGCCTCCGCAACCGTTTTCGACCATCGGCGCGAATGTGTTTTTGCGCTGGAAAGAATGGCGTGCCGCGGCGGAATAGCCAAGGCACGCCTGCCCATCCCCGGCTTGCTGCAGACTGGCCGGGGATGGGGATTTAAGCGATGCGGCCGGGCCGAAGAGGTCTGGCCTCAGCCCGATGCGTGTTACGGCAGGCTCAGTTTCGACATCCGCCCGCCGTCCACCGTCCAGACCTGACCGGTGACAAAACCCGCCTCATCCGATGCCAACCACGCCACCAAGGCCGCAACTTCCTCGGGCTTGCCAGTGCGGCCGACGGGATGGATGCGGCCAATGTTCTGGCGGAAGGCGACGGGGTCGGGCATGGCGTCGACGAAGGCCTCGTTCAACTCGGTGTCGATCCAGCCCGGGGCGACGGCGTTGCAGCGAACACGCGTGGATTCGTCCACCGCCACCGCGCGGGTCAACCCATGCAAGCCCGCCTTTGACGCCGAATAGGCGGCGTGCTGTGGGTTCGACCCCAGCCCCTCGATCGAGCCGATGTTGACGATTGCGCCCTGCGCCCTGCGAAGATGCGGCATGGCCGCCTTGATGAACAGGAACGGGGCCGTCAGGTTCACCCGGATCGTACGCTCCCAATCGGCAAGGCTCATGTCCTCGACACGGGCTTCCTGCATCATGCCCGCGTTGTTCACCAAAACATCCAGACGGCCCGCGCGGGCGATGATCTCGGCCAGCACCTTATCCGGGCTGGCAGTGTCGGTGAAATCGGCCTCAATGCCTTCGAACTCGGTATCCGGTCCGCGTTGGGCGGTGATGACCCGCGCCCCTTCGGCCGCCAGACGCCGGGCAATCGCCTGCCCGATGCCCGACCGACCGCCGGTCACAAGGGCGATCTTTCCTGCAAAGCGGCTCATTTCACGGGCTTTCCGCCATTCACCTCGACCACCGCGCCAACCATGTAGCGTGAGGCGTCCGAGGCGAGGAACAGGATCACATCGGCGATGTCTTCGGGTTCGGCAATTCGGCCCAAGGGCACGGTTTTGCCAAGCTCTGCGACAGCGGTATCCGGGTCAAAGCCACGCTTGGCAAAACCGGTGCGCAGCATGGGCGTGTTCACCTCATTCGGGGCGACAGCGTTGATGCGGATGCCCTTGTCGGCATGGTCCATGCCCATGCATTGGGTCAGCGAGGCAATCGCGGCCTTGGTCATGCAGTAAACCGCATGGCCCGGACCAGGACGCAGACCCCAGCAGGAGGCGACGTTGACGATGGCAGACCCCGGCGGCAACAGTGGAATGGCCGCACGGCAGATGCGGAACGGGGCCTGAACGTTCACCCCCACGGACAAATCCCAATCAGCTTCCGAGGTTTCATCGACGCGGCCACGCGTGATGACCCCGGCGTTGTTGACGATGATGTCCAGCCCGCCAAGGGCAGCCTTGGCTGCGGCGGGCAGGCCATCGGCGTAGGCCGCCTCCAGCAGATTGCCGGGCAGATGTGCCTCTGCCTCAACCCCCGACACATCGCGGTCCGCGACCGCGACCAGCGCGCCCCGCGCCCGCAGGGCCTTGACCACGGCAGCACCAATCCCGCCCGCCGCCCCGGTAACAAGCGCCTTTTTGCCTTTTAGATCGTTCATCGTCTTGACCTCAATGTTCGGTGTTCAACTCATCCACGGCCGGGATTTCACGCTCGCGCCGGGCGATGTAATCCAGCAGCGCCTCGTTCACGCCAGCATCCAGCTTTGGCTCTTCGTAGTCATCCAACAGCTTGCGGGCATGGGTCAGGGCGCGCTGGGTGATCTCGACCGAACCTTCGGCCTGCCATTGTTCGATGGAATTGTTGTCGAACATCTTCGGCATGAAGAAGGCGCGTTCAAAGTTTTCCAGCGTGTGGGGATGGCCCAGATAATGGCCGCCGGGGCCGACATCGCGGACGGCCGCCATCGCCTCGTCAAAGTCATCCCAGCGCGGGCCTTCGGCCATGCGGTAGCCCATGGCGCACATTTCGGCGTCGACCACGAATTTCGCGGTGGAACAATGCATCCCCGCCTCGTTCCAGCCCGCCGAATGCCAGATGTAATTGGCCCCCGCATGCAGAACCGCGTTCATCGTCATGGCGCTTTCGTAGCCTGCCTGCGCGTCAAAGGTCTTTGCCCCGCCCAGAAGGTTCGAGGTGCGCCACGGCACGTTATAGAACCGCGCCATCTGACCGATCATGAAGTTCATCAGGGCGGTTGCCGAACCGGCCACGATTGCATTTGCCACCACCAGCAGTGAATCAGCA
>CALBSG010000109.1 GCA_937927675.1 uncultured Paracoccaceae bacterium | reverse complement strand
CGGCGAATGGGCGGGCAGGGTGCCGGGGGTCAGGGTTACGCCCATGCGGGCAAGCAGGGCAGTGGCGTCGTTGGAAAGGGTCATCGCGGGCCTCATGCGGAAAGTTGGCTTTACATTGGGCAAAGCCGGGGCGGTGGCGCAAGAGGGGCTTGCGGCCGCAAAGCGCAGCGAAAGGGCGGCAGTTTCGGCAATATGTCGTTTCGTATGGTTGATATGATAGGTAAATTTGATCGAAATGCAGCCTAATGACGATGCAATCTGACAGGCTGGCGTAAGAAATATTCCGGGAAAGAAGTTCTGCGAATAACCAAGAAAAACTTGTCAATTCGCGTGCCGCGACGCCACTGCGCCAGCGGCGGAGTTTTGCATCTTTGGTGCCAGCCGCCGACCTGCCCGTTGCGTTTTCCCTCAAAGAGGTGCCCAATCACGGGGCGTGAACACGGAGGGATCCATGATTGAAAAACATAGCACCGCCATCTGGACTGGCAGTCTGAAAGAAGGGGCGGGCAAGCTGAACAGTCAAAGCGGCGTTCTTGCGGACACGCCCTATACCTTTGCCACGCGGTTTGAGAACGGCAAGGGCTGCAACCCCGAGGAGCTGGTGGCGGCGGCCCATTCCAGCTGCTACGCGATGTTCCTGTCTGCGCTGATGTCAGGGGCGGGGATTGTGCCGGAAACGGTTGAGGCGCGCTCGACGGTGAAGCTGGACCCCACCACCGAAGGCGGGCCGACGGTGATGGCGGCGCATCTGGATGTGACGGTCAAGGCCCCGGCGGACGCGGCGGCGATTGAGGATTTTGCCGCCAAGGCCAAGCTGGGTTGCCCGATCTCAAAGCTGCTCAAGGCTGAGATCACCCTGACTTTGACCGTGCTGTAGACAAAAGGGCCGGTCCCTTTGGGGGACCGGCCCTTTTGTTCTGCCTAAGGCAGATTAGACCATCATTTCTTTGGTCGCCGTCAGTTTCAACGCCGGATAGTCGCGTTCAATCCGGTCGATGTCCCATTTCAGACGGGTCAGGAAAACCGTGTCGCCGTCATTGTCCAAGGCGATATGGCCCTTGTTGACGTTGACGAATTTTTCCAACTCGTCCTTCGGCCCCGCGACCCACCGGGCCGAGGTGAAATTGCTGGGTTCAAAGCGGACGGGCAGGGAGTATTCCTGCTCGATCCGGCTGGCCAGAACCTCGAACTGCAACTGCCCGACGACGCCCACGATAAAGCCAGAGCCGATCATCGGCTTGAACACCTTGGCGGCACCTTCTTCGGCGAATTGCATCAGCGCCTTTTCCAGATGTTTGGCCTTCATCGGGTCCAGGGCGCGGACGCCCGACAAAAGTTCCGGCGCGAAAGACGGGATGCCGGTGAAGTGCAGCATCTCGCCTTCGGTCAGCGCGTCGCCAATCCTGAGTTGCCCGTGGTTCGGGATGCCGATGATATCGCCTGCCCAAGCCTCCTCGGCCAGTTCGCGGTCGGCGGCGAGGAACATCACCGGGTTGGCAATCGCCATCGGTTTTTTCGACCGCACATGCATCAGCTTCATGCCGCGCTCGAAATGCCCCGAGGCCAGACGCACAAAGGCCACGCGGTCGCGGTGTTTGGCGTCCATATTGGCCTGAACCTTGAAGACGAAGCCCGCGACCGGCGTTTCATCAGCTGAAATCTGCCGCTCGGCGGCCTTTTGCGGCTGCGGCTGGGGGCCATATTCGCCCATGCCGTCCATCAGTTCCTTGACCCCAAACGAGTTGATGGCCGACCCGAACCAGATCGGGGTCAGGTGACCTTCGAGGAACGATTGACGATTGAACGGCGGCAGCAGTTCGCGCGCCATTTCGATTTCTTCGCGGAATTTTTTCAACAGGTCAGCGGGGACGTGATCGGCCAGTTTGGGGTCATCCAACCCGTCGATCTTGACCGATTCCGCCACCTTGTTGCGGTCGGCGCGGTCCATGATTTCCAGCCGGTCATGCAAGAGATCGTAGGCACCGATAAAGTCCCGGCCCACCCCGATCGGCCAGCTTGCCGGGGTCACGTCAATCGCCAGATTTTCCTGAATTTCGTCGATGATTTCAAAGGTGTCCCGGCTTTCGCGGTCCATCTTGTTACAAAAGGTCAGGATCGGCAGGTCGCGCAGGCGGCACACCTCAAAAAGCTTTTGCGTCTGGCTTTCCACACCCTTGGCCCCGTCGATCACCATGATCGCGGCGTCAACGGCCGTCAGCGTGCGGTAGGTGTCTTCCGAAAAATCGCTGTGGCCGGGGGTATCGACCAGATTGAAGCGATACTCGCGGAAATCAAAGCTCATCGCCGAGGCCGAAACCGAAATGCCCCGGTCCGCTTCGATCTTCATAAAGTCGGACCGCGTCCGCCGCGCTTCGCCTTTGGCGCGCACCTGACCGGCCATCTGAATGGCGCCCCCGAACAGCAGGAACTTTTCAGTCAGCGTGGTCTTGCCAGCGTCGGGGTGCGAGATGATCGCAAAGGTCCGGCGGCGGGCGATTTCGGGCGGGAGGGTCGGCATGTTGGTCATGGGCCGGGGCTTTAGCGCAAAGCCGGGCCTTCGTCCACCAGATCAGCGGGGGCGGCGGGCGGTCTTGTAGAGCGTTTCAGCACCGATCTCGTCCAAAAACTGCCGACCGGCCTCGGTGCCAAAGTGTTGGACCTGGCTCAACCCCGGAAACCGGGCCTGCACATCGGCAGAAAGGACCGCGGGCAGGCGGCTGACCGTGGCATCGTTTACCATCAGGCTTTCGGCCGGAACCCCTTCGGCATAGATGATCTCGTGGCGGTCAAAGACCAGAGCGAGATAATCAACAAAGCCGCCTTCGCGCAGAAAAACCTGTTCTCCATCAACCAGATGCTTGGCCTGCACCAACAGCTCCGAGGTCGAAATGCCGGCCCGCCGCTCACGTTGATAGAGAAACATCCGGTGGTGCTGGCTGACGATCAGATCACCGGCATTGCCTAGGGTGTCCTTGGTGATGACCACCGGCGCAAACGGCCCGACGGCCTTCAGCGTTGCCCGCCCGATCCAGCGGATCGGCTGGCCGCCGTGATCGCGGGTCAGAACCCGGTCACCGGGGACCAGCGCCTCAATCGGCTTTTGCGCGCCGGTGGCCAGTGTAATCATCGTGCCGCGGGCAAAAGAAATGCACAGAAGGTCGGACAGCCCGCTGTCCTCGGGCGCGTCTTCCACCTTCAAGAGCGTGTAATCGGTTTCCGTCGCCATAGGTGACAGCGGCAGTGCATAGCGGCTGCCATCGGGCAGGGCGAGCAGAAGCAACTCCACCCGGTCGCCTTCCTCGCCCATCAGGGCATAGCGCGCCTCCAGCCGGATCGGATCGCCAGACCGCCCCACGGCCGAGCCTTCGCCAACAAGCTGTCCCGCGCCTTTCCGCCGGGTTACCACCAACCGGCGCGGGCGGTGGGTGTTGTCCAAGCAATAGATGTCGCCGGGGCAGACCTGATCCGGCCCCATCAACCCATCGCCTTGGTTGGCCCCGTGGCAGACGTAGATATCGTCAGCGGCCAGCACCTGACAGGCGTGGCCGGGAAGCATGGGGCGGTTCTGCGACGTCATTTCAGCGCTCATGTCAGGCGGTAGGCCCAAACTGCATGTCAGGCCATTGCGGCGGATTTTGGGCCTGCTACAGTTTTTCCGAAACCATCGTGGACTTGGCACGAAATTGGGTGGGGGTGAGAATGGATCTGGGTATTCGCGGCAAACGGGCCTTGGTGACGGCGGCCTCCAAAGGGTTGGGGCGCGGCTGCGCGCAGGCGCTGGCCGAGGCGGGGGTGGATCTGGTCTTGAACGCCCGCGGGGCCGAGGCGTTGGAGGCGACGGCATCAGAATTGCGGGCGACCCGTGGCGTAACCGTTGTTACGGTTGCGGGTGACATCACCACCGAGGCCGGTCGTGCTGCCGTTCTGGCCCACGGCCCCTTTGATATTCTGGTGACCAATGCTGGTGGCCCGCCGCCGGGCATCTGGAGTGATTGGGATCGCGAGGATTTCATAAAGGCCATCGACGCCAATATGTTGACCCCGATTGCCCTGATGCAGGGCTGCTTGCCTGGCATGATTGAACGGGGCTGGGGGCGGGTTGTGAACATCACCTCGCAATCGGTGAAATCGCCGATCCCGCAATTGGGGCTATCTAATGCGGCGCGTGCGGGCCTGACCGGCTTTGTTGGTGGCACCTCGCGGCAAGTGGCGCCTTTCGGCGTGACGATCAACAATCTCTTGCCCGGTATTCACGACACCGACCGCGCGACGGCCTTGGATAGCGGCGTGGTCAAGGCGCGCGGGCTGACGATGGACGAGGCGCGGGCCGAGCGGATGGCCTCTATCCCCGCCCGCCGCTATGGCACCGCTGCCGAATTCGGCGCCGCCTGCGCCTTTTTGTGCAGCCAGCAGGCGGGGTTTATCGTGGGCCAGAATATCTTGCTGGACGGCGGGGCGCTGAATTCAACGCTGTGATGTGAATGAGTGAGTTTCGCCATGTCTGACGACCCCTCTGATCACCATGGGCCAGCCGGTGCCGATGATGGCCTGCCGCATCTGCCCCCGGTCGCCTCTGGCACGCCAAGTGGGCAGAAGGCCGCGGGGCGGGCCGCGCGACTGGCGAACAAAGCCGCACGGCAGGCGGCCTTTAAGGTGTCCGGCAAGGATAACGTTGTCCAGCACGGTCGGCGCGTAAAATTGGCAGGCTATATCGAGGGTGACCGCAACCGCGTTGAGATCAAGGCAGCGGGAGAAACCTTCAACCTCCAGCTTGAAATCCGGGGCAATGACAATCTGGTTCAGATCGAGGAAAACGCCGCGATCCGGGGGCTGACGGTTTATATTGGCAACCATGTCCCGGCCCATCAGGTGCGTCTTGAGATCGGGCGCAATTTCTCGATCAGCCGCGGCGGGGTGTTTTACCTGTTCAATTCCGGCAGCCGTCTGCGCTTTGGCGATGATTGCCTGCTGTCTTACAACACGGTCATTCGCTGCGGCGATTCACCCCATTTGATCTTTGATCGCGGCTCAGGCCAGTATCTTGACCTTTCCGCCTCGGTTGAGATCGGCAATCGGGTCTGGATTGGTGAGGGCGTCTATCTTGGCAAGCGGGCAGGGCTGGCGGATGATACGATTGTTGCCGCGCGGGCGGTGGTGACCAAACCCTTTGACGAAAGTTTTGTCGCGCTCGGCGGTAACCCGGCGCGGGTGATCCGGCGCAATGTTGAATGGGTGCGCAATCCCGGTCTTTTGGTGCCGGGCACCCCGCAACATGCAAGCTATCATGCACAGGTTGCCCGTTTCGATCGTCCTTGCGACCGAGGCGCATACCCCGAAGACGGTGCCAGCTTTTACATTGCTGCCTTGCCCGATATGACACAGGCTGATACGTGACATCCGATAAAATCACTCGGATACCCGCGCGCGTGACTGCTCCTACCCGCCTCACTGTCGAGAATCTGAGCCGTGCCTTCGGGGCGCGGCAGGTGGTGCAGGATGTGTCGCTGACCATCGAGGCGGGGCAGGTGATGTGCCTGCTGGGGCCGTCGGGCTGCGGCAAATCCACCACGTTGCGGATGATTGCCGGGGTGGAGCGGCCGGATCGCGGGCGCATCACCATTGATGGCGGCGAGGTGTTCAGCCCCGGCCAGAACCTGCCGCCCGAGGCGCGCGGTGTGGGGCTGATGTTTCAGGATTTCGCGCTGTTTCCGCATCTGACGGTGGCGGGAAATATTGCCTTTGGGCTGAAGGGGGACGCGGCGGCCAAGGCGCGCCGGGTGGGCGAACTGCTCGAGAAGGTGAACCTGTCGGGCTTTGCCGACAAACATCCGCATGAATTGTCAGGCGGCGAACAGCAGCGCGTGGCGCTCGCGCGGGCCTTGGCGCCGCGGCCACGGGTCATGCTGATGGACGAGCCGTTTTCGGGGCTGGACAACCGGCTGCGGGACGGGGTGCGCGATGCCACCTTGGCGCTTTTGAAAGAAGAAGGTGCGGCCGTACTTTTGGTTACGCATGAGCCGGATGAGGCGATGCGCATGGCCGATGAAATCGCGCTGATGCGGGCGGGCAAGATCGTGCAGCAGGGCGCGCCCTATAACATCTACAACGCCCCGGTCGACCGGGCGGCAGCGGCATTTTTCAGCGATGTCAATGTGATCCGGGGGGTGTCCAAGGGCGCGTTGACCGCAACGCCCTTTGGCGACTTTCTGACACCGGGCCATGCCGATGGGACTGCGGTCGATATCATCATCCGCCCGCAGCATCTGAAGATCGACTTTGACCGCGCCGGGCGCGGGCCAAACCCCACGGTGCAAGACGGTACGCCCGCGCGCGGCACCGTGGCACGGGCGCGGTTCTTGGGGCGCGAAAGTCTAGTGGATTTCGCCATGGAAGATGGGGGGCTGGTGCTGACCGCCTCGGTGCCCGGGGTATTTTTGCCAAAAATCGGCACGGCTCTATGGCTGATGATCCGGCGCGACCGGTGTTTCGTGTTTCCGGCTTAACGCTCGACCGCCAGAATACGGTCCAGCCCGATCTTGCGCGTCTCGCCCGATGCCGTGCGCGCCACAAGCAGCCTTTGGTCTTGGGATTTGGTCAAGCGCAGCGGCAACAGGCGTTCGCGTTGTGGCTGTTCGGCGCTGTCGAGCAAAGTGATTTGGCACCAGACCTGATCTGCCATCGCGGCGCGAAGGCTGGGCAACAGGGCCTCGGCGGGAGGGGTCGCATTGCGGGTGAAGGTGAAAATATCATCCGTCTCAACCGTTTGCGGGGCAGGGGCCACGGCGCCAATCTTGGCCGCCAGACTGCGGGCCGCGCGGGAAAGTGTGTCATCGGCGCCAAGGGCCACCTGCCGCAACCCTTCGCGCAGGGCCTCCATCTCGGCGGTGGTCAGCATCAGCGGCGGCAGGGTGGTGGGTGCGCGCAGGACATAGCCCACCCCGCGTTCGCCCTCGATTGGCATGCCGCTGGCGATCAGCGTGGCCATGTCGCGCCAGATGGTGCGGACCGAAACCCCGCCCAAATCGGCGGCCAGATCGGCCGCACGGTGCAGCCTGCCATCACGCAGGGTTTGCACAAGTTCGAAAAGGCGGTCGGTGCGTTGCATCTTGCTGACAAAATACTGTCAGTTACCCCCGAAGGCCAGCGCTTTCTGTCTACCCAAGGCGGCGTGGGCGGTCCTAGCATGGTCCAAAGCTCATCGGCCCGGCGTCCCAAATGGGGTGGGCCACAGGAAAAGGACGATTCACATGCACATGGGTAGCCCGCTTCAGCTGTTGCTGATCGCCATCGTTGTTCTGGTGCTCTTTGGTCGCGGCAAGGTTGCCGGGCTGATGGGCGAAGTTGGCAAGGGCATCACCGCCTTCAAAAAAGGCGTGCGCGATGGTCAGGAAGACTTGGACAAGCCCGCCACGGATGCTGCCAAGGACGTGACCCCGGCCGAGCCGGCGGACAAAGACAAGGCCTGAGGACAAAGACTAGGCCTGAGATCAAGGCCTGCGTTCTGACCCTTTGATCCCGGCAGGAAGGCCCCAAGGATGTTCGATATCGGCTGGATGGAGTTGATGGTGATCGGCGTGGTTGCGCTGATCGTCGTCGGCCCGCGTGACTTGCCTGAAATGTTCCGCCAGCTTGGCCGGTTTACCGGCAAGCTGAAATCCATGTCACGCGAGTTCTCGCGTGCGATGGAACAGGCGGCGAATGACAGTGGCGTGTCTGATGTGGCGCGCGATCTGAACACGCTGACCGACCCGCGCGGTACGGCCATCAATTCGGTCAAGGGCGCGGTCGACAAGTTCGAGAAATGGGATCCGATCAAGAACGCGGCCAAACCGTCGCAGCCCTTGAAGGCCGGGGGGCCGTTGGTGCCTCCGCCGATGCCCGCCACGCCAAAGCCGGTTGCCGCTGTGACAGAAGCAGCAGCGGAGCCTGTCGCTGCGGTGGCGGGGTCCAATACGCAAGCGCTGTACGCCAAGCAGGCGGCGCGCAAAGCGATCATGGATGAGGCCAGCGCCAAGATCAAAGCCTTGGATGAGGCCCCTGTTGACGCCCCCGTCATGGCGACAGCCGAGGTGGCTGAACCTGCCAAACCCAAACGCGCCCCGCGCAAGAAAAAGACCGATGAGGCGCAAGTCTGATGTCCAAGACCCATGACAGCATCGACGACAGCGCAGCCCCGCTGATCGAACACCTGACAGAGCTGCGCAACCGCATCCTTTATGCCATCGCCGCCTTCACCATCGCCTTTCTGGTGGCATGGGTGTTCTGGAAGCCGGTGTTTGATGTGCTGAAAGAGCCGCTTTGCGCCGTGTTGCAAGGCCGCGGCCAGCAGTGCCAACTGGTGCTTATCAAGATGGAGGAAGGCTTCTTCGTCTCGATGAAGATCGGGCTTTGGGGCGGCTTTGTGTTGGCCTTCCCGGCGATTGCCTATCAGCTTTGGCGCTTTGTCGCGCCGGGACTTTACCGCAGCGAAAAAAGCGCCTTTCTGCCCTTCCTTGTCGCGTCACCCTTGATGTTCATGCTGGGCGGTGCGGTGGCGTATTTCGTCATCCTGCCTTGGGCGTTCGAGTTCTTCCTGTCTTATCAAGACAGTTTTACCGCTGCGGTCAATGAAACCACGACCGCCGCGACGACCACGACCACCACGGCTGGTGCCGCTGCACCGGGGGCACCGATGCCCAGCGGGGTGGTGTTCAACGGTTCGATGGAAAGCTATCTCGCGTTGACCATGAGTTTCATTCTGGCCTTTGGTCTGTGCTTCCAATTGCCGGTGCTGCTCTCGTTGATGGGGCGGGCGGGGTTGGTGTCGTCGAACGGGCTGAAAAATACCCGCAAATATGCTGTGGTCGCGATCCTGTTCGTCGCCGCCATGGTGACGCCGCCCGATGTCACCAGTCAGTTGATCCTGTTTGCTGTGATCTACCCGCTTTATGAAATCTCGATCTTCCTTGTCGCGCGCTTTGAACGCGACCGTGAGGCGCGGATGCGGGCCGATGGCACATGGGTTGATCTGGATGATCTGGAAGACGAGACTGAAAGCAAAGCATGAACGATCCCCAATCGCCCCTGATGCTGCGCATCGCCGAGGCGCTGGAGCGTCTGGCCCCAGCACCGATGCCCGCACCTGATTTCACCACGGCAGAGGCCTTTGCGTGGCACACCAGCCCCGATCGGCTGGAGCCGGTGGCACGGGTCGCCCGTGTGGATCTGTCGCTTTTGGTCGGTATCAACCGGTCGCGTGATACGCTTTTGGAAAACACCCGGCATTTTGCTGCCGGGTTGCCCGCCAACAACGCGCTTTTGTGGGGCGCGCGGGGGATGGGAAAATCCAGCCTTGTCAAGGCGATCCATGCCCGCGTGGTGGCGGATGGTCTGCCGCTGAAGATCGTGGAACTCTCGCGTGAAGATCTGCCGACGGTGGGCCGGTTGCTGGCGCATCTGCGCGCCGCGCCGTTCCGGTTTATCCTGTTTTGCGACGATCTGTCGTTCAGCCATGACGACCAGCATTACAAATCGCTGAAGGCAGTTCTTGATGGCGGGATCGAAGGGCGGCCGGAAAATGTGCTGTTCTATGCCACTTCGAACCGGCGCCACCTGATGCCGCGCGACATGATCGAAAATGAACGCGCCACCGCCATCACGCCCGGTGAGGCGGTGGAGGAGAAGGTCTCGCTTTCCGATCGGTTCGGGCTGTGGCTGGGGTTCCACCCGTGCGATCAGGATCAGTATCTCGACATGATCCGCGGCTATTGCGCCGCGCATGGGGTGCGCATCGGCGAAGACCGCTTGCGCGCCGAGGCAATCGAATGGCAAGCCACGCGCGGTAGTCGGTCGGGCCGCGTGGCTTGGCAGTTCTTTTGTGATCTTGCCGCACGCGAAGGCGTACGGATTTAAGCCAAATCGCCCTTGCCCCTTGCATTTGCGCCGGGCAGGGCTGATTTTGCCAGCATCATGCTGATTGAACTTCTGATCATCCTTGGCCTCATCTGCCTGAACGGTGTGCTGGCCATGTCGGAAATGGCCATCGTTTCCGCCCGCCCGGCGCGTCTGAAACCGCTTGAAGGCAAAAGCCGGGGCGCAGCGGCAGCGTTGCGGCTGGCCGAACATCCGGGGCGCTTTTTGTCCACCGTGCAGATTGGCATCACGCTCGTGGGTATTCTGTCCGGTGCGCTGTCGGGTGCGACCTTGGGCAACCGTCTGGCGCAGGCGCTGGTCGCGCGCGGGATGGATGCGGAATGGGCCTCGAACATCGGGGTTGGTGGCGTTGTTGTCGCCATTACCTATGTTTCCCTGATCGTTGGCGAATTGGTGCCAAAGCAACTGGCCCTGCGCAATCCCGAAGGGCTTGCCGTGACCATGGCCCCGGCCATGACGGTGCTGTCCAAGGTGGCGGCCCCCATCGTCTGGGTGCTGGACCGGTCGGGCAGGCTGTTGTTGTGGATCCTTGGTCAGCGCGGTGAAAGCGCCAGCCGTGTGACCGAAGAAGAGGTCCACACCATCCTTGCCGAAGCCCACGAAGGCGGCGTTCTGGAGGATGAGGAGCGCGAAATGATGGCGGGCGTGATGCGTCTGTCAGACCGCACGGCGAAGGCGCTGATGACGCCGCGCCGTGATGTGGAAATGCTGGATCTTGCAATGACCGGCCCCGAGGCCGTTGCCGCGCTGCGCCGCATTGGCCGTCCGCGCGTGCCCGTGGAAAACCGGGAAACCGGCGAGGTTTTGGGCATTGTCACCCTGTCGGACGCCTTCAACGCCGTCTCGCGGCGCGAGGCTTTGGACATCAAGACCCTGATGCAGGATGTGCCGGTGGTTTCAGACCGCACCGATGCTTTGGATGTGCTGGAAATTCTGCGCACCGCGACCCATTCCATGGCGCTGGTCTATGATGAATACGGTCATTTCGAAGGTATTATCACCAGCGGCGATGTGTTGGAGGCGATCACCGGTGCGGTGGCGGCCAATGACGATGATGAGCCGGCAATGGTCACACGCGAAGACGGCAGCCTATTGATTGCCGGTTGGATGCCGGCCGACGAATTCTGCGACAAGCTGGGCCTGCCGCGGGATTTGGCAGGGGATTATGACACGGTGGCGGGGTTGATCTTGCATCAGATGCGCCGCCTGCCAAGCTTGGGCGAGGGCTTTACCTCGCATGGTCACAGGTTCGAGGTGATCGACCTTGACGGGTTGCGCATCGACAAGGTCTTGGTAACGGTGGTCTAAGACGGCGGGGGGTTAAGGCGCGTAGCCAAAGGCCCCCAGAAAGACAAAGACCGCTGCCTTGAACAGCCCCCACAGCACGGTGGAAAAAATCGCCACCCCGATCAGCGTTGTGGCAAGACCGCCAAGAATCCACGCCCCATCTTCCTCCATCAGCCCAAGGGCAAGGAAAATGATGGCAAGCGAGGGCAGCATATTGCCAAAGGGAATAGGCAGCAGCACCGCCAGCGCCAGAATGACCATCAACACGCCCACCGCCCGTTGCGCGGCTCCGCTGGTCAATTGTCCAAGACGGGGGTGCAGATACCGCTCACCGCGCTCCATCCACGGCTGGGCACGTTCCAGCATCAAGGCCAGCCCAAGGCGCGAGACGCTGCGTTGGGTGATGAACTTTGGCAGCAAAGGCTTGCGGCCAAGCGCCAGTTGCAAGGACAGATAGACCAGCGGGATTCCCGTGATGGCCGAGGTGCCGGGGATAGAGGGCAAGGTATTGGGCAGCGCAAACAGCACCAAGAGCGCGGTATGCGCGCGGTCCTGCATACGGGCAACCAGCTCTGCTATGGTCAGCCGTTCGGCCTCGCCATCGGCAAGACGCGGCAGGATTTGCGACATTCGGGGCGGTTCTTGTGGGTTCATCGTCTTAAGATGGGACACGGCCAAGGTTTCTGCCAGCCCCTGCGTTGCGGGATTTTGCCGCGCCCGTTAGGAAGGGGCAAAAGGGGGCAACATGGCATTGGCGGTTATTACGGGCGCAGGCGCGCCGGGCGGCATTGGCATGGCCTCGGCACGCGCCTTGGGCGCTGCGGGTTTTGATCTGGCCATCACAGCAACCACGGGCCGGATTGAGGCGCGGCGCGCCGAACTCATGGCTGAAGGGTTCCGCGTTCTGGCCTTTCAGGGCGATTTGACCGATCCGGCCACCGTGGCCCGGCTTTACGACCTGACCGGCCCGGCAGAGGTCTTGGTGAACAATGCTGGTATGGGCTCGCTCTTGTCGCCCGCCGAACAGATCGCCTTTCTTGATCTGTCGCCCGAAGATTGGCGGCGGCAGATGGATACCACGCTGACCACCGCCGTTCTGGTGACCCAAGCCTATCTGCCCGCCATGGTTGCCGCGGGCCGGGGCCGGGTGATCATGATGGCCTCGGTCACCGGGCCTTTGGTGTCGAACCCCGGCGAGGCGGCCTATTCCGCAGCCAAGGCCGCCATGGTCGGCCTGACCCATGCCTTGGCCCTGGAGGCGGCGCCCCGAGGTGTCACGGTCAATGCGGTGGCGCCGGGCTGGATTGCGACCGAGGCCTCCACCCCGGAAGAGCTGGTTGCGGCCACCGCCACGCCGCTGCGCCGGGCGGGCAGACCCGACGAGGTTGCCGCCTGTGTCGCCTTCCTTGCCTCGCCCGGGGCGTCTTATGTCAATGGCGCCACCCTTGTGGTCGATGGCGGCAATATCTTGCAGGAGCGCAAAGCATGACCCCCGCCGCCCGAGCCTCGGCCGCTATTTCGGTGCTGGACCGTATTCTTGGCGGCGAACCTGCCGAACAGGCCCTGACCAACTGGGGCCGTGCCAGCCGTTTTGCCGGGTCGGGGGACCGTCATGCGGTGCGCGATCTGGTCTATGACGCCTTGCGTTGCAAACGCTCTTTCGCGGCGCTTGGCGGGGGAATGACGGGCCGGGGGCTGGTGCTGGGCGGCTTGCGCGCCGCAGGCCATGACCCGGCTGACCTCTTTACCGGCGAGGGCCATGCCCCGGCGGCGCTGACCCCTGCCGATGCGGGCCACAGCCCTGATGGGGCCGAGGCCCTGGATGTGCCAGATTGGATATTTTCGCGTCTTCAAAAGGCATTGGGCGATGATCTTGAAGCAATCTTGCAAGAGATGCGCCGCCGCGCCCCGGTGTTTTTGCGCGTCAATGCCCGCAAGACAACCCTGACCGCCGCGCAAGAGCGACTGGCACAGGACGCCATTGCGACGCAAGCGATTCCGGGGTTGGAGTTTGGTTTGGAAGTCACGGAAAACGCACGGAAAATTCAGCAATCCTCGGCCTATATGGAAGGGCTGGTTGAATTGCAGGACGCCTCCTCGCAAGCCGTGGTCGAGGCGCTGCCCTTGCGCGACGGCATGCGCGTCTTGGACCATTGCGCCGGCGGCGGCGGCAAGACGTTGGCGATGGCGGGGCGTGCGGGCGTGCGGCTATACGCCCATGACGCCGCACCGGGGCGCCTGCGCGATCTGCCGCCGCGCGCCGCGCGGGCGGGGGTGAAGGTGCATCTTTCAGAAAGCCCAGAAAAAACAGCGCCCTATGATATGGTGTTGACAGATGTTCCCTGTTCGGGATCCGGCAGTTGGCGGCGCGACCCGATGGGGAAATGGACCCTGACCGAGGCGCGACTGACGCAGTTGACCGCTTTGCAGGCCGAAATTCTGGACCGGGTTGTGCCAATGCTGGGGGCCAAGGGTGTGCTGGCCTATGCCACCTGTTCGATGTTGCGCGACGAAAACGAAGACCAGATCACGGGTTTTCTGGCGCGTCACAGCGGTTGGACCTGCCGGATGCAGCAGCGGTTTTCGCCGCTGTCGGGGGGCGATGGCTTTTTCTTGGCCTTACTCTCGCGCGAAGATGTCTGAAAATTTCAACTTTTGCGCGAATTAGCCGTGTAACCTTCGCAAAGGCTCCGGTAATCTCCGGCTTGCGACCAAGGTCGTTAAGCAGGGGTTAACCATTGCCCGCCCAAATGAAGCGGACGGGCGAATCTGCGGGAGATTGATTGTGGCAGGCCAACCGGTGAGCGATCTTTCTCAGGTGTTCAGCCACAAGGGGCGCAGCACGCAGACGGTGCTGCTGTTGCTTCTGCTGTCTGTTGCGGCTTTGGTCGTCGCGGCCTTTGCGGAAAGCCGGATGGTGCAGGTTGGCGCGGCGATCATCGGGTTGACCTTTGTGGCGCTGGTGATGATCGGGCGCGGGCTTTCTGGGGTGACCTCCTTCGCGCAGCGCCGGTTGGACCGACGTTTGGTACAAATGACCGGCCAGGATGCGACCCCCAGCTTTACCACCGATGGCCAAGGCCAGATCTGCTATCAGAACGCCGCCGCGCGCGACCGTTTCGGCGGGGTGTCGGGGGCCACACTGGTTTCGGTGTTGCAAGATGCCTTTGCGGCACCCGCTGCGGTTCTCTATCGGCTTCAGGCGCGGGCGGCTCATACCGGGGCCGCGCGGGAAGATGTGGTCAGCCGCCGTGGGCATACCCGGCTCGCGGTTCACCGGCTGTCGGATGACCGCTTTCTCTGGCGTCTGGAAGAATTCGCCGACCGCACCGCCTTGGGGCGCGGGGCGGAAACGCTCAGTCTGCCGATGCTGACGGCAAACAAGGCGGGGGTTGTGCTCTTTACCAACGAGGCGATGCGGCGACTGTTGGGTGGCCGCCCGAAACGGCTGGACCGGGTGTTCAATACCGCCGTCCTGCGATCGGGCGAGGAGGTGGAGGTGAATGGCGTCGATGGGCCGCTGCGCGCCCTTTTGGCCGAGGTGGACGGGCTTGCCGAGCGGCGAGAGATTTTCCTGCTGCCGTTGCCCCAGCAAGATCAGACAGCCACCGTGCAGGCCGATTTTGAACATGTTCCGGTGCCCCTGATGAAGTTTGCCCCCGATGGCATGCTTCGTATGGCCAATGCCGCCGCGCGCGACCAATTGCATCTGGATGAAACTGGTGGCCCCGCCTTTCATGACCTGTTCGATGGCTTGGGCCGCCCGGTGGAGGATTGGCTGTCTGATGTGGTGGCCGGCCGCAAACCCGGTGGGGCCGAGGTGCTGAACGCCCGTCAACTTGGCGGCGAGGCTTTTGTCCAAGTCACCCTGCGCCGCATCGTGGAGGGCGGGCGCCCCGGCGTCTTGGCCATCTTGCAAGACGCCACCGCCTTGAAAACGCTGGAGGCGCAGTTCGTTCAAAGCCAGAAAATGCAGGCCATCGGCCAGTTGGCCGGCGGTATCGCGCATGATTTCAATAACTTGCTGACAGCAATTTCTGGCCATTGCGATCTATTGCTGCTGCGCCACAAATCCGATGACCCGGCCTATGCCGATCTGATCCAGATCCACCAGAACGCCAACCGTGCCGCCGCGCTGGTGGGGCAGTTGTTGGCCTATTCGCGCAAGCAGACGCTGAAACCCGAAAAGCTGGAACTGGAAGACGTGCTGTCGGATCTCACACATCTGTTGAACCGGCTGGTGGGCGAAAAGATATCGCTTCGGCTCAGCCATGGGATCGGCATGCAGCCGATCCGGGCCGATCGGCGCAAGCTGGAACAGGTGGTGATGAATCTGGTGGTCAATGCCCGCGACGCGCTGGCCGAAGGCGGTGTTATTCATATCGAAACCGAGGCCTTGACCCTGCGCGATGAAATGCGCCGCGACCGGGCCGTCCTGCCACCCGGCGATTACGCGCTGATCCGGGTCAGCGACACCGGCTGCGGCATTCCCGCAGACCGGCTGCAGAAAATCTTTGAACCGTTCTACACCACCAAGAAACAGGGCGAAGGCACCGGGCTTGGCCTGTCCACCGCTTACGGCATCGTCAAACAATCTGGCGGCTTTATCTTTGTCGATTCGACCGAAGGCGAAGGCAGCGTGTTTCAGCTCTACTTCCCGGTCTACAAGGCCACCGCAACCGATGAGATCGTCAGTGCGCCTGCACCTGTCCGACCCAATGTCGTGGTGCGCCCCGGCGAAGGAGTGGTGCTGCTGGTCGAAGACGAGGCCCCGGTGCGGGCCTTTGCCAGCCGCGCCTTGCGGATGCGCGGCTATACGGTGTTGGAGGCAGAAAGCGCCGAGGAGGCTTTGGAAAAGCTGGAAGACCCGACGCTGGAGGTGGATATCTTTGTCACCGATGTGGTGATGCCGGGGCTTGATGGCCCAACTTGGGTGAAAAAGGCCTTGGAAGAGCGCCCGAATGTGCGGGTGATCTTTGTCTCGGGCTATGCCGAAGATGCGCTGTCGGAAATGCAGGCGCGAATCCCGAATTCGGTCTTCCTTCCCAAGCCGTTTTCATTGTCGGATCTGACGGCGACCGTGCAGGGCCAACTTTTGCACTGATCAGCCTTTCAGGCTGTCATATAGCGCAAAATCCTGCGCCATGACCTCGCGCAGCAGGGTTTCGGTGTCCGTGGCCAGATCGGTGCTGCCCTTGGGCGAGACATTCAGCCGGGGCAGGGTGATCTCGCACCCCAAGCGGTCTTCAAGAAACTGAACAAAGGTTTCCAGCGCTTCATAGCGGAACAGATGTGGCATCTGGGCGCCAGACGGGGTAGTCAGGAACGCCGCTTGCGAGCCGACATCGGCAAAGGCGGGGCGTGTATCGGCGGTGCAATAGGCGCGCACGAAGGCGTCAAAACTCAGGTCCGCGGTGGACAGGTCGGGCGGCGTATCCTCGCGCTGGCGGTCGCGGTACCAGCTGCCCAGCCAATCGCGCGGCTCGCGCATCAGCGCGACAACCTCGAACGGGGCCGGGCTGCCTTCGGACAGAAAGGGCTGCAAGAACCGCTCGAACCGGGTGGCATCGGTATGTTTCAGCTCTTTTGGCCGCAGAATCACCAAGGTCGCCAGCGCCCCCAAGGCCGCCTCAATCGCGGTCGAGGCGGTTTTCGGCGTTGCCAGAAAGGCCAAGCGCTGCTGCCAGAACACCATCATGGTGAAAAATCCCCTAAAAACCCGGAAATCCCGTTGCTTGTTCACTATTCGTTAATCGTGTTTGGGAAAAGCTGAGATCGGAAGATTTCGATTGTAATGTTCTTGTTTTGTATCCATATGTTGAAAACAAAAGAAGAACACGCGGGCAATTGCCGCCGGAGCGCGGTCATGTGATAAGGAGAATGACAATGGCCGCAGCGGCAAACCTCCTCGAATTGAACGGGAAAAACGGCATGGACAGCAAGGGCATGGATAAGGCGAAGGCGTTGGAAAGCGCGCTGGCGCAGATTGAGCGGCAGTTTGGCAAAGGCTCGATCATGAAGCTTGGCCAGGACAATGCGGTGCTGGACATCGAGGCGACCTCGACCGGGTCGCTGGGCTTGGATATCGCGCTGGGGATCGGCGGCTTGCCGCAAGGGCGGATCATCGAAATTTACGGGCCGGAAAGCTCGGGTAAAACCACGCTGACGCTGCATGTGGTCGCCGAAAGCCAGAAAAAGGGCGGGGTCTGCGCCTTTGTGGACGCCGAACATGCGCTGGATCCGCAATATGCCAAGAAATTGGGCGTTAATCTTGATGAACTCCTGATCAGCCAGCCCGACACCGGCGAGCAGGCGTTGGAGATCGTCGACACGCTGGTGCGTTCGGGTGCGGTCAATCTGATCGTGGTCGACTCGGTCGCGGCCTTGGTGCCGAAATCGGAAATCGAAGGCGACATGGGCGACATGCAGATGGGCAGCCAGGCCCGTTTGATGAGCCAAGCGATGCGGAAGCTGACCGCTTCGATCGGGCGCAGCAACTGCATGGT
>CALBSG010000108.1 GCA_937927675.1 uncultured Paracoccaceae bacterium | reverse complement strand
CGCGCGGAAGTCACGCAGTAAGGATAAGAATGCCCCGTCATAGCGAAACCAAACTCTTGCCTTACCGGGCGGAACAGATGTTCGATCTTGTGGCCGATGTGGCAAGCTATCCGGAATTCCTGCCGTGGACTGCTGCGGCGCGGGTGCGCTCAACCCGCCCGGTCGAGGGGGGGCAAGAAATGCTCGCCGATCTGGTGATTTCCTTCAAAGTGTTTCGCGAAAGATTTGGCAGCCGCGTCACGCTTTTGCCTGCACAAAACCGGATATTGACCGAGTATATCGACGGCCCGTTCAAGCATCTGAAATCGGTCTGGAGCTTTGCCGACCGGCCCGAGGGCGGTTGCGAGGTGGCGTTCGAGGTGGATTTCGAATTCAAGAACGCCATTCTGGCCGGAATCATCGGGCTGGTGTTCAACGAGGCGATGACCCGCGTGGTGCACGCCTTTGAGACGCGGGCAGACAAGCTTTACGGCTGATCTGCCCGCCACGTGCGGCGATGCTTAGGAATTCAGATCGTAAGCCCGTTCGCCATGCGATGACAGATCCAGCCCGTTGACTTCGGATTCGTGATCGACGCGGATCGGCGTGACCACCGCGCAGAGCTTGATCAGCACAAAGCTGGCCACCGCAGTCCAAAGACCCACCACGGCAAGCCCACCCAGTTGCGCCGTCCATGTGCCATGGCCGAAGACCGCAATCATCACAGTGCCAAAGATACCGCCCACACCATGAACCGCAAAGACGTCCAGCGTGTCGTCGATCTTCACGTGGTTTTTCACCAACAAGACCGCCTCTTGGCACAGAATTCCGGCAATACTGCCGATCACCAGTGCCTCGACCGGGCCAACCCAGCCCGATGCCGGGGTGATCGAGGCGAGCCCCGCGATGGTGCCGGTGACAAGGCCGACAAGCGAGGCGCGGCCGAATTTGATCCGCTCCCACAGCGCCCAGGTCAGCGAGGCCGCCGCAGCAGACAGATGCGTCACGGTGATCGCCATCGCCGCCTGACCATTGGCCGCCAGCGCCGAGCCGCCGTTAAAGCCGAACCAGCCGACCCACAGCATCCCCGCACCGATCATCACCATGCCGGGATTGTGTGGCGGGGTGGTCTTGTGGCGGCGCGGGCCCAAGACCCAAGCGACCAAAAGTGCGGCAAGCCCTGCGGTTTCATGCACCACGATGCCGCCTGCAAAATCCCGGACCCCGATAGCGCCAAGAATACCACCATCCGCCAGCATCCCGCCGCCCCAGATCCAATGGGTGACAGGGGCATAGACCACCAGCATCCACAGCGCCGAAAACAAGAGAACAAAGCCAAACCCTACCCGTTCGACATAGGCCCCCACGATCAGTGCCGGGGTGATGATGGCAAACGTCATCTGATACGAGAAGAACAGCACCTCGGGCAGGGTGCCTTTGACGCTGTCGGCGGTGACGCCCAGCATCAACGTCTTGCCAAGCCCGCCCCAAACCGAACTCGCCTCGCCAAAGGCGATGGAATAGCCAAAGACCAGCCACAGCACGCTCATCAACGCGGCGATGGCAAAGCAATGCATGAAGACCGACAGCACATTGCGCGCCCGCACCAGCCCGCCATAAAACAGCGCAAGGCCGGGCAACGACATCAGCAACACCAAAGCGGTGGCGATCAGGATAAAGGCGGTGTCGGCGGCGTTCATGGCGGCTCCGTTCTGGATGTTGCGCCCCAAAAAGCGGCAGATCTGCGCCATGAAAAGCGCCAAGGCGCATAAATCATGCGGGAAAACGCGGCAATTTATGAATTGCCCGAAAATTGGGCGGTTTGCTGGGGTATCTGCCGAAGGGCAGGGCGGTTTGCTTACCCGGCCAATGCCCGCGCCAAGAGCCCTAGCGCGTGATCGCGCGCCGCCATCCGCACCTTGTCGCGGCCAAGCGCGCCGAATTCGACGGTTTCAGCCCATGTCTCGCGGCCCTGCTGCGCGAGGCCAAAACAGACCCGGCCTTCGGGTTTGAACGCGCTGCCACCGGGACCGGCAATGCCGGTGATCGACACAGCAAGATCGGCGGCGGAGTGGCTCCGGGCGCCCGCGGCCATCTCGAGCGCGATCGCTTCGGAAACGGCGCCATGGGTCGCAAGTGTCTGGGCGCTGACCCCCAGCATCTCGATCTTGGCTGCGTTGGAATAGGTGACAAAGCCGCGGTCAAAAACGTCCGATGATCCGGCAATATCGGTCAGCGCCGCCGCGACCATGCCGCCGGTGCAGCTTTCGGCCGTGGCAATCCGCCAGCCGTGCGCCCGTGCGGCCTGCAAGATATCCGTGACGTTCAGCCCAAGATCCATGGTTGGATCACCCCGTGGTAAAACCCGGCCAAGAAAACCGCGCAGATCCCGGCAAAAAGCCCGGCCCAAAGATCATCCAGCATCACCCCGACCGCATCGCCGCGCCGATCCGCGCGGCCAACAAGCCAAGGTTTCCAGATGTCGAAAAGGCGAAACAGCAGGAAGGGGGCCACCCAGCCGGGCCAGGCGCCGAACAGCAGATCAGGCACGCCGTGGCGCATCAGCGGAATGACGGTAAAGGACAGCGCCAAAAGCTGGCCCGCGACCTCGTCAATCACGATCTCGGACGGGTCTTGATTGTCTTTGCCCGCAACGGCCCGTGGCACGGCCCAAAACCCCAAGAGGGTGGCCAGCGCCGCACCCAGCGGTACAAGCCAGCCTGCACCGGCCTGATAGGCGGCCAGTGCCAGCGCCACAGCCGCCGCCGACCCCCAGGTACCGGGGGCAGGGCGCAAATGCCCGACGCCAAAGAATGTCACGATGGCCGCCGTTCCAGATGTGTTGCTCACAGTTTCACCAGCGTTGCGGTGGCGATAGAGGCAATGCCTTCTTCGCGCCCGGTAAAGCCCAACCGCTCTGAGGTGGTGGCCTTGACCGAAACGCGGCCGACCTCAATCCCCATGATCTCGGCCAAGGCGGCCTGCATTGCGGCGGCATGCGGGCCGATCTTCGGGCGTTCGCAAATCAGCGTCACATCGCAATTCGAAATCTGGAACCCGCGCGAGCGGGCGAGATCCGCGGCATGGCGCAGGAAGATATGGCTGGCCGCCCCCTTCCATTGCGGGTCGGTCGGCGGGAAATGCCGCCCAATGTCCCCTTCGGCCAAGGCGCCATAAATGGCGTCAGTCAGCGCATGCATGCCCACATCGGCATCGGAATGGCCCAGCAACCCCTTGCCATGCGGCACTTTCACACCGCAAAGCCAAACGTGATCACCCTCGCAAAAGGCATGCACATCATAGCCGTTGCCGAGACGAATATCCATGCCGCGCCCTTTCAGGATGGTCTCTGCCCGGGCAAAATCGCCGGGGAAGGTCAGTTTCAGATTGTCTTCCTCGCCCTCGACGATGGCAACGTCAAGACCCGCGCCACGGGCAACCTCGACGTCATCGGCAGCGCTGCCCGCATGGGCGCGATGGGCCGCCAGAATGGCGTCAAAGTGAAAGCCTTGCGGGGTTTGCGCGCGGTACAGCCCGCTGCGGTCCTGCGTGCCGCTGACCCGGCCTTGCACGCCCGTCCAAAGCGCATCGGTCACCGCCAGCGCCGGGGCGGCGGCGGGGGCGCCATCAAGGGCTGCCAGCACGCGGGCAATCACCCGGCCCGAGACAAGCGGCCGGGCACCGTCATGGATCAGCACGCGGGTGATGCCGCGCCCTGCAAGCGCCTCGAGGGCGTTGCGCACCGATTGGTCGCGGGTGGCCCCGCCTTCGACAATCTCGGCGTCGGTTGCAAGTGCCTCGGCCTGCGGTCGGTCGTCGGGGTGAATGACCAAAACCCGCTGCATGCCTTGAAAGGCGGCCAGCGTCTGTGCCAGCACCGGGCGCCCGGCCAGCATCTGCCATTGCTTTGGCACATCCCCCCCGGCGCGGGTCCCGCGCCCGGCGGCAACAATGATGACGGCTGTGGACATGACGGCTCCTTCTTGGGTGCGGGTCTAGCGCAAGCCGGCCCCAAGGCAAAGCCATGGCCAAGCCAAGGCCGTGTTTGCCGCGGGAATTCGGGCGGGCAAGACACAGGGCGCGGTTTCGCCTGTGCCGGGTTCCTGTGCTGTTGTGCCTAAAATTTGTGCATTGCCCGGTTTTCCGGCATAAGAGTCGGACGCACCCCCGCACAGGGCTTTGCCACCCGTCTTTGACCCCGCACAAGGTTATCCCATGCCAACCCCGACACTGCCTTTGCTACCTCCCGTGATTCTGGCTCCGATGGCCGGAATTACCGACCTGCCGTTTCGGCGCGTGGTCGCGCGCTTTGGTGCGGGGCTGGAAAGCTGCGGGCGATGTGGTGGGCGTGCAAGTGGGGGGCAAGGAAATTGCGCTGTACGAAGTCGAAGGAGAGGTTTTTGCCACCGACAACATCTGCACCCATGGCCATGCGCGCATGAGTGACGGCTTTCTCGAGGGCAGGGAAATTGAGTGCCCCCTGCACCAGGGCAAGTTTGATGTGTGCACCGGAGCTGCTTTGTGCGCGCCGTTGACCGAGAACATCAAGACCTACGCAGTGCGCATCGAAAACATGCGCGTGATGTTGAAGCTCGACTGATTCGCTTCCCCAATCGACAAACCGGTGCGCCTCCTTAGGGAT
>CALBSG010000107.1 GCA_937927675.1 uncultured Paracoccaceae bacterium | reverse complement strand
GTCAGGATGCGTGAAACTCGCACGGGCGCGTACCCCAAGGGTTGCGATAGCCAGAAGTGAGTCACCTTCCTCGACAGGCTTAAAGGCCGCAACCTTTTCAATTTCTACCTCGTCCACCACAACGTCATAGACTTCAGAATCCTCAACATCACCAATCAACCCCCAACCTTCGACTTCACTGTTCACGAGCTTCACGAGGTCGTCGGAGCTTTCTTCAAGAAACTCCTCAACAGGTGGAGCGGCCATCTCGAAGCCCAAGTGCTTGAACAGGTCAGGCAAAGATTTCAAGACTATGATATTGTCTTCCTGCTTCGCAGGTGTGTCGAAGTCCCCATCGTCGGAAACGATGATGACGGGTGAGTTATCCGTGGCGACTGCCTTCAAGCATTCAAATGCGAAAGCATCTGGAAACTGATCCTTCTTTCCCTCGCCTGAGAAGAACCCGCTGCCAGCCGCATAACTCGCGAAAACGGCGCTCGGCTTAACGCCGTCGATTTCAAGCACCCTCGCTTTCAGCAACTCGAACATTGCGGAGACCGAGGCAGTGTAGCGCTCATCGAGCGCAGCCTTGATTTCCGCCTTGGTTACAGCGGGTAACTCAGCACCGAGTGCATCCTTAACGATGCTACGGAAATGTGGCCTTCCCACTTCCTTAATGACGTCAAAATCGTTCGCCGAGTGCTTTTTTGAAACTTCGGTAACAGTCAAATCCGTAGTCAGTACGCAAATTAGATCAGCATCCACCAAATCTCCGACGCGCTCGATTTCTGGTCCACCGGGCGGCTTGCCTGCTCGAATGACAATATTCGCATCGAGGAAAACTTGAGGTTGGTTTTTCGGCATTTACAGTCACACAATGTTTGTCGCGTAAAGCATACAGCGACACGTTTCACGCTGCCACAGTTTTCCCAATCGCCGCCTCGCCAAAGGCAGTTCCGTCCGCACCGCTGACATTCGCCTGCTGATTGTGCTGCGCCAACTGTTGGCCGTCCGCTTCGGGGAAGCCGCGCTGCGGCATGGGCGAGATACCGATCGGCGGCAAAGGGCCGACTTCACCCTTCCACCAGTTCCCAGAAGCCATACTTGCGCCCATGCTTCTGCTTCAAAGCCGCATGGAACTGGCCGTGGTTTGCGAACCTGCCGAACTCCCCCACCACGGTAGCGCAGGACTGGCATTCCGACAGGTGACGTGCGGCGTGGCGGTAGCGTTTGGTTTTGCTTCCGTCGAGCGTGTCCGTGATCATGGCGCGGCGCAGCAAGGTTGCGGCGAGCGGGTGGTCGGATTCAAGCGCATCGGCGGCGGCTGTCAGGGTTTCGTAGGAATTGCCGTCCAGATTTTCCGCACGGGCTATCACCATCTTTGCAAGGCGGCGCAGATCAGGCCATGCGAGCAGGAAATGGATCGCGGTGCCGAGGTGGGGGTGGGTTTCGGCATGGGAAAGCGCCTGCTCCTCAGCCTCCATGTCATCGAAATCCGGCAGCATTTTAAGGTATTTTCGCAAGCTGCCAGCGTAGAGTGTTTCCTGGAAGGTGGCCCACAGATGAGCCTTCAGATCATCAAGCTTGCCCATCTTTTGCAGGCAATCCTCATAGACCTCATCCAGTTCGTAACGGGATGCGCGGAAGGATTTTCCCTCTTCGGCGGCGCGGGCGCGCTGGATGAGGATAAGGGCTTCGTCCAGCCGACCCGCGTCGATCAGGCGGCGCGCCACGTCGGGGGCAATGGTGCCATAGGTCAACTGCTCGGTAGAATATCGCGCCATATAGGCATCCACATCGCCTTGCAAATCGGCGATGTCGGCAAGGATGATCGAGGCGGTGCTTTGCCTTTGACGGCGTGCACGATCCAGGGGTGAGGTCGATAGCCCGAACTGGCGAAACTGCGCAATTTCCTGCGGCGTCGGGGCAGCCGAGGCCCATGCCTCGGTGATCTGTTTGAGGTGTGCAAGCCCCTCCGCCCCCAGCGCCTCGGCCATGGCCGGAATGACCCCGTCAAACTCGCCATAGCCCGCGTCGGCCACGGCATCGAGGATACGCCCGGCCAGAAGCGTTGGCTTGACGGTCAACCTAGGAGAAATCGTGGCGAGAAGCGCCACCGCGCTGCGCAGCACATCGCCCACCGCACCGTTGCTGTCATCGGTGCGGGCATGGATCGACGGCGCCAGCTGCAGGAAAGACCACAGCAGATCAAAGGCCTCGTCCGCGTCCTGCGGGGCGACGCCGGTCTCAACCATGGAAACCAGACCGGTCAGGTCTTTGACAAAGGCCTTCTGCTTGCGCCAGTCGATGTAGCTCGTGGACCGGCGCAGCGATGCGAAACGCTTTCGCAGATCGGCAGCAATCTCTTTCGGCCCCTGCGCGGCACTGAGTTCCATCCGCGCCCGCCGTTGAAGTGCCGCACTGCCCTGAACAAGATCCATGACCAGGGCGGCAAGCCGTTCCGCCCCGAGTTTTTCCAAGTTTTCCGCGTTCAGGGTCTTTTTCGACATGGTTTTTCTGATCTCGATACGGTTGGCGAAAACCCTGCATGACCGACCCGCAGGACACAAGTCAGCATGGGGCAGCGTGCGCGCATCGGAATGCAGGCCGCGGGAAAACGCGCAGAATCTGGAGACTTTTTCGCATGGAGCAATCGGTAGATCGCTTCCCTCAGCTAGCTCGAAGGCCCCGTTACCAGGCACCAAATGGAAGAAAAATCGCAGGCCGAGTTTGATCCCCATAGGCAATCCGGAATTCTTCCCGTTCACCCCTTCCCTTCGTCAAAATTCGCAGCCCATGATGCGCCAAGCTGCCAGCCAAGGCGAAGGTGCGCGCAATCAGAATGACCAACAGTCTCGACCCCACCGCCCGGCAGGATGAATTGCATCCCGATTTACTGGCACGTCTGCAGAACATGATGATGTATTTGCAGCTGCCGGAAGGTGGCGTCAGAACAGCCTTTCCTGACGAAATCTCCTGCCGGGATCGTTTTATTGCCATCCGCTGGCCCGATGGAGTTTGTTGTCCGGCATGTGGTGACCACTCTGTCAATATGCTGCCGAAAAGGGACCTTTTCCAATGCCGTCAGTGCCGGAAGCAATTCTCTCCGACATCCGGGACGCAGCTTCATCGGACCCGACTATCCGTGCAGATGTGGCTCTTCGCGACCGAGGCCGTCATCCAGTGGAACGCGCAACGCTACATGTACGGGGAAATCACGATTGATGCCCTCGGCACCCGTCTTGGCGTCCATACGGAGGCGGCACTGCGTGTCAGGCGCATTGTCTCTCACGATATCAGCGTGAATGGGTCCGGGCTCTTGCGGCATGCCGTTTGTACGAGGGACCCAGACGTCCCTCGGGCCATCCAGCCATGGACCTCGCAGCATTTCCAATGGGCCAAAGCGAAGGTTTCCCCAGGCGTAGGCCCCGCGCTGATTTAACCGAAGCGGAATCCACAGGCTCGGCCGGCTGCACCGATGTGCGGCACGGTCGTCCCGAAATATACTCTGGGTCAGGACGCAAAACAGCGCGCCACATCTGCGGGCGACCAGAGAGCGATATGGATCGGGAACTTCGCAACACAGCAGTCGCGCATCATCGCCCAAGTCTGCGAAAAAACGTCAGGTCGAAGGTTTTTCCTAAATTGCTGATTTTGAAGCGAAATTTGACTCCCACTCTGCCGTCTGGCATTTGCGCACCGAAAGATCGAACTGGAGATTCTACCATGAACCGCCGCCCCGCACCCTATACCATGCCGCGGCCCAATCCGATGGAGGCCGACATCGCTGACTGATCACCTCATGCGGTCAGCCTAGCGCGAGCAGACGCGCCACACCCTACCCGACCAATCATCCCTCCATCCACGAAACTCGGCAGATGGCCGAGAACAATCGAGACATGTCTGAAGAGTACTTCGACCACGACAGTTGGAACCACAGCCCACCGAAACTGCCCAAGGCGTCCAAAATCGTTCTGCCGGGCATCTTCGGGATGCTGCCTTTTGACGGAAAGCGCAATCCCGGGTCCCGGAGCGCTGTCTCACATCATATCTGGTTTACCTATCGAACCGAAGCGAACCAGTGGAATCCAAAAATTGGGATCACCGAAAGCGCTGCCGAATTCGCCGTCGGGCTGGAAGGGCTTCTTGAGACGGAAACCTACGACATCAGGTTTCAACCTTGCGTCGTTTCCTATTACAGCGAGGAAGAAAAGCGGGATGTGCCCTACACGCACGACTTCCTGATCACGCTTCGCAATGGCCATCGGCGCCTCGTTTTCGTTCGCTATCGTGCCAGCCTCAAGAAAGAGAAGGCGTGGCGCCATATCGACCAGATCAGCGCGGCCACTCTGAAGCAGAAGATCGCCGACGACATGATCGTTGTCGATGCCGACACCTACACCCGCCAGCGCCGGGAAAACCTGTTCCGAATGTGGAAGATTTCGGAACATCGCGATCCCGAAGCCGATGAGCAGGTTCTTGAAGCGGCACATAGGTGCCGGACGCTGTGGTTCATGCGCGACCTGTTCCCGCTTGTCAGCGTGTCACAAGCCCGGGCCTTCAAGGCCTGCTATCGCTTGATCGCCCAGAAGAAACTGCAAGCTGACTGGGACAACGTCATCTGGGAACATTCCCGCGTGTGGGTTGCCTGATGAACATTGCGCCGCGATATGACCTCTCCCCTGGGACTGAGCTTACGGTTAACGCCCGGACACTGGTCGTCAATCGGAAGACCGATCACGGCTATGAGGCGGCAGATCAAGCGTCGGGTCGGGTAGAGTTTCTTCCCTACGTTATGCTGGCGCGGCTCCTCAAGCAGCCTGGCCTCAGCCTCAAGAAGCCGATGTCTGTCACCTCGGCTAAGGCGCAGCTGCGGCTGGGGACTTACAAAGCGGTCGAAGCCCTACCGAGCAAACAGCAAGAAAACGGCGCATTTAAACTGGCTATCTGCGCGGCGATCGCAGAAATCCACGACGCGATCCGTCAGGAAAAGAACGACCCGGACTATGAACTGTCGCAACGGAAACTGAACGACCTTGAGTTGCGTGAAAACATCGCAGAACTGGCAAGTACTTATTTTGGAAAGAAGATTTATGTCCATGTGGCGTCTGGGGGAAACAGGCTGATTTGGCAGCTGCCCAAAGGCCGCAAACTGAACGAATATTACAATGCATATCTGAGATGCGTTCCCAAATCCATTGCTGAGACTGCGGCTGATCCCATTGCCGCGCTGATCCCTCTGGATCATCTGAAAGGAAATCGCCGCCGCCGGATTACCTGGCTCATTCGCGACATGATGACGGAAGCGATCGAACATTTTGCACGTGAAGCAAAAGAATACTCGATCGCCAACATCCATAACCATCTCACCGCCGAGCTCAACGCGGTGAACAAGAAGCGGCAGGCAAACGACCTGCCGCAGCTGCAGACACCGTCGCAGACAACCCTGTCACGTCATCAAAAGGGATTGTTTTCCACCACAGAGGCCGAAATCAGGGACAAGGGCGAACGTGCGGCCAAATCCAAGCTCGGGCGGGGCAGCACGGATCTCCGCGCCCTGATGATCGGTGAACTGACCGAAATAGATGAGGTCCACCTGTCGCTTGTGGTGACGGCCAAGGTTTGCGGTCTGTGGGAAAAGCTTGGCGATCCGGAAAAACGGGCCTTGGAAGACGCGGACAAGATTATCAAGACCCGTCTTACCTTGCTCGTGATGCTGGATGTCGCGACGCGGATGCCGCTCGCCTGGGTGATCAGCGACGAGCCCCGCGCGGAAGCCACCCTAGCCCTGCTGCGGATGGCAACGCGGGACAAATCCAAGGAGAAGATCCGCTACGGCTGCTCGGGTTTGGTCGCGGACGCCGTTGGCCTCGGAATGGTCAAGACGGATAACGGCCCGGGCCTTCGCAATGCCGCCGTCAAATCCGCCGTCCTGGGAGCTGGTGGTGTTTCCGTGGACGTCAGGGTCTATTCGCCGACCGACAAGCCGTTCATCGAACGTCATTTCGGGACACTGGAGTCCGTGCTGCTGAAGCTCTTGCATGGCTACACCGGTCGCCGCCCCGGTGATCTGCCGGGCTATGACGCTAACAAAAGCGGGGTTTTGGACATCGATATCCTCTACCAGCTCCTGACCTGCTTCTACATCGACGAGCTTCCATCGATGCGGCATCACGGGTTCGGCATGTGGGGCCGGCGTCCGGCAGAAGTTTATGAGGAGGTCTACAAGACACGAGAAATCTTTGAACCGATGGATCCAGACCTGCGTCGTATCCACCTTTGCTGGGAAGAAAAGGTTATCCCGACCTCCGAGGGCGTGCGCGTCTTCTCGGGCATCTGGTTCAACTCGCCCGAACTGCAGCAGGCGATCGAAGATACCCAGGGCTATGACCGTTACCGGCAGCGTCAGGTCTCGGTTTATGTGGACCCGGACAACCTGAACGAGGCCACCGTGGTGCTGCCTCGAACGACGGCTCCGATCCGCGTTCAGCTTCAGAGTTCAGTCTTCGCTGATATGACCATCAACGAAGTTCTGAATCTGGTCCGAGCGTATCGCAAAGAGGACCCCAGCACGACCGAAATCCATGAAGACCGGCTGGCCAAGGTCCGGCGCGAACGTCGGGAACTCTTGGACAGTATCGGCGTCGAAAAGAACTTGGCTCGCAGCTACCAGACCCGCGCAGAAATCAAGGCGAAAGCGCGGCAGGTCTTTCAAGGGGCCCGCATCATTGCGTCGAAGGGTGTAGAGGGCGCAGCCAGGGCTGGGCAAATCACTGCGGCACGCCCCGACGGCAAGATTTTCGACTTCACCGGCGGCAATGGCATCATCGAAGGCAAGGTTGTCGATCCGGCGCCCATCCCGCCGCACGCCATGAACGCAGAAGTGATGCCCGACGAGGCTTCCGAAACCGTCCCGCCCAAAGCGGAGAAGCAAGCCGGAACGAAGTCCACTTCGGCCAAGAAACCCAAGAAACCGTCACCGCCCGCCGAGCCTCCAAAGGAAATCTTTGGCCGCCCCGCAAACCTGAAGAGGCTGGAATGAGTTTTCTGAACGACAAGAAGCGCGACATCCTGAAGCCTTTCCTCAAGGCATACTACCGGTTTCCGCGTCGGGAGCAGCTGGACCGACAGATGGAACACGTCGTCACAGATTACTTCACAAAGCTCGATATCGGGAAACCTTTCGAGGCCCGCGGCCTGATGGTGACAGGGGAGTCGAGGTCAGGCAAAAGCAAGGAGGTCAACTCCGTTATCGAAAAGTTCAACGCCGAGGGCATCAATCTGCCGGGCGGGATACCCGCCAGATTTGTCGAATGCACTCTGTCCGGCATGCTCAGTTGGAAAGATCTCGGGATCGAAGTGCTCGAAGCCCTGGGGACGCCAATGCGTGCTCAGCGGACGCAGAGCTACATCTGGAACGAGGTCGAGAAACAGGCTCGGTTGCAGGGCGTCATCGGAATCCATTTCGATGAATGCCAACATATGTTCACGGAAACCGGCAAGACGACCAACGCCAAGGTGCTTGATGGTTTCAAATCCCTCTGCAAACACAAGCGTTGGCCGTTTGTGTTGATCCTGTCAGGCGTGCCGGACTTGGCGACCTTCGTGAACCCTTACGTTCAGTTGAAGGAACTGCTCTTTCCCGTGCACTTCGAAAAGATCGGCTGCCAAGATGATCTGGAAGAGATGAACAACCTGTGTTTCGCGTATGGGGACAAGGGCGATGTGAACTTCGGGCCGCTGGCCACGAAGGATTTCTATGAACGGCTGGCCTTTGCTTGTGCCAATCGTTGGGGCTTGGTCATCGAACTCGTCATCGAAGCTTTGGCTCTTTGCAGGATGGACGACCGCAAGGACATCAGCATTTCTTACTTCGAGAAAGCTTTCGCCCAGAAGAGCGGCCTGAGTTTGGGGTTTTCGCCGTTCAGCGTGGATGATTATCGCGAAGCCTTCTCCGAAGCCCAACTTCTCAAGCTCCTGCTCGACGACGACGAATAAAAAATCATTTTCTGCCAGTGCCTTAAAGGCCCGCTTCGGCGGGCCTTTTGCATTTCAGCGCCATGTAATCCCTGGGGTGAGCACGCTTATGGTTTGAGCGAGCACGCATATGCTGAAAGGCAAAAAAGAACCCGAACAACGCTTTAAAATTAAACAGTTTTATTGAGAAAATTTCACGTCGAATCGGCAGGGTGAGCACGCTTATGGTATTTCAGCACACATGGCATTGTGACAAAGCGAATCAATTCGCCCCTGCCCCAAGATTGTTTTTCCAACGGCAGTTGAACCGCGCTTGCCCCGGCAAATGTTTCCAGATCATCGTCAGCCGCCACAGTGTTGCCGCGGCTCCCCCTTGTTTGACGGCGCGCGGGCCACAGTCCGACCCGATTCAGCAATTAACCTTGTTCTTCAACATCTGTGATCGGCCCCAAGCGCCAAGCAGGATCGGTGGAGAATTGGTATGACGGATTACACGGGCACCACGGGCAATGACTCCCTTATCGGCGGCACTGGCGCTGACCTGTTCGCGGGCGACGCGGGCAATGACACGCTAAGCGGTCTGGCTGGCAACGATGTGATCTATGGCGACGCCGGGCGCGACTCACTTTTGGGCGGGGCCGATCACGACAGCCTGTTTGGCGGAACCGAGGCCGATACGCTGGATGGCGGTGCGGGCAACGACACGCTGGACGGCGGTGGCGACAATGACGTGCTCGTGGGCGGCACCGAAAACGATGTGCTTTATGGTGCTGCCGGGAATGACACGCTGGATGGTGGCACCTTCAACGACGTGCTGGACGGGGGCCTAGGGATCGACTCGATGCTGGGCGGTCTTGGCGATGATACCTATTACTTCGATGACATCGGTGATCTGATCATCGAAGCCGCGGCAAGCGGCACCGATCTGGTCATCGCCTCGATCAGCCATACCCTTGCCGCCAACATCGAAAACCTGCGTCTCGCAACCAATCTCGATTCGACCAATATCGACGGCACCGGCAATGCCCTGAACAATATCCTCCAAGGCAATGAAAGCACCGCGAATTGGGGCGGCGAGAACCGGCTTTACGGGTTGGACGGCGTCGATACGCTCTATGGCTACAACGGGCTGGACACGCTGGATGGCGGCACCGGTGCCGATGTGATGTATGGCGGCAAGCACAGCGATGTCTACATCGTCGACAGCATCGGCGATCAGGTGATGGAATATACCGGCGAAGGCGATGAAGACACGGTGGTCTCGTCGATCAACTATACGCTGTACACGCCGGTCACCTCGAACTTCATCGAAAACATCGAACTGTCGGGCACAGCCAACCTGACCGCCACCGGAAACGGGCTGGACAATACCCTGACCGGCAACCGCGGCAACAACAGCCTGAGCGGGGGCGGCGGCAACGACCTGCTGCGCGGCCAAGCGCTGGGCGACACCCTTGCAGGCGGGGATGACACGCTGGACGGCGGCGTCGGCGATGACACGATGTATGGTGCGCTGGGCAATGACCTCTATTACGTCGACAGCGCAGACGATGAGGTGATCGAACGGTTCGAGCAGGGTATCGACACTGTTTTCAGCAGCCTCACGGCCTATACGCTTGAACAATATGTGGAAAATCTGGTGCTGTCAGGCGCGGCGCTGAACGGCACCGGCAATGGCGAAAACAACCGGATCGAAGGCAACAGCGCCAACAACCTTTTGTCAGGCGGCGCAAATCAGGACACGCTGATCGGTGGGTTGGGCAATGACACGCTGGACGGCGGGCTTGGCGATGACCTCATGCAGGGTGGCGCGGGCAATGACGTTTACCGCGTCAACACGGTCAACGATGTGTCCGACGAATCCACGCTTGGTGCCTCGGGCGTCGATCTGGTGGAGGCAACCGCCAGCCACACCCTTGGCACGGGCGTTGAAAACCTGACGATCACCTCGTCGGCGGCGGTGAACGGCACCGGCAACGCGTTGGACAACGTGCTGACAGGCGGCACCGGCAAGAACCTTTTGGATGGCGGGCTGGGCGATGACAGCCTTTATGGCGGCGGCGGCGATGACACCTTGATCGGTGGCAGCGGCACCGACAGTCTGGCAGGCGGCGCAGGCAACGACACCTATGTGCTGGATGCCATCACCGAAAGTGTGGTGGAGGCGGCGGCTGCGGGCAATGACACCGTGCAGATCGCCCAAAGCTATACGTTG
>CALBSG010000106.1 GCA_937927675.1 uncultured Paracoccaceae bacterium | reverse complement strand
CTGATGACGGGGTCCGGCACCGGGCCGGTCCATTCGTAAGCCTCTGTACCGGGCGGATTTTCATACCAACCGGGGTCGGCGTAGTCGTCGGGGGCAATGCCTTCGCGCACCTTCACGACCGAGAACATGCCACCCATTTCGATGGGGCCATGCGGTCCCCAGCCGGTCATCATCGGCACGGTGTTGGCTGGGATTTCCATCGACATCTCACCCATGTCGGCCATGCCTGCGGTGCCCATCGGCATGTATTCGGGCTGGTGCTTCTGGATCAGCTTGGTCAGTCGGGACTTGTCTGCCCCGATGAATGTCGGCACGTCGTGACCCATGGCGTTCATCGTATGGTGCGACTTGTGGCAATGGATTGCCCAGTCGCCGGGGTATTTCGCATCGAACTCATAGGCCCGCATTGCCCCGACCGGGATGTCAATCGACACTTCAGGCCAGCGAGCTTCGGGGCGGACCCAGCCGCCATCGGTGCCAGTCACCTCAAAGTCGTAACCGTGCATGTGGATCGGGTGGTTGGTCATGGTCAGGTTGCCAACCCGCACACGGACCCGGTCCCCCTTGTTCACCACCAGCGGGTCGATGCCGGGAAAGACCCGGCTGTTCCAGGTCCAGAGGTTGAAATCGGTCATCTGCATGACGCGTGGCATGTAAGTGCCGGGGTCGATGTCATAGGCGGCCAGCAGGAAGCAGAAGTCCCGATCCACCCGCATGAAGGCCGGGTCCTTGGGATGCACGATGAAGAGGCCCATCATGCCCATGGCCATCTGCACCATCTCGTCGGCATGCGGGTGATACATGAAGGTGCCGGACTTCACGAGATCGAACTCGTAGACGAATGTCTTGCCCGGCGGGATCTGCTTCTGGCTCAGCCCGCCCACCCCATCCATGCCCGAGGGCAGGATCATGCCGTGCCAGTGGATCGTGGTATGTTCGGGCAGCTTGTTGGTGACGAAAATCCGCACCCTGTCGCCTTCAACCGCCTCGATGGTCGGGCCGATGGACTGGCCGTTATAGCCCCAGAGGTAGGCGATCATGCCCTCGGCAAGCTCGCGCTCCACCGGCTCGGCGACCAGATGGAATTCTTTGATATTGCCGTTCATCCGATAGGGAAGCGTCCAGCCGTTCAGCGTGACGACAGGGTTGTAGTCCGGCCCCGACTGGGGGACGAGCGGTTTTTGGGTCTTTGCATCCGTTGCAATCGGAGCTTCCGGCAGACCCATATTGCTGGTCTGAGCCCAAGCGCCACTGGCGACCAGAGTCGCACCGGCGCCAAGAAGTTGGCGTCTGTTCATCTGATGTCTCCTCAATGACCTGCTGGTTCTTCGGCAGCGGCAGTTGCGCCGCCACCGCCGGACGGCGCAGTCGCACCGCCACCGCCGTAAAGAACGGCCGTCATGTTCGCATCCGCGAGCCAGAAGTCCCGCCGAGCCGAAGCTTCGAGCAGGTTCGACTGCATCCGCGCCCTTGTGTCTGCCAAGAGTTCAAAGGTGTTGGTGATCATGCCGTTGTAGGACAAGAGCGCTTCTTCCTCGATCGTCTTGCGCAGCGGCAGAACCACGTCCCGGTAGTGCCGGGCTATCTTGTGGGTGCCAGTCCAGGCGAGATGCGCGGCCCGGGCCTCTGACCTGACGTCGACGGCCTTTTGCGCCAGTTGATGTGCAGCCTTCATGTAGGCCACTTCGCCCTTGCGCAGACGGGCCGCGCCGCTGTCAAAAATTGGAATCTCGAAAGCCACTTCGAGGTCAAGGCTGTCGGTCTGCGCACTGTGACGCGCGCCATCCTCCAATTCTCGTTCGATCTCAGTGCCAGCCGCAAGGGCGATATCAGACACAACGCGTGTCCGGTCGCCCAAGCGGTAGTCCAGAGCCACAGCCTCCAGTTCGAGCTTTGCTGCCGCCAGGTCAACGCGGCCCGCCAAGGCTTCACTCTCAAAGGCTTTGCGATCCGCAATCCTCGGCAGGCCAGGCAGGGCGTCCGGCACAAAATAGTTCAGGTCGACACCAAAGAGGCCCATGATGCGGGTCAGATCCTCTTTGGCCAGTTTGGCGGCAAGGTCGGCCTGCGCCCGCTGACCCGCCAGTTCGGCGGCAAAGGCATGTTCTCGGGCTTGGTCATCACGCCCCAGATAGCCGGTCTTTCCCAGTTCCGCTGCCAGTTCAGAGGCGGCATCGGCAGTCTCTTGGGTCTGCCGGACAAGGCTCGCCGTCTCGAATGCCGCAACGGTCGTGATCCATGCCTTGCGCGCTTCGGTGGCCACGCGCAGGGTCTCGTCTGCCGCCACAAGTTGCGCCTTTCGGAACCTGACATCTGCAATCCGGTTGCGGCTTTTCTGCGTGGTCAGGGCCAGAAGATTTGCAGCGATACCGCCTTCCAGAGTACGGAAGCCATCAAGGCTTTGGGTGCCAAGGCCGAGCACGCCCAGATGAAGCGACGGATTAGGAGCAAGCGCCACCTGCCATGCATCGGCAGCCGACAGGCCAAGATCGGCATAGGCCGCCTGCAGGCCGCGATTGTTCAGCAGCGCGACCTGAACGGCAGTATCCGCAGATATCGTTTTGCCGGAGACCAGTGCCGAGACCTTCTTGGCATTGGCCGAAATGTCTTCGGCAGATTGAAGCCAGACGGCTTCAGCGCCGGTCGCTGTACGTGCAGTTGTCGCTACACTTTCGAAGCCTGCGGAAGGCGATGATAGCCGCTCGAGATCGGATGCAGGTGTACAGGCCGCCAAAACCAGAGCGCTGCTGACCCCCAAAAAAGCCCCACGAGGATAGGTGGTACGAAGGACCTTCATTCCTGCCCCTCCTTACCTGGTGCCTGCGAGTCATTGACACCCTGCCAATTGGACGGCTCGGTAACCGGGCGTATGGTGTGGACGACAGTCACAGCCGGAAGTGGCGAAGGGGTGACGGTTGCCAAAAACGCAGGTGCGACATCAACCGCCTCTGGCAAGACGATGGCTTGGGCACATGCGCCCAAGGCAAGCGGCAACAAGGCCGCCAATATTTTGAAAAGCATGGGGTTTCCTGATCCTGTATGTGCTTCTTGATCCCCGACAGATAGTCAGGGTTTCAGGCAGACATATCCGCGCACTGGGCGCGGGGATCAGGCGATGGGAGGGCGATAAAGATTCACCACCCTAACGAAGGGTGTCAAAGAATGATGGCCATTACTGTTCTCAGCCAAGGCAACAGACAGCAAGCCATCCGCAATGAAGCGTGAATTGAAAACTGCGATGCAACTGTGTTGCACACAGGCTTTTTCCCCGTTTTCGGGATGCTCCGTATCAGTATCGGAAGTTAAATGCTGATGTTCAGTCGAAACCTCGTCAACAGCGATACAGTGCTCCCCATGCGATCCACCATGATCTGCAAAGGCAACCCCTGAAGTACCAGTCGCAATGACCAGGACAAGGGAAAGAACCTGCAGCAGGTTGGGGATAAGGGACCGCATCATGTCTCGACCAATGATGCAGTCCCAAAGTCCTGTCAATTGTGGCAGCACTGTCCGACAGGTGTTGAACTTCACAATTGCGTTAGAAGGTATATCATGAACGCAGGTACTTGAGCAGCGCGGCGATGATCAGCCCCACCAGGACCGCTACCACCAACATCCATAGCCAACCAAACCCCATTCCAAAGCCAGTCATCATCTTTCATCTCCTTGGTTTGTCTGGAGTTATGGAGTGCTTCAGATCCGCGCTGTGCGCAGCCGCAAGGCGTTCAGAACGACCGAGATCGACGAGGCGCTCATGGCAAAGGCTGCAAACATCGGGCTGATAAGCATTCCGGTGAATGGGTAAAGCAGCCCCGCTGCCACTGGCACCCCCGCCGCGTTGTAGATCAGCGCGAAGAAAAGGTTCTGGCGGATATTGCGCATGGTGGCCTGCGACAACCGCCTGGCACGGACAATCCCGTCGAGATTGCCTTTCACCAGTGTAAAGCCCGCGCTTTCGATGGCGACATCCGCGCCCGTGCCCATGGCAATGCCGACATCGGCCTGCGCCAATGCTGGGGCATCGTTGACGCCATCTCCGGCCATGGCAACCCGATGCCCCGCCTGCTGCAATTCGTGGATAATGCGCGCCTTGTCCTGCGGCAGCACATCAGCCCGGATTTCATCAATGCCAAGACGGGCGGCGACGGCGCGGGCGGTGCGTTCGTTATCGCCCGTGGCCATGATGATCCGCAGGCCAAGGTCATGCAGCGCCTTCAGCGCGGCGGGCGTGGTTTCCTTTACCGGATCGGCGACGGACACCATGCCAGCGATAGCCCCGTCCAAGACCACGAACATCACGGTTTCGCCTTGGTCGCGGCGCTCGTCCGCCCGCGCCACCAGATCGGCCGCGTTCAGGCCCATATCCGTGACTAACCGGAGGTTGCCAAGAGCCACCGCGTGGCCATCAACAGTGCCGCGAACACCCTTGCCGGTGATCGCCTCGAAATCGGCGGTGGGGGCAAGGTCAACGCCCTTGTCCTCCGCCCCGCGCACGATGGCTTCGGCAAGGGGATGTTCCGACCCGCGCTCCAGCGAGGCGGCAAGGCGCAACACTTCGGCCCCATCATGGCCCGCTTCGGGAAGCACCGCGATCAGGCGGGGTTTGCCTTCGGTCAGGGTGCCGGTTTTGTCTACGATCAGCGTGTCGATCTTTTCGAACCGCTCCAGCGCCTCGGCGTTTTTGATGAGAACGCCTGCCTGCGCGCCCCTGCCCGTGGCAGTCATGATCGACATCGGAGTTGCCAGCCCCAGGGCGCAGGGGCAGGCGATGATCAGCACTGCGACGGCGGCGACAAGGCCGTAGGACAGGGCGGGGTCCGGCCCCCAGACCGCCCAGCCGACAAAAGACAACACAGCAATCGCGATCACCGCGGGCACGAAGAGGCCTGAGACGTGATCAGCATATTTCTGGATCGGTGCCCGCGACCTTTGGGCCTTGGCCACCATCTCGACGATCTGGGCCAGCATCGTATCGGCGCCCACCCGGGTTGCCCTGATGACCAGCGATCCGGTGCCATTGATTGTGGCCCCCGTCACCGGATCATCCGCCACCTTTTCGACCGGAACAGGTTCACCGGTAATCATGCTTTCATCGACCGATGAACGCCCCTCGGTCACGACGCCATCAAC
>CALBSG010000105.1 GCA_937927675.1 uncultured Paracoccaceae bacterium | reverse complement strand
GGTAAACAAACACCACTTCGACCACGACAACGCCGACCACCAGATAAGCAAGGTTCAGCATCACCACATTGACCACCGGCGCGATGGCGTTGGGGAAAGCATGCCGCCAGATCACCGTGATCGGCGAAAGCCCCTTCAACTCGGCGGTTTCGATATAGGCCGATTGCATCACGTTCAGAATTGCAGCGCGGGTCATGCGCATCATGTGCGCCAGAACCACCAGAACCAGAACGATCACCGGCAAGGCCACGGCGTGCAGCTTGGCCCAGAAACTCATGCCAGGAAACACCATGGCAACGGGCTGAAAGATCGGGATGACTTGTGTCAGCAGGAAGATCACGAAATAGGCCGCGACGAATTCGGGCAGGCTGATCGTGGTCAGCGTCACGCCGGAAATCACCTTGTCAGGCCAGCGGCCCGCATAGCGCGCGGCAATGACCCCCAAAAGGATCGCCAGCGGCACCGAGATCGCGGCAGCACAGCCTGCAAGGAACAGCGTGTTGCCCAGCCGTTGCCCGATGGATTGCGCGATATCGGCCTTATTAGTCAGGGCTGTGCCAAGGTCGCCCTGCAACACGCCGCCCAGCCAGCTGAAATAGCGGCTTAGCGCAGGCTGATCCAATCCCATCTGTTCGCGCAAGTTGGCCAAGGCTTCGGGTGTCGCCTGTTGGCCAAGAATGGCCTGCGCGGTATCACCCGGCAGGGCCTCGACCCCCAGAAAAATCACAGCCGAAACGGCGAGAAGGAGCAGGAGGCCCAGCGCAATGCGCTGGACCACCAGTTTCAATACCGGATGCATGAGTTCCGGCCTTAGGCGTTCAGCCAGCAGCGCACTTGCGCCCGACCGTTCATCAGTTCGCCGTTCGGATCATCGATCCAGCCGCCGACCGTTTCCGACACGCCCGACACAAAGTCGTTGAACATCGGCAGGATCAGGCCGCCTTCGTCGCGCAGGATATGCGCCATTTCCGAATACTGACCCTTGCGCTTGGCCGCATCCAATTCGCCGCGCGCCGCAAGCAAAAGCTCGTCGAACTTGGCGTTCTTGAATTTGGTGTCGTTCCATTCCGCGGTGGACAGGTAAGCGGTGGAATACATCTGATCCTGCACCGGACGGCCCCCCCAATACGAGGCGCAGAACGGGGCCACGTTCCAAACGTTCGACCAGTAGCCGTCATCGGGCTCCAGCTTCACTTCCAGCGGAATGCCTGCGGCCTTTGCCGAAGCGGCAAAGAGGTTGGCCGCATCGACCGCACCCGGGAAGGCACCCGGCGCGGTGGCCAAGATGATCGGGCTGCCGTCATGGCCGGACTTTTTGTAGAACTCGGCCGCTTTGGCCGCGTCATACTCGCGCTGTTCAATGCTGTCGTCGAAGAACGGATAGGCCGAGTTGATCGGGAAGTCGTTCCCGCGCGATCCCAGACCGCCAAGGATCTTGTCCACCTGTTCCTGACGGTTGATCGCCAATTTCAGCGCCATCCGCAGGTCGTTGTTGTCAAACGGTGCCTTGTCGACATGCATGATGAACACATAGTGACCACGGCCTGGAACGGCGCGAATTTGCACGCCCGGCACGCCTTTCAGCAGTTCGACGATCTTCGGGTCGACCCGGTTGATCATATGCACCTGACCGGACTGCAGTGCAGCGGTACGGGCCGTGTTGTCGTTGATGACAAGAATCTCCACCTCATCGGCATGACCGATCGAGCTGTCGAAATAATTGGCATGCTTGACGAAGGTATGGCGCACGCCCGGCTCGTTCACGACCACCTTATAGGGGCCAGCACCGATGCCTGCCGCCGGATTGTCCACACCGCCACCGGGCTGGATCATCAGGTGATAGTCGGCCATCAGATAGGGCAGGTCGGCGTTGGCGGCGTTCAGCTTCAGCGTGACCATGTCACCTTCGGCCTTCATCTCGGTGATGCCCTGCACGATGCCCAAAGCGCCCGATTGCGACTTTTCGTCGGTGTGGCGCTTCAGCGTGGCAATCACATCATCCGCCGTAACGGTCTTGCCATCGTGGAATTCCACACCGGCGCGAATCTTGAATTTCCATTCCGTCGCGTCGGACGAGGAAGAAACCTCTTCAGCGATACGGTGATCAATGGTGCCGTCGGGGTTCACATCGACCAGCATTTCGCCCCAGGTCATGTTCACCTGGAAAGGCACTTCCGAAGCGGCCAATGCCGGGTCCAGCGAGTTGGTGGATTCACCGCCCTGCATCCCGATACGGATGACGCCGCCTTTTTTGGGCTCTTCGGCATGTGCAGCCTTGGTGAACAACGCCCCTGCAAGGGCAGCGGAAACCCCCATCGCCGTGGTGCGGCCCACGAATTCGCGGCGGGTCATCGCGCCTTTGCGCACCCGTGCGATCATCTGGTCGAGTTGATCGGACATAGACTTTTCTCCCTGCTTTTTGGCCCGGATTACCGGTGCCTTCTTGTTGATTTGAAACCCACTAAATCGCGAAGCCTTGGGTCTGGCAACGATTCTTGCCATGGCTTGGCGTCACACAAAGACGCGCGGCACCTCGTCATCAAAAGACCGCTCAAAAATCTTTGTCTCACCCTCATAGGCGGTCAACCGGGCCTGCAGCCGCAGATGGCTGGCACTGGCTGTCATTTCGGTATGCACTTCGGTCCGCACGCGCCAATCCCCGCGCGACAGGCGCTGCTCCCAAGTGTGCACCGCGCGGGCCGACAGCGGATCGTCGGGATGAACCTCCCAAAGTTCGGTCATCGTCTCGCCGGTCTGCAACCCATGCGTCAGGTTTTCCGCATCCCCCAGATCATCGCGGATCACCAAGGCAACCTTGCCGGTGATAAGATCCGTCTCGATCTTGCGGGTGGTCTTGCCCTCGCGCAGCACCTTGTGCTGCCACGGTTTGGCATGTTCTGCCGGGGGCGGCGTCCATTCGCCAGCCGCGCCCTGATGCACCGGAAGATCAAGGCGCCCCGCCACAAGCGTCAGTTTGCCCGCCTGCGGTGAAGGCCAAACGAAGGGCCAATAGGAATTCGACAGCGCCAATCGCAACCGGTGGCCGGGGGCCAGCCGGTAGGCCATTTGGTCAATGTCAAAAGCAACGTCGACCGCCTGCCCCGGCACCAAAGGCGCAGGGTTTTCCATTCCATCGCGGTGACACAGGTTCAGCATGCCATGCGCAATGCGCACCGAACGACCATCTGGCCCCACATCGCACAACCGCGCGACGACAAAGCCCAGAGGCGCATCCGACGACAGCCGCAACGACAGCCGCGCCGCACCGATCAGATCCAGCGGCGCCGCCAACTCCGGCCCCTCAAAGCAAACCGACATCGCATCATCGCCAGCCTGATCGCCCGGCATTTCGGCATTCAGCCCCATCGGGAAAAACTCGCCCGTGTGCAGACCCAGATGCTGCGGCGTGGCGATCTCAGCCCGGAAATCACCTTCAATGTGGCCGAAGAATCCCGGGGCAAGGGGCGGCGCCCCGGACGCCAGCCCCAGATGCAACACCTCTCGCTTTACCCGTGGGCTGGGCCATGCCGCTTCGGCCACCCAAGTCCCGGCGCGGTGCTTGGCGCTGGCATCCGGCGCCTCAGAATCAAGCCGATAAACCCGATAGGCCGGGTCAGCCTCTGCGCCGTTGGACACGCCCTTCAGCCAGCGATCCCACCAGCGCAGCGCTTCTTGCAGAAAGCCGATCTGCGGACCCGGCACGGCGGTATGGGGGTATTGATGCACCCAAGGCCCGACAATGCCTTTGACCGGCCCGGCACAATTGGCAACCAAAGCGGCCACCGTGTTCATGTAATTGTCAGCCCAGCCGCCCCAGATCTGAACCGGAACGGTCATGCGGGCATAATCTTCGCAGACGGACCCATGTTTCCAATAGGCATCCCGCGCCTGATGACCTGCCCAGCGCGGCGCGAGCCACGGCTCGGCCTCGAGCCGCGCCAGCCAGTCCTCGCGCCAATCGGCCCGCAGTGCGGGGTCCGCCGGGCGGCTGGAATAGGACAACATCACCGCCCCCCAGCCGAAATTTTCACCCAGCAGGCAGCCGCCCTTGAAGTGGATATCATCGGCAAAACGATCGGTCGTTGAACAGACTGAAACCACGGCTTTCAAGGCGGGCGGCTGGCGAAAGGCCGTCTGCAGGCAGTTGAACCCGCCCCAGCTCTTGCCCATCATCCCCACCGCACCCGAACACCACGGCTGACGCGCCAACCAAGCGATCACCTCCTCGGCGTCGCGCAGCTCTTGCTCGGTGTATTCGTCGGCGATCAGCCCTTGGCTGTCGCCACAGCCGCGCATATCGACCCGCACGGCGGCATAGCCATGACCCGCGAAATAGGGATGCATCATCTCATCGCGCGGCAAGGTGCCGTCGCGTTTGCGATACGGTATATATTCCAGAATGGCCGGAACCGGATTTGCCGCTGCATCGTCGGGCATCCAGACCCGCGCAGACAGACGGCAGCCGTCTGACAGGACAATCCCCATATCCGGGGTTTCTTTGATTTGGTGCGGAAATGCGGTGACGACGACCATTGAATTCTCCCTGCGTATAACAGGGCATGTTCCTGATCGTCGCTCTTGTCATTTCCGTCGCTTCACATGCTGGAAGCGACGAAATCCTGGAAAACCGCAGGTGTTTCAGACCGGCGCAGCGGACCGCTTATCCACGCCTCACTTCTGAACCTCGCCAAAGCCCGTGATCTTCACCAGATCATCCGTGCCATAGCCATCAACCTTCGGCATTGCGCTGTCATCGGAATGTTGAATCGACAGATAGGCCGCCTTGCCGCTGGCATCAAAAATGAAGCCGGTCGGCTCGGCGCTGCTGTCTTTCACCGAAGCGACTCGGATGCAGCCGTCAGACTTTACATCGCGGTCCGCCCCATCGGGCAGACAGGCCCAGACATCGCCATTCAGGTGATCCTCGGCCACATAAAGAATTCCAGTGCCGGGCTGAAAGTCGAGATTGTCAAAGGAGTTGAACTCGGTATCGCCTTCGATGAAGCGGTTGATCACCGTGGTCGGCATCCGCTTGCCCAGCGCATCAGGCCCCGGCGCCAAAGGATCGCTGTCGGTGGCGCACATCACCTCGGCATAGTTCCCCGCCGCATCATTGCCGGTATTGCTGAAACAAAACCGCACCCCTGCGGTGTAGGTCAAATCCTGATGCAGATCTTCGGGGCGATAAAATCCTGTCGCCCCTTTTTCATTTGCATCGCTGCGCGCCTTGGCGGGATCGACCTCGATCCACGTCGCATTGCCAACTTCGCAGCCCTGCCCGTACTGCACCAGATCGCGCTCACACTGCACCTGCATGGCATAGGCCTTGCCCGCGACAAGAGGCGAATCCTCCAAGCGGGCAATCGCCCCACCGGCAAAGGGTGTTTCGGGGATGAATTTGTACATCGCGCCCCCATCGGCGTTGGGCGCAGTGGTTCCGGGACGCAATTCGTCGCCGCCATAGACGACACCGCTCTGCAAAACCGCGATTCCCTCCCAGCGCATGATGGGCAAGGCCGGACGGCGCACCACGGCGGCCGGATCCGTGGTCTCGCCCGTGTCACCGTTCAGAACCGTCACCACCTTGGACATCGCCAGCGGGTTCAGGATTTCATAAGCCCCCCCCTGATCGCGTTCTTCGGTGAACAGGATAGTGCCCCAAGGGGTGGTGCGGATACCGTCGCAATGCGCGGTCCCCCGCACGATGGTTTCCACCTTGCCGTCAGCCAGTGAAATGCGCTGCACACCGGGCTGCATTTTGCCCGGTTCGAGGGTTTCGGCATCGCTTTCAATGCAGGAAATCAGATGGCTTGGGGCCGTGGCCGGATAAAAGGCCATCATGTCGCTGTGTGAGGCAGCCTCGGTTGTCAGGAACTCGGCGACCAGCCCATCGGCCAAAGCGATGCTATCGGCAGCGCTGCGGCCAGCAACCCGGTAGCCCTGCATCGGGCTTGCCGCGGCAGAGTGCGCCAAGGGTGCTTCGATCCCAAACAGTGCGGGCGCGTTTCGGGCCAGCAAAGCATCGACCGCAACGCCAAAATCCTCGGCCCCTGCGTGCGCCGCAACACCAACCAAAAGGGCCCCCAGCAAGATTCGCTTCAACTCAACCTCCATGACTTCGGCTCCTCTCTTGGGCCCATGCCGTAACGCAACAACGACGCGCATGTAACAGGTTAATGTCAGAAAACCGTGTCGCCGGGCCTTGCCGCCGCCCCAAGACAGGCTAGGCTGCCGCCATTCCCAATGCCCCGGAGCCGTCATGACCAAGTCTTCGCCGAAGCGCCCCAATATCCTGATCCTGATGGTCGACCAGTTGACCGGGACGCTGTTTGAAGACGGCCCCGCCGACTTCCTGCATGTGCCGAACCTGCGCAAACTGGCCGCAAACTCGGTGCGCTTTGCCAACAGCTATACCGCGTCGCCGCTATGCGCGCCGGCCCGTGCCGCCTTTATGTCGGGCGCCCTGCCCCGGCGCACGCGGGTCTATGACAACGCCGCTGAATTTTGCTCTGACATCCCGACCTATGCCCACCATCTGCGCCGCGCGGGCTATTACACGGCGCTGTCGGGCAAGATGCATTTTGTCGGTCCCGACCAGCTGCACGGGTTCGAGGAACGCCTGACCACCGACATCTACCCCGCCGATTTCGGCTGGACGCCAGACTATCGCAAACCCGGCGAACGCATCGATTGGTGGTATCACAACATGGGCTCCGTCACCGGCGCAGGCGTGGCGGAAATCACCAACCAGCTGGAATACGACGACGACGTTTGCCATCAGGCGGTGCAGAAGCTTTACGATCTGTCGCGCGGCCTTGACCCGCGCCCATGGTGCCTGACCGCCAGCTTCACCCACCCACACGATCCCTTTGTCGCGCGCCGCAAATACTGGGATCTTTACGAAGGCATCCCGGAACTGGAGCCGCCGCAGAGCCTTGCCTATGAAGACATGGACCCCCACTCCAAACGCCTGATGGACGCCTGTGACTGGCGGTCGATGGAGGTTACGCCCGACCATATCCGCCGCTCGCGCCAAGGCTATTTTGCCAATATCTCTTATGTCGATGACAAGATCGGCGAAATTCTGGCGGTGCTCGAAGCCTCACGCCAAGAAGCGATCATCGTCTTCGTTTCAGACCATGGCGAAATGCTGGGCCGCAAGAGCCTGTGGTTCAAGATGAACTTCTTCGAAGGCTCGGCGCGCGTGCCCTTGATGATCTCGGCCCCCGGCCTGACACCCGCCACCATCACCACCCCGGTTTCCACCATCGACCTGACGCCAACGCTGTGCGATCTGGCGGGCATCTCGATGGACGAGGTCATGCCTTGGACGGATGGAGAAAGCCTTGTCCCCTTGGCCAAGGGCATCGAACGCACCAGCCCCGTTGCGATGGAATATGCCGCCGAAGGCACCATCACCCCAATGGTCTGCCTGCGGCAAGGCGCATGGAAATACATCCACTGCCCGGCCGATCCTGACCTGCTGTTCGATGTGGCGGGCGACCCCGAGGAAACCAACAACCTCGCAGGGGATCCGCGTGCCGCCGAAGTGCTGACGCATTTCCAAGCATTGGCGAAGGCCCGCTGGGACATGGCCGCCTATGACGCCGAAGTGCGCCAAAGTCAGGCGCGCCGATGGGTGGTTTATGAGGCCCTGCGCAACGGCAACTACTACCCTTGGGACCATCAGCCGCTGCGCGCGGCCTCGGAACGCTACATGCGTAACCACATGGACCTGAACGTGCTGGAAGAAAACAAACGCTTCCCGCGCGGCGAGTGATCCTGACGCCGCGCGCAGCTGTCTGCTTGGGGACGTTCCGAGTGGTCAGCTGCGCCCGGTTTTGGCGTCGTCCAGAATCTTTTCCGCGCCCTTCCACCCCATCAGGATGGACGGGGCATTGGTGTTGCCAGCGATCAAGTTCGGGAAGGCAGAGGCATCGATCACCCGCAGCCCCGCCACCCCATGAACACGGCAGCGGGCATCGACAACCGATGTCGCCGCATCTGCACCCATACGCGCGGTGCAAGAGTGGTGATAGACCGTGCCGGAGCGCTGCCGGAAATCGTGGATAAGGTCGGCATCGGACTGCACGGCAGGGCCGGGGCGCAGCTCTTCTTCAATCAAGCCAGCCATCGCCGGCTGGGCCGCGATGTGGCGGAGGTATTTCACCGCCTCCAGCATTTCCTGCACGTCGTGATCGGTGGAAAACACATTCGCCACGATCTTCGGATGCGCCAGCGGGTCGGGCGACTGAATATGGATATGCCCGCGCGACGTGGGGCGGCAGTTCGACAGGCCGATTGACAGACCGGGGAACGGATCAGGCGTCAAGAGGGGCCGTTCACCTGCCTTGGGCAGAAGCGTCGAGAAGGCTTGCAGATAGAGCTGCATATTTGGCCGATCCAGCCCGGAACGGGTGCGGAAAAAGCCGCCGCCGTGGTTGATGGACTTGGCCAAAGGGCCGCCTCCGGTCAGGAAATATTGCAGACCGACCAAAGCCTTGCCCCACCATGGCCGCAGGATGTTGTTGTAGGTCGGCACCTTCATGCGGAAGGTGTAATTGATGCCCTGATGGTCGGACATATGTTCGCCGACATTGGGGTTGTTCAGGACGACCGGCAGGCCAAGGCCCTGCAAATGCGCGGCGTTGCCGATCCCTGAAAGCTCCAACAGTTGGGGTGAGTTTACCGCGCCGCCCGACAGGATCACCTCGGCGTTGCAGCGCAATTCGTGGCGCTGGCCGCCTTGCACATATTCTACGCCAACCGCGCGGCGGTCCTGCATCAAAACCTTCGTCACCTGCGCCCGCGTGATGACCCGCAGGTTCGCCCGTTTCAGCGCCGGGCGCAGGAAGGCCCGCGCGGTGGAGTTGCGGCGCGCGTTGCGGATGGTCATTTGGTAGTTCCCGGCACCTTCCTGTTCGGCCCCGTTGAAATCGGGGTTATAGGGCAGGCCCGCCTGACCACAGGCGCGAATGTAATCCTCGACCAAGGGATGCAGCCCCTTGCGATTGGCGCTGATGAACAAGGGGCCACCCTTGCCGCGATAGGCATCGCCGCCGGCCTCATTGTCTTCGATCTGGCGGTAGGCGGCGGTACAATCGTCCCAACCCCAACCGGGATTTTCGGCGCCCCACTCCTCATAATCGGCACGATGGCCCCGGATCCAGACCATGGCATTGATGCTGGACGATCCGCCCAGAACCTTGCCGCGTGGCCAGTGATCCCGCTGGCCGTTCAGCCCCGGATCAGGCTCGGTTGCGTACATCCAGTTGACGGCAGAGTTGTAGAACAGCTTGCCATACCCCAGCGGCAGATGGACGAAGAAATTGTTCAAGTTCCACGCCGTATCGCTGCCGCCCGCTTCGATCAGCGTGACCCGATGTTTGCCGCTTTCGCTAAGGCGGTTGGCCAAAACGCAGCCGGCGCTGCCTGCGCCCACGATGATATAATCGGTGTCTTGCATTGGGGCCTCCCTGAACGGTCAGACCCTAGCGCCCAAGCCCGCAAGCCCCTTGGTGTTTTGCGACGAAATACGTCGCAAATGGGGGCTCTGTGGGGTTGACGAAGGGGCTTACCGCCCCTTCCAGACCGGGTCGCGTTTTTCGGCAAAGGCGCGGGCACCTTCCAACTGGTCCTCGGAGGAATAAAGTTTGTCCACCGTCGGCATCTGCCGTTTGGTGATGCGGTTCAGCGCATCTTGGAAGCGCATGTTTTCCGCCTCGCGCACAACTTCCTTGATTGCGGCGTAAACCAAGGGCGGGCCGGATTCCAAAAGCCGCGCCAGATCCCATGCCTTGGCCAAAAGATCTTCGGGCGCGCAGATTTCTTTGACCAAACCCCAGCGATGCGCCTCTTCGGCGTCGAACCAACGGCCGGTCAGCAAAAGGTCCATGGCAACGTGATAGGGGATGCGCTTGGGCAGTTTGATGCTGGCGGCATCGGCCACGGTGCCCGACCGAATTTCCGGAAGCGCAAAGGTGGCATTGGTGGAACACAGGATCAGATCGGCAGACAGGGCAAACTCCAGCCCCCCGCCACAGCAAATGCCGTTCACGGCGGCGATCACCGGCTTGTTGAGGTTCGGCAGTTCCTGCAACCCGGCAAAGCCGCCAACCCCATAGTCGCCATCCACCGCGTCGCCCTCGGCTGCGGCTTTCAAATCCCAACCGGGGCAGAAGAACTTTTCGCCCGCAGCGCGGATGATGCAGACCCGCAGGCTGTCATCATCGCGGAAATCACGGAACACCAATCCCATCACCCGGCTGGTCTTCAGGCTGATCGCGTTGGCCTTGGGGGCGTCCAGCGTCACCTCAAGGATCGCGCCTTCGCGGCGGGTCTTGATCGGGCCTTCGGTTCTCATCTGCATTTCAGCCATGGCTCACACCTTCCGGATCAGGGCATCCACCGCCACGGCACCCTGTGCGCGAACGAGGATCGGGTTGATTTCAATTTCTTCAAGGCTGCCATCGGCCAGCATTTTTTGCCCCAAGGCCACAGCGATCCGGGCAACGGCTGCCATGTCGGCCTTTGTCCGCCCTCGATAGCCGTCAAGCAATGGCCAAAGCCGCAGGGTCTGAAGGGCCGCCAGCACCTGTGTCTCGGTCGCGGGCAGCACCAATGTCACGGTATCGGCCAGCACCTCGGCGGTGACGCCACCCATGCCAAGCGTCAGCGTCACGCCGTAAACCGGATCGCGGCGCAGGCCGAGCAGGATTTCCGCCACAGCCCCGGTGACCATTTCTTCTACCAGATAGCCGGTGGCGCCCGCCATGTCGGCCTGACCCGCAAGACTGGTCAGCCCCAAGCGTACCGCCCCGGCTTCGGTCTTGTGGGCAAAGCCCAAACCTTTCAGCGCATAGGGCGCAGTCAACCCGGTGACATCAAGACCCGCCAAAGTTGGCGCAGTCACCGCCTTTGGTACCGGCACCCCGGCCTCGGCCAGCAAAGCCTTGCCGTCCGCCTCACTCAGCATCTCGCTATCACGCGGGGCCAAGGCCTTGGCAGGCCGCCAACCCGGCGCGCCCGCAGGCGTCTGCGCCGCCTTGATCGCAGCCAGCGCAGTTTCCAGACCCAACAGGGTGCAAACCCCCTGATCCATCATGGCCTGCACCCGGCCCTCGCCGAAATTCTCGGCCATCGAGGCAACCGGCAACGCAATCTTTCCGGTGGCCTTTTGCGCCGCAACGATGGCGTCAAAGGCAGGCTGATAGCCGGACGGATCACACCGATCGGCCCGCGGGCTGTCGATGATGTAGATCCCCGCATCATAGGCCTCGAGCATGGCCGAAAAGACCTCGGTGGTCTTTGGCCCGTCACCCCAGATGAAGGTGTGGTAATCCAACGGGTTGGAAATGGTTGGAATTTCCCCCAAGACCGCGAAAAGCCGATCATGCGTCGCCTGTGGCACCGGCGGAAAGTCGATGCCATGCGGCGCGGCGAGATCGGCCACGAGGCCCGCTTCCCCACCGGAGCAGGAGAGCGAGCAAATACGTGTCCCGATCTGCGGGCCGTGCATGTGGAAGATTTTCAGCGTCTCGATCAGTTCTGAGGGGGTGTTGACCTCTGCCACACCGACCTGCCGCAGGAAGGCACTCGAGGCCGCACCACCGCCGGCCAAGCTGGCGGTATGGCTGGCCGCCGCGCTGCGGGAAAGTTCCGTCTTGCCCGACTTGATCGCCACCACCCCTTTGCCCATCGCGCGCGCGCGTTCCGCCAAAGCGGCAAAGGCCGGGGCATCGTCAATGCCTTCGATATAAAGGCCAAGCGCGGTCACCCGCGGATCATCCAAAAGCGCCCCGGCAAGTTCGGCCAAGCCAACCACCGCCGCATTGCCCAAACAGGCAACATAGGCCACAGGAAGCCCGCGCTGCTGCATGCCAAGATTGATGACGATGTTTGAGGACTGGCTGATCAGCGCCACCCCCTTATCGACCGGAATGCCGCCATGCTGGTCAGGCCACAAAAGCGCGCCATCCAGATAATTGATGACGCCATAGCAATTCGGCCCAAGGATCGGCATATCGCCGGCCGCAGCAATCAGCTTGGCCTGCAACTCCGGCTCGCCCGCCTCGGTCCAACCGCTGGCGAAGCAGATCGCGCCACCCGCGCCCATGGTGGAAAGCTCGCGCACCACATCAATCGTGGCAAAGCGGTTGACGCCGATGAAGGTGGCATCCGGCGGCTCCGGCAGATCGGCCAAAGACGCATAGGCCTTGAGCCCGCCGATTTCAGACTTGGTTGGATGTACCGGCCAAACCGGGCCTTTGAAGCCCATCTTGGCGCATTGCTCAATCACATTCAGCGCCCAACCCGCGCCCAGAACGGCGATGTGGCGCGGGCGCAAGAGACGGTCGAGGTCTTTCATCGGAAACGTTCCTTTGGCGTCATGCCCCATGCGGGCGCAGCAGTTCGCGGCTGATGATGTGACGCTGAATTTCGCTGGTGCCTTCCCAGATGCGCTCTACCCGCGCGTCACGCCAAATGCGCTCCAGTGGCAATTCATCCATCAGCCCCATACCGCCGTGGATCTGGATCGCCTCATCGGCGATCATTGCCAGCACTTCGGTGGCTTTCAGCTTCGCCATCGACATGTCGGCTTCGGTCACAGTGCCTTGATCATACTTCCAAGCGGCCTCGCGGGTCAGCAGTTCGGCGGCCTTCAACTCCATCGCCATATCGGCAAGCTTGAAGCTGATGCCTTGGAACTTGCCAATCTGCTGGCCGAATTGCTTACGCTCGGCCGCGTAGGTGACGGCATGGCCCAGCGCGCGTTCAGCCCGGCCAAGGCAGGTGGAGGCGACTTGCAGGCGGGTGGCACCCAGCCAGCTGTTCGCCACCTCAAAGCCCTTGTGAACCTCGCCCAAGATCTGGCGTTTGTTCAGGCGGCAATCGTCGAATTCCAGAATGCCGTTGGTATAGCCCCGGTGCGATACGTTGCGATAGCCATCGCGCACGGTGAAGCCTTTGGTGCCTTTGTCGACGAAAAACGCGGTGATCTTCTTCTTCGGGCCGCGCGGCGTGTCTTCCTCGCCCGTTGCCATGAAGACAATGGCAAAGCCCGCCAGATCAACGTGAGAGATGAAATGCTTGGTGCCGTTCAGCACCCAGTCATCCCCGTCTTGCCGCGCCGACGCCTTCATCCCCCGCAGGTCCGACCCGGCGCCCGGTTCGGTCATCGCAAGGCAATCCCAGGTTTCGCCCCGGATGCACGGCATCAGATATTGCTCGCGCTGTTCGGCATTCCCGGCCAGCAGAATATTCGACGGCCGCGCCACGCAGGTCCAGTGCAGGGCATAATTGGCCCGGCCAAGTTCCTTTTCATAAAGCAGCCACGACAGCGTATCGAGACCCGCCCCCCCAACTTCGGCAGGCATATTGGCGGCGTAAAGCCCGGCCTCGATGGCTTTTTTCTGGATCTCTTTGATGAGCTCCATCGGCAAATGACCCGAACGTTCAACGGCCAGCTCATGCGGGAAAAGTTCGTTTTCCACAAAAGCCCGCGTCGCATCGACGATCATCTGCTGTTCTTCGGTCAGTCCGAAATGCATGGCTTACTTCCTTTGACCAACAGCACGGCCTGCACCTTCGGGCAGCGGCAGATTGGCGTGGGCATCCGCAACCGCTTTCAGCTTGGCCCAGACCTCTGCCGAAGCGGGGGACGATTTACCCGCCGCCATATCGACGTGCAAGCAAAGCTGCTCGATGGTGGCCACGCATTCCTCGCCCTTCATGATACGCACGAAGGACCGGAAGCGCTTTTCATCCGCCGAGATGATCTGGATGGTGCCGGTCAGCCGGTCGCCCAGCTTGGCCTCGCCCAGATGGCGGATATGGGTTTCGGCGGAATAATAGCTGTGACCGCCCGCCACATAATCCATCCCCGCCCCGATCAGCCGCAAGAAGGCGTCCACGGTCTCCGAGTTGGCAAAGTAATAGCGGCTTTCGGTCATATGACCGTTGTAGTCGATCCAGCCGGGCAGCACCTGCATATGGGCCATAGCCAACGGGGCCGCTTTCGGCGCGGTGTCGGTGTTGCCAAAGAACGCCGCCGCATTGCGTTCGTCATGCTCGCGCAGCACCTTGCCCGCACCCCAGTTGCGGTCTTTCAAAGCACGCAGGAAGCCGATCAGGTTGCTGTCGCGAATCCGCTCCAACTCGCGGATGGAATGGTGGCCGGATTGCGCGTCGGACTGGCCTGCGATGAGGTCCACGAGTTCGTCGTTGAACTCGGGCACGTCCATCAGTTTGGTCCAGGGCCAGGTCAGGCAGGGGCCGAACTGCGCCATGAAATGCTTCATGCCCGCCTCGCCGCCCGCAACGCGGTAGGTCTCAAAGAGGCCCATCTGACCCCAACGCAGACCAAAGCCCATGCGGATGGCCTCGTCGATTTCTTCGGTCGTGGCGATGCCGTCTTTCACCAGCCACAGCGCCTCGCGCCAGACGGCCTCAAGGAAGCGGTCGGCGATATGGGCGTCGATTTCCTTGCGGATGTGCAGCGGGAACATGCCGATTTCGCGCAGGATTTCCTTGGCACGCTCGATGGCTTCGGGCGGGTTTTTGGGGCTGGGAACCACCTCGGCCAAGGGCAAAAGGTAGACCGGGTTGAACGGGTGGGCGACAAAGATCATCCCCGGCTCGGGTGCCTTTTCCTGCAACTCCGAAGGTTTGAAACCCGAGGTCGAGGAGCCGATCAACACGCCGGGTGCGACCTGTTGGATTTGTGCAAAGACGCGATGCTTCAGCTCCAGACGTTCCGAGACGGATTCTTGGATATATTCCGCCCCTTCCACCGCTTCGGTGATGGTGCTGACGAAGGTCAGCGTGCCTTCAGCAGGCATCGGCACATCCGAAAGCGCGGGCAACGCCTTGCGGGCATTGGCGATCACCTCGCCCACCTTGCGCGGGGCCTCAGGATCGGGATCAAAGACCGCAACGTTCCAGCCGTTCAGCAGGAACCGCGCCGCCCAACCGCCGCCAATAACCCCACCCCCAATGATTGCCGCTTTCCGTGCCATGCCATGTCCTTTTCTATCTTGGCCCTCAGGCCTGTGCCCGCTGCACGCCTGCCTTGGCGCGTTGCCAAGGCAGGCCGCATAGGCCAATCCACATATGTCGCCCGCCCAAGCCTCGGCTTAGCGCGGCAGAGGGGCCCGCTTTTCGAGCTTCAGCTTGGCCCGCACTTCAGCCGGGGTAATGACCCGTGCCCCAAGGTTCGAGATGACGCTGACCGCCCGCTCCACCAGCTGCGCGTTGGTTGCCAGCACACCTTTGTCGAGCCAGAGGTTATCTTCCAGACCGACCCGCACGTTGCCGCCCGCCAGAACTGCCGCAGCCACATAGGGCATCTGATGACGGCCAAGCGCGAAGGCCGACCAGAACCAGTCGGACGGCACATTGTTCACCATCGCCAAGAAGGTGTTCAGATCATCCGGGGCACCCCACGGAACGCCCATGCACAACTGCACCAGCACCGGATCGGGAATGACACCTTCAGAGGCAAGTTGCTTAGCCAGCCACAGATGGCCGGTGTCGAAGGCTTCGATTTCGATGCGGACGCCTGCCTTGGTCATGCGGGTGGCCATATCGCGCAGCATGCCGGGCGTGTTGACCATCACATAGTCGGCTTCGTTGAAGTTCATCGTGCCGCAGTCGAGTGTGCAAATCTCGGGGCGGCATTCAACCACATGCGCCACGCGCTCTGTCGCGCCCGCCATGTCCGAACGCGGACCGATGCGGCCCATGTCCTCGGTGCCTTCGAAATAGATGTCACCGCCCATACCGGCAGTCAGGTTCAAAACCACATCGGTGCCGCTGTCGCGAATACGCTCGGTCACTTCGCGGTAAAGCGCAGGATCGCGGGCCGGTTTGCCGGTTTCGGGGTCGCGCACATGGCAATGCACGATGGCAGCACCTGCCTTGGCCGCATCAATCGCCGACTTGGCAATCTGTTCGGGCGAGCGCGGCACATGCGGGCTGCGGTCCTGCGTGCCGCCCGAGCCGGTGACGGCGCAGGTGATGAAAACTTCGCGGTTCATGGCCAAGGGCATGGGAATCCTCCAATTCGGTTCGCGCCAGCATAGCGGGGTTGATTCCGCACGCTTTGCAAATTACGCAATACTTATGGCAAAAAACGCAACGATCTTCGCTGCATCGCAGCAGCCCCTGACACTGGCCCTTTTGGTGTTGCCGCAAGCCTCAATCCTTGAGGTCGCCTCAACACTGGACCCGATGCGTTCGGCAAATCGGCATTTGGGATCCGAGGTTTACCGTTGGCGCGTGGTCTCGCCCGATGGGCAGGCGGTGCCGCTGACCTGTAGCATTGAACTCCCGTCAAACGGGCCTTTGCGTGCGGCAGAAGGGGCGGATGCGTTGATCGTCGTCGCCGGATTTCAGCAATGGCAGGGGGCAACCCCGCATCTGATCCGCGAACTGTCGCGCATGGCCCCGCGCTTTTCTGCCGTCGGCGCGATTGATGCCGGGCCTTGGGTGCTGGCGCGCGCCGGGCTTTTGAACGGCTACAAGGCCACGGTGCATTGGGAAGATCTTGAGGATTTCGCCACCGCCCATCCGGGCGTCGATGTGCAGCCAGACCGCTTTGTCATCGACCGCAGCCGCTTTACCGCAGGGGGGGCCGCCCCCGCCGCCGATCTGATGCTGCACCTGATCCGCGCCCGTCATGGGCCTGCACTTGCCCTGCAAGTTGCCGCCAGCTTTATCACCACGGCCCGCGACGGGCACGAACCCCAAGTCAGCCCACGCAAAACCGACCCGCGCCTTGACCCACGTGTGGCCATGGCCATCGCCCGCATGGAAGCACAGCTCGACAGCCCCGAACCGATGGCCGATCTCGCGCAGGCCATCGGCCTCTCCGCCCGCCGGCTGGAACAGATTTTCACCGAGAACCTTGGCCTGACACCCGCCGCCTATGCCTTGACCCTGCGGCTGCAAGCGGCGCGGCGGATGATCACCGACACCCGCCACCCCATGGCCGAAGTGGCGCTGCGCTGCGGGTTTTCGTCAGCCTCAAGCCTGTCCCGCGCATTCCGCGCGAAATTCGGCATGGCACCCAGCCGGTTGCGATAGCCCCGCGACGGGGGCGCGGGGGAGCCCCCCGCTTAGGACACCTCCAACAGACCCCGGCCCTTCAGCAAAGGTTCCACCCCCGGCATGCGACCGCGGAACAGGGTGTAGAGGTCTTCGGCCGGTTGCGATCCTCCCGCAGACAGGATGAAGGTTTCCAGCCGTTTCGCCGTCTCAGCGTCAAAGGCGTTGCCGGCTTCCTCAAAGGCGGCAAAGGCGTCAGCGTCCATCACCTCAGACCACATGTAGCTGTAATACCCCGAGGAATAGCCGTCGCCGGAGAAGACATGCGCGAAATGCGGCGTGGCATGGCGCATCCGGATGGCCTGCGGCATACCGATGGCTTCCAACACTTCGGCCTGTTTCTGCATCGGATCTGCCGGGGCCGCACCTTCATGGAAGGCCAGATCAACAAGGGCCGAGGCGACAAACTCGACCGTGGCAAAGCCCTGATCATAGGTGCCTGCGGCCAAGAGGCGCTGGAGCAAATCAGCAGGCATCGCGTCGCCCGTCTGCCAGTGGCGGGCGTGCTTTTCCAAAACCTCCGGCACCTCAAGCCAATGTTCATAAAGCTGGCTCGGCAGTTCCACGAAATCGCGGGCGACAGAGGTGCCCGAAATGAAACCATAGGTCACATTCGACAGCATCTGATGCAGCGCGTGGCCGAATTCATGAAACAATGTGCGGGCGTCATCATAGGACAGAAGTGCGGGATCGCCCTTGGCGAAGTTGCAGACATTGACCACGATGGGCCTTGTGTCCTCCCCCAATTTCTTCTGGCTGCGCATCGCAGAGCACCACGCGCCAGAGCGTTTGGAGCCGCGCGCGAAATAGTCACCAAGGAACACCGCAACATGGGCGCCGTTCCGGGTAACCTCCCAGCCGCGCACGTCGGGGTGATAGAAGGGGCCGGCGATTTCGCGGAATTCGAGGCCGAAAAGCCGGTTCGCACAATCGAATTGCGCGGCCAGCATCGCCTCAAGCGAGAGGTAAGGTTTCAGCGCCGCTTCATCCAGATCATGCTCTGCCTTGCGGCGCTTTTCGCTGTAATAGCGCCAATCCCAAGGCTCCAGCGGGCCTTGAAACCCATCCGCATGCAGCATGGCCTCCAGCACGGCCGCATCCGACAGCGCCTTTGTCCGGGCGGGTTCCCAGACCCGCATCAACAGGCTGCGGACGGCCTGTGGGGTCTTGGCCATCTCCGGCTCCAGCTTGAAATCGGCAAAGCTGGCATAACCGAGGAGCTGCGCCCGTTCGTGGCGCAGGGCGAGGATTTCGGCGGCAATCGCGCGATTGTCGTTGGCATTGCCATTGGCCCCACGGGCGACCCAAGCCGCATAGGCCTTTTCGCGCAAGGCCCGCCGCGGCGAGAATTGCAAAAACGGCACGATCAACGAACGTGACAACGTCACCACCGGGCCGGGCTGGGTCTTTTCGTCCCCCGCAGCGCGGGCCGAGGTGATGACAAAATCGGGCAAGCCCTCCAGATCAGCCTCGGTCAGAGGCATGAACCATTCGCGTTCATCGGCGAGCAGGTTTTGGCTGAACTGGGTACCAAGGACCGCAAGGCGGGCTTTCACCGCTGTCAGTCGCGCCGCCGCGTCGCCTTGCAGATTTGCGCCAGAACGGACGAACATCTGGCGATAAAGCTCCAGCACACGGGCCTGTTCTGCGGTCAGATCAAGGGATTGTCGCGCCTGCCAAAGCGCCTCTATCCGGGCGAACAGTGCCGTGTTGTTCGTGACTTCTGACGAAAAGGCGCTGAGTTTCGGGGCAAGCTCGCGCATCAGCGCCTCGCGGTGATCATTCGCGTCAGCCCCAGCAAGATTGTAGAAGACACCTGACACCCGGTCGAGCAGGGTTTCAGCCAATTCCAGCGCCTCAATGGTATTGGCAAAGGTAGGCGCGTCGGAGTTGCCCGCGATCTGCGCAATGTTAGCCCGAGCTTGATCCAAGGCCGCGTCGAAGGCGGGAGAGAAATCCGCATCGTGGATTTCAGCAAAGGGCGGCAGGGCGAACTCGGTGGTCCAAGGGGCAAGCAGAGCGTTCATGGGGAAGCCTTTCGGAACTTAGCGCCGATCGCGGGCGCGCAGGTGCATTTCGATTCGGCGCAGGATCAGGCTGAGCGTGATCGTCATGGTCAGATAGATCAGCGCCGCGACGTTATAGGTTTCAAAATAGCGGAAATTTCCGGCCGCCGTCACCTTGGCCAGCTGTGCCACATCGGTGACGCCCAGCACGGCCACAAGCGAGCTGTCCTTCACCATCGCGACGAAATCATTGCCAAGGGGGGGCAGGATCAACCGAAAAGCTTGCGGAAACGTAATATGGCGAAAGCGCTGCCAGCCGTTCAGGCCCAGCGCCTGTGCCGCCTCGATCTGGCCCTTGTCGACGGCCTGCAGCCCCGCGCGAAAGATCTCGGCCAGAAAGGCGGAATAGGCCAGCATTAGGGCGATGACGGCGCGCGACAAAAGCGGGAAGTCACGGGTGCGCAGCAGCGGCAGGCCAAACGGGTCCAGCGCCTGATTGACCAGCCAGACCATGCCGGGGGCCAGCACAAAGGCCACGTAAAGCAGCAGCACGATGATCGGCACGCCGCGCATCACCTCGATATAAAGCCGGGCGATCTGGCGCAGGACAAGGTGGCGCGACAACATCATGACCGCCAGCGCAAGCCCGATCAGGCAGGCCCCCATATAGGCCACCATGGCGACACCGATGGTGATCCAGATGCCCTTGGACAGGGCCGAAAGGGCGGCCGAATAGATGTCAGATGTGGCGATCTGCACAAACAGAAATGCCCCCGTCAGGGCCAGGATTACCAGCCACCACGGAAAATCATCTTCGGGTTTTGCGTTGGGGGTCATTTGGGAAAGCTGCGGCCCCGCCCCAAGGGGGGGCCGCAAAGGGCATTCATTCGCCCATCTTGTAGTCGACGAACCATTTCTGGTTCAGTGCATCCAGCGTTCCATCGGCCTTCATCGCGGCGATGGCAGCATTGATAGGTGCCACCAGCTCAGAGCCTTTGGGGAAGATGAAGCCAAAGTCTTCTGACGCCAGCGGCGCGCCGATGATCTTCAGCCCGCCGTTTGACGCCGCCACATAGCCATTGGCCGCCGTGCTGTCCGACAGCGTCAGATCGACATCGCCCGCCTTCAGCGCCTCTAGACCCGCACCAAAGGTTTCAAACTTGACCACGCGGGGGTTTTCTTCGTTGCCGTCAAGGATTTCATAAATGGCGGCATAGAAGGGCGACGTGCCGGGTTGTGCTGAAATCAACAATTCAGGGATGGCCGCGAAAGACGCGGCATCGGTGAACCGCGCCTCGTCGCCGCGCACGATCATCAGCATTTCAGACCGCATGTAGGCATCCGAAAAATCGACCTTTTCCTTGCGCTCATCCTTGATGGTGATGCCGGTCATGCCGATGTCATACTGGCCTTCGCTGACCGCCGGGATCATCGCATCCCAAGAGGTATTCTCATATTTCACGGTGATGTTTAGACGTTTGGCAATTTCGGCCATGGCGTCATACTCCCAGCCCACAGCGGCACCGGATTTGTCCATGAACTGCAAAGGGGGATAGGCGTTTTCGGTGACGACGACCACTTCCTTTCCCGCAAGGTCAGGCAGGTCTTGCGCGATGGCAGCGGGGGCAAGGAAGCTAAGACCCAAAAGGGCGGCGGCAAATTTCATTTGTGAACTCCCTGTCACGAAGTGATGGCAGACTATGGCAGCGCGACAGGGCGCGGTGCAAGGCTTGGCGCAGGCGCCGCGCACATCAAAGCCGGAATTCAGGGTGAAATCGTGCAAATTTGCACATCAACCCTCGGATTCCCTACCACTTCTTTCCGTTGCGGGAATCCTCGCCCGCCCCCATCTTGCCCCTGAAGAAACGCGGAGAGCCGATATGACCCGGATGCCCACCTATTTCATCAGCCACGGCGGCGGCCCTTGGCCTTGGATGCCTGACTGGCGCGCGATGTTCAAAAATCTTGAAGCCAGCTTCGTGCAGATGGTGAAAGACCTGCCCGAACGCCCCAAGGCCATTCTGATGATTTCCGGCCATTGGGAGGAGGACAGTTTTTCGGTCATGACCTCGGCCAACCCGCCGATGGTTTATGACTACCACGGCTTCCCGCCGGAAACGTTCCAGATCAAATACCCCGCCCCCGGCGCGCCCGATCTGGCGCAAAAGGCGGCAGACCTTATCAAGGCGGCAGGCCTGCCGGTGCGGCTGGACGCCAAACAGGGCTTCGATCACGGCTGCTTTGTGCCGGCCTTTGTGATGTATCCCGATGCCTCCGTGCCGGTATTCCAGATCAGTTTGCAAAAGGGCTATGACCCGGCGCGTCATGTGGAACTTGGCCGCGCTCTGGCTCCCTTGCGTGACGAAGGCGTACTGATCGTCGGCTCGGGCCTGTCCTATCACAACCTGCGCCTGTTCGGGCCGGGTGCGAAAGTCCCGTCCGAGGCCTTTGACGCTTGGTTGGCCAAGACTATGGCCAAACCGGCAGCAGAGCGCACCGCCGATCTGATCGACTGGGAGAAAGCCCCGCACGCCCGCACCTGCCATGCGCAGGAAGATCACTTTGCCCCGATCTGGGCGGTCGTTGGCGCGGCGGAAACGGACACCGCCCGCATGGTCTATCATGACACGGACCTGTTCGGCGGGGTCACCGCCTCAAGCTATCGCTTGGGCTAAAGCAGCGCCTGCACCAAAAGCATCAAGACGCCGGAGGCAGCCCAGCTTCCGGCGTCAATCGCCCGGCTGGTTGCGCCCAGTTTCTTGAAGGCGTTGTTTGAATAACCCATGACGATGAAGGTCACGATCCCAAGGATCAGCGGCCCTGTCATGCCGCGCGCCACCATGACACCGACAAACACAGCATACAGGATCAGCCCCAAGGTCAGGCTGCCAAAGGCCGCGCCCATCTGGTCGCCCTGTTGGTGCTTGACCCCGACAGAGGCACTCCACGCGGGGTAAAATCCCTTGGGTCCATAGTA
>CALBSG010000104.1 GCA_937927675.1 uncultured Paracoccaceae bacterium | reverse complement strand
CGAACGTGGGGTGAAACTGTCGGGTGGCCAGCGCCAGCGCATTGCGTTGGCCCGTGCGTTTTTGAAAGACGCCCCGATTCTGGTGCTGGACGAAGCAACAAGCGCGCTGGATTCAGAGGTGGAGGCCAGCATTCAGGCGGCCCTGTCGCGCGTGATGCAGGGCAAGACCGTGTTGGCAATCGCGCATCGGCTGTCGACCATCGCCGAGATGGACCGCATCATCGTCATGGAGCAGGGCCGCATCGTCGAAGTTGGCGATCACGCTGGCCTTTTGGCGAGGGGTGGGGTTTATGCGCGCTATTGGAACCGCCAGTCCGGCGGGTTCATTGGCACAGAGGACGGGCAGGCGTGAAGATCACCATCGACAGGCTGGGACATCTTGGTGACGGCATCGCTATTGGCGAGACGGGGCCCATCTATGCGCCGGGTTTCTTGCCGGGCGAGGTCGTTGAAGGCGATCTGGTCAAGGATACGCTGGTCGGTGGCAAGATCGTCACCCCCTCGGTCGACCGGGTCAAGCCGCCATGCCCCCATGCCCGCAGCTGTGGCGGATGTCTGATGCAGCACGCGGGCGACGACTTTGTCGCCCATTGGAAAGAGGGCATCGTGAAGGGTGCCTTGTCGGGTCAGGGGCTGGAGGCGGTGTTCCGCCCCATGGTCACCTCACCCGCGCGGTCGCGCCGTCGTGCGACCCTGACCGGACGCAAGACCAAGGGTGGGGCGCTGATGGGCTTTCACGCCCGCGCCAGCGATACGATTGTCGAGGTGCCGAACTGCCAGCTTCTGCATCCCGATCTGATTGCCGCCTTTCCGGCGCTGCAAGATCTGGTGAAAATGGGCGGCTCGCGCACGACCGAAGTGCAGCTGACCATCACGCGCAGCCTTGCCGGGGCTGATGTGGCGGTGACTGGCGGCAAGCCGCTGGACGCGCCGATGCAGATGGAAATGGCGCGGCTGTGTGAGGCGGCAAAGATCGCGCGGCTGACCTGGAATGGCGAGACTGTTGCCCTGCGCGCTGCCCCCATGCAGCGGTTTGGTCGTGCATTGGTCGCGCCGCCGCCAGGGGCCTTCCTGCAGGCGACAGCCGAAGGCGAAAGCGCCTTGTTGCAGGCCGTGGCTTTGGCCATTGGCGCGGCGCGCAAGGTGGTGGACTTGTTTGCAGGCTCTGGCACCTTCTCGATCCCGCTGGCCGAACGGGCTGAGGTTCACGCGGTGGAAGGCGAGGCGACCATGACCGCGGCTTTGGAAAAGGGCGCGCGCAATGCCGAAGGGTTGAAACGGCTGACCGTTGAGACTCGCGATCTGTTCCGCCGCCCGCTTGAACCTGATGAGTTCAAGGGTGTCGAGGCGGTGGTGATTGACCCCCCGCGCGCCGGGGCCGAGGCGCAGGTGGATCGGCTGGCGGCCACGAAAGTGCCGGTTATCGCCTATGTCTCTTGCAATCCCGTCACCTTTGCTCGGGATGCCAAGGTTCTGATTGCCGCGGGGTATCGGCTGGATTGGGTGCAGGTGGTGGACCAGTTCCGCTGGTCTTCGCATGTCGAACTGGCCGCGCGGTTTTCACGCTAAGCGCCGGTTGAAAATCCTGTGATCTGCCCGGCCTGTCCTGATCTGCTCTGGCCAGATCAGCGGAAATCCGCTATGCGCAGGCAAAAATAACGGCGCGCGCATCGCGGGCAAAGCTGGGGCAGTTGCGGCATATGGGCATTCTTCGGGTACTTCTTCTGATTGCCATCGGATTTGGCATGGCCGCCTGTGGCGGCAAGGTGAAAACCTATAGCGGTCCCGACGTGACCCAGATTCAGGTCCACAAGGCGGACCGCAAGATGTATCTCATCCATGGCAGCGAAGTGCTGGAAGAATACGATATTAGCCTTGGCTTTATGCCGGTGGGTCACAAGCAGTTCGAAGGCGACGGCAAGACGCCTGAAGGCACCTATTACATCAGCCACCGCAACCCGAAGTCTTACTATCACCTCTCGCTTGGCATCAGCTATCCCAATGACGCCGACCGCGCCTTTGCCGCCGAAAATAACAAACCTGCAGGCGGGGATATCTTCATTCACGGCGGGCCGCCGCGAAAGGTCAGCGTGCGCGATTGGACGGCTGGTTGCATTGCTGTGACCGACAAAGAGATCGAAGCGATCTACGCCATGGTCAAGCCCGGAACACCGATCTTCATCATGCCCTGAGGCGAAAAGAAAAGGGGGCTGCGGCCCCCTTTGTTTTGGTTTTTCAATATCTTGTCAGATCACGCACCCGTCAGCAGCGTCCACCAGATCTTGCCGCTTTCTTCCTGATACCAGGCGAAACCCATCGCGTTTGCTTCGGAGTTCAGGATAACGTCACGGGTATCGGCCTGACCCATCCAGGTTGCCAGCGTCGCGGTTTCATCTTCGTAGGTTTCAGAGATCAACTCGCCCAGAAGTTTGCCGGGATAGCCAACGCGCTGCACGCGCAACAAGGGCGACGAGCCGTCAGAGCCAAAGTGCCAGGGGCGGTTTTGCACCGACATGTCGCGCGAATGGGTCAGGGCTGCGGCGTTCAACTGGGCGTTCAGCGCCAGCGGCACCGAGCCACGGGCCGCACGCAGGGCATTGATTGAATCCAGAACCCGGTAGGGGATCTCGTTCGTCATGGATTTGCTGATGTGATAGACTTTCGGCAATGGCCGACCGTCTGCACCGACTCTCGGTGCTCGGGCCGTCATGCCACAAGCTGCCAACATGGCTGCCGAGCCAGCCATCAATACCACAGTGCGTCTGTTCATGTTCTGTCACCACCCAGTAGCCCGACGGGGCCCGCGTTGGCCCGTCTTTATCCAAACTGTGCCGCAGGATCAAACCCAACTCTGCGTGACTGTGCTGAAACCCGCACCAATCCGCGCCGATGACGGGGCTTTGATTTGCGCCGCCGCGCTGATGGATGTAGAAGGCGGCGAAATTTCATCTGAACGGAGAGCTGCGGATGCCGCCTGAATCCCGCAAATCGCTGAACCGCCGCCTGTTCATGGGTGGTGCTGCTGCCCTGACCTCTGCCGCCGCTGCGCTGCCCGTTTTCGCGCAGGCCACCGACGGCAGCACGGAAATGACCCCCGCTGCGGGTGGCGCTGTGCGCAACAACGTGTCCAGTTTCCGGATGCTGGATTGGCAGGACTACTTCGAGAATACGAAGAAAGGTGCGATTTTGGTGGATATCACCTCGCGCGCCCTGCATTTCTGGTCTGAGGATCAGTCGATTTATCGGCTTTACCCCACCTCAGTGCCGCTGTCCGAGGAATTGACCCGCCGTGGCCGGACCGAAGTGGTGGAGAAGGTCGTGAACCCGACTTGGCGTCCGACCCCGTCGATGCGCGAACGCAACCCCGAATGGCCTGAAGTGGTCGAGGGTGGCTCGCCCGATAACCCGTTGGGCACCCGCGCGATGTATCTCAGCTGGACCTACTACCGCATCCACGGCACGCACGACACGCGCAAAATTGGTCGTCGGTCATCGAATGGATGTGTCGGCCTCTATAATGAGCACATTCAAGAGTTGTTCGATATGGCCCAAGTTGGCACGCAAGTGTTGCTTATTTGACGCCATAGGCCTCGCAGCCTTTGCCGCCGCAACGGGGTGGATTGCAAATCACCGGATAAGCGGATTAGGAAGGCAGCATGAGGAATAATCTTGGGTGTGTGGTGTCGCCTCTGAAAAATTCGGCGCCACGCGAAATTCTGGAGGTCACTATGAAAAAGATCGCTCTCGCTGCCGCTCTGTCGGTTGCTGCTACCACCGCTTTCGCTGGCGGCATGGCTGAACCCGTCATGGAACCGGCAGTTGTCGAAGCCGGCACCTCGTCGTCGGGCGGCATCATCCTTCCGCTGATCCTGCTGGTGGCTGTTGCCGCTGCGGTCGCGTCGAACTAATCCTTTCCGGATTGGACGAGATAGGGACGACAGGGTTTCCTGTCGTCCTTTTCTTTTGTGACGTCAAAAGGTTGGCTTAGATCCAACCCTGCAAATTCGCCTCGATCACCTGCACCAGCGCCTGAATATGTGCGCTGTCATCGTTTAGGCAGGGAATATAGGTGAATTCCTCGCCGCCAGCGTGTTCAAACGCCTCGCGGATCTCGCCGTTGATTTCTTCCAGCGTCTCAATGCAATCGGCCGAGAAGGCCGGCGCAATCACCGCGATCCGCTTTTTGCCCTGCCGTGCCAGATCGGCGACGTGATTTACGGTATAGGGCTTCAGCCATTCCTCGCGCCCAAAGACCGATTGAAAACTGGTGTCGATATCTGCCTTGTCCCAGCCAAGACGTTCGCGCAGCAGTCGCGTGGTTTTGGCGCATTGGCAATGATAGGGATCACCCTGCATCAGATAACGGATCGGCATGCCGTGATAGCTGGCCACCAGCACATCAGGGCGGTGATCCAGTTTGGCATAGGCCCGCTCCACAGATTGGGCCAGCGCCTCGATATAGGCGGGATGGTCGAAGTATTCCGCCACCACCCGCGCTGCAGGTTGGCGGGTTTCTTTCATCAATGCGGCAAAGAAGGCGTCATTTGCCGTGGCCGACGTGGCACCGGCGTAGTGCGGGTAAAGCGGGAAGAACAGGATCTTTTCGCAGCCCGCCGCTACCATCGCCTTTACCTTGGATGCGGTAGAGGGATTGCCATAGCGCATCGCAAAATCCACCATCACCTGATCGCCATGCGCGGCCTGCATCGCCGCCGCAATCGCGGCGGTCTGATCTTTGGTGATCGTCATCAGCGGGCTTTCGCCCTTTTCATGGTTCCAGATCAGTTTGTAATTCGCGCCCGAGGTAAAGGGACGTTTGGTCAGGATAATCAGCTGCAGCAGCGGCTGCCATTTCCAATTCGGAATATCGATCACCCGCTTGTCTGACAAAAATTCATTCAGATAGCGCCGCATGGACCAATAATCGTAGTTGTCCGGCGTGCCAAGATTGGCAAGCAAGATCCCGATCTTTGGTGCTTTCACCTTGGGGTGATTGGCGGGGGCTTGGGCCAGACGGCCGGTTCCGGGTGTCACGTCGGTCATGTCATTTCCTGCGTTATTGCCTCCCAGATAACCCGAAGGCCAGCGTGGTCAACCGTTTCCGCGCGGCAACGGACGTTCGGCGGCGTTCAAGGCATCTGCCAGTCGCGCTGCGGCCGATCCGGGGCGCAGGGGCTTTTGCTGGCTTTCATGCGGGGCCCAGCCGGTCAGGCAGATGATTTCAAAGGTTGCAGGGATGCGACCTTCGGCATTGGCAAACCGATCCTGATAGATCGCGGCGGCCCGCACGAACACCTCGCGCCGGGTTGGGCGGCGCAGCCGGGCGGACAGCGCATTGCCTTCCCCCATCGCCCGCAGGTCATGCATCAGGTGGAAGGCGTCGCGGTAAAGGACGGTCTTGGTAAAGCTGTCGGCGACCGGCAAGGCAAAGCCCGCCCGGCCAAGCAAGGCCCCCAGATCGCGGATCTCGCCCATTGGCAGCACACGGGGCGACAGCCCGCCCGCAACTTCGGACTCGGCCTCGGCGAGACAGGCGCGCAATTCGTGCAAGGTCTGCCCGCCGAACATCAGCCCCAAAAACAACCCGTCTGGCCGCAAGGCCCGCCGGCATTGCACCAATTGCCCGACCGGATCGTTCGCCCAATGCAAGGCCATGGCATGGACCACCAAATCCTGCGTCGCCTCTTGCAGATCCAGCGTTTCTTCGTCTGCAATGCAGCGGAAATCTGGCCACAGGTTTGGAAAACCCGTCACCACAACCGGCGCCGTAAAGGATCTGTTAACCTCGATGAGTCTTTCCTGAACCTCAAGTGCCGCTTCCTCCTGCAAGAACAGCGCCGTGGCACGGGTGCGGTGCAGCGCAAGGGTCGCGCGGTCGGTCAAAAGGGGCGGGGTCTGGCTCATGGCGGGGAAACATAGGCGGCGGGGGTGGGAATGCAAGCCGGCTTGAAACAGGCGGCCTTGCATTTGCTGTATCCGCCGCAATGTCTGGGTTGCGGGGCCTTGGTCACCACTGATTTCGGGCTTTGCGGCCCTTGCTGGCGCGACACCCCCTTCATCTCGGGTCTGGTCTGCGACCAATGCGGTGTGCCGTTGCCGGGCGAAGACATGGGTAAGCCCGAGCTTTGCGACGCGTGTTTGACCACTGCCCGACCATGGTCGCGGGGGCGTGCAGCACTGCTGTATAAGGACAAGGCCCGGGCCCTTGTGCTGGGGCTGAAACATGGCGACCGGCTGGATCTGGTGCGCCCGGCTGCAGGGTGGATGATGCGTGCCGCCGCGCCGATCTTGGAGCCGGGCATGTTGGTTGCGCCGATCCCGCTGCATTGGCTGCGGCTTTTCAGGCGCCGTTACAACCAGTCTGCCTTTCTGTCCAAGGCCATCGCCCAATCGGCCCGGCTGGACCATTGCCCCGACCTTCTGATCCGCCCGCGCGCGACCGGCACGCAAGATGGCAAGGGCCGCGAGGCGCGGTTCGCCAATATGGCTGGTGCCATAACGCTGCACCCAAAGCGGGCGGCGCGGGTGGATGGGCGTCATGTGCTGCTGATTGATGACGTCATGACCTCGGGGGCGACATTGGCCGCCGCGGCCGAGGCCTGCATCGCGGGCGGGGCGCGCGCAATTTCGGTTCTGACCATGGCGCGCGTTGCGAAGGATGCCTAAATCCTTATAGTCGCGCCAAACGCCAAGGAGGGGCCACATGAAACCCGTGGAAATCTACACCACCCAAACTTGCCCCTATTGCATCGCTGCCAAGCGGCTGTTGACCAAGAAGGGCGTGGGGTTCAAGGAAATCGACGTGGGCGGCCAGCCGGATTTGCGCGCGGCCATGACCCAGCGCGCCGGCGGACGCACCTCGGTGCCGCAGATTTTCATTGCGGGCCAGCATGTCGGCGGCTGCGATGATATTCATGCGCTGGATCATGCGGGCAAGCTTGACCCGCTGTTGGCCTGACGCCGATGCGCGCGGGGTTGGTGCAACTGACGGTGGGAGATGATCCGGCGGCAAACCTGCCGGTGACGATCGAACATATCCGTCGCGCGGTGGCGGGCGGGGCGGGGTTTGTGCTGACTCCGGAATGCAGCAATGCACTCTCTGGCAACCGCGCCCATCAACGCGCTGTCCTGCGGCATGAGGAAGACGATAACACCCTCGCCGCCCTGCGGGACGAAGCCGCCCGCGCGGGGATTTGGCTTTTGATCGGCTCGATTGGGGTTCTGACCCATGATGCCGATGGCCGCTTTGCCAACCGCTCTTTCTTGATCTCGCCGACGGGTGAGATCGCCGCGCGGTATGACAAGATCCATATGTTCGATGTGAATGTTTCGGACACCGAGATTTACCGGGAATCGTCAGCCTATCGACCGGGGACTGCGGCGGTGGTGGCGGATGCGGGCTTTGCCAAAATTGGCATGGCTGTCTGCTATGATCTGCGCTTTCCCCATCTGTTTCGCAGCCTGGCCCAAGCGGGCGCACAGATTTTGACGGTGCCGGCGGCCTTTAATCACATCACCGGTGCGGCCCATTGGGAGGTGCTGCTGCGCGCCCGTGCGATTGAAACCGGTTGCTTTGTGCTGGCCCCGGCCCAAACCGGCTTTCATCCGGAAACCGGCGGCAAGGGACGGCGCACCTATGGCCATTCGCTTGCCATCGCGCCTTGGGGCGAGGTGCTGGCGGATGCAGGCACCGAACCCGGCGTAACGCTGGTCGATCTTGATCTGGCCGAGGTCGCCAAGGCCCGCTCTCGTGTGCCAAGCCTGACCCATGATCGGGAGTTCACCGCGCCGGGGAAGATGGGGCCATGAGCGACCGCACCGACGATCTGGCGGTTTCGCTGTTTGGTGAGCTGTTCATGGCCGACCAACTGGCGCGCAACCGCGTGTCCAAGGCGCTGCCCAAGGGAATGGAACTGTCGCATTTTTCGGTGCTGAATCATCTGGCCCGCATCAATGACGAACGCACACCCGCCCAACTTGCCCGTGCGTTCCATGTCACTCGTGGGGCGATGACCAATACGCTGACCAAGCTGGAATGGGCCGGGCATATCCATATTCGCCCGGACTGGGACGATGCGCGGCAGAAATTCGTTGCCATCTCGCCCTCAGGCCGGGCGGCCCGTGATGCGGCTGTGGCAGCGGTGATCCCGATGATTGGTGATGTGGTTCAGGCGCTTGGCGCGGACAAGGTGCGTGCCGTGCTGCCGATCCTGCGCGAGATGCGTGTCAAACTCGAAGGTGAAAGCTGACGCTTCACGTCGCCCGGCCCCCTATTGTTTGGGGCGGTTGTCGATGATCCGTACGGCTTTGCCCTGACTGCGCGCCACCTCGCCGGGCTGGCCGACTTGGACGGCAACCGTAATTCCCAGCATTTGCTTGATACGTTTTTGCAAGGTCCGCCCTTGGGTGGCGCGGCTGTCTTCAGAGGCGATATGCGCTGTTTCGACCCAAACCCGCATCCCATCCAGTCGACCCTCTCGGGTCAGTTCAAGCTGGAAATGCGGCGAGAGGCCGGGCAGGGTCAGCACCTGTTCTTCGATCTGGCTGGGGAACACATTGACGCCGCGCAGGATGATCATGTCATCCGTCCGCCCCATCAGCTTTTCGATCCGCCGCATGGATCGCGCGGTGCCGGGCAAAAGCCGGGTCAGATCACGGGTGCGGTAGCGGATAATCGGCAGCGCCTCTTTGGTCAGCGAGGTCAGCACCAGCTCGCCGACCTGCCCATCGGGCAGAACCGCCCCGGTTTCCGGGTCGATGATCTCGGCCAGAAAGTGATCTTCCCACAGGTGCAACCCGTCTTTGGTTTCCACACATTCAATCGCGACGCCCGGCCCGATCACTTCGGATAGGCCATAGCAATCCAAGGCCTGCATGTCGAAGGCCTGTTCGATTTCGGCGCGCATGGCATTGGTCCACGGCTCGCCGCCAAAAATCCCGATCCGTAGCGGGGATTTGCGCGGATCGCGACCTTGGGCACGATATTCATCCAGAATAGAGAGCATGTAAGACGGCGTCGATCCGATGGTGGTCGCGCGGAAATCTTCGATCAGGTTCACTTGCCGCGGTGTCATGCCGCCTGACACCGGCACGACGGTGCAGCCCAGTTTTTCCGCCCCATAGTGAAAGCCAAGCCCGCCTGTAAACAACCCATACCCATAGGCCAGGTGCACCACATCGCCGGGCTTGGTGCCACAGGCGCGCATGGACCGTGCCATCAACCCGGCCCAAGTCTCCAGATCGCGGGCGGTATAACCCACGACGGTCGGCTTGCCCGTGGTGCCGTAGGAGGCGTGTAGCCGTGCGATCTGGGCACGCGGCACGGCAAACATGCCAAAGGGATAGGTTTCGCGCAGGGCCGACTTTTGCGTGAACGGAAAGTGCTGAATGTCGGTCAGCGTCTTCAGGTCATCCGGATGGACGCCCGTCGCCGCAAAGGCCGTTTTGAGGTAAGGCACATTTTCGTAAGCA
>CALBSG010000103.1 GCA_937927675.1 uncultured Paracoccaceae bacterium | reverse complement strand
CCAAGAGCCACATCTGCGCCTTCATGGCGAAGGGGTGGCTGCGTTCTTGCATGATCGACGATCCCTCGCCGTAATCTTCGCCCACGATGACCATCGCGCCCCCCGTCACCCCAGACGACGACAGGTTCGCCAGCGCGTCCGAGGCGACGTTGACGCCCACCGGCCCCTTGAAGGTCACCGCGCCGCGAATGGGATAATGCACACTTGCCGCCAGCATGGCGGCGGCGGCGGCCTCATTCGCATTGGCCTCAAACCGCACGCCAAGTTCGCCCAACAATTCCTCGGCATCGGCCAGAACGTCCATCAGATGGCTGATCGGCGCGCCTTGATAGCCGCCGACATAGCCGACCCCGCTTTCCAAAAGCGCCTTGGTGATGGCCAAGATCCCTTCGCCGGTAAAGGTTTCCCCCGCACCCAGTTTCAGATGTTCGACTTCGGCCTTGAAAGAACGTTCTGCCATGGTTCAAATCTCATGCTTGCGGATGTTGACCAGCATCTTTTGCAAGGTCGCAACAAAGGCCCGGCGTTCATCTTCGGGAATGCCCTTGAACATGCGGGCCTGCGCCTCGGCCATGTGCGGCCAAAGCTCGTCAAACACGGCCCGCCCGGCCTCGGTGATGTAAACGCGCACCGCGCGGCTGTCGGCGCTGTCGGTTTCGCGGCGGATCAGACCATCGGTCTGCATCTGATCCAGCGCGCGGGACAGAGTGGATTGTTCGGTCACGGCATAGACCGCCAGTTCGCGGATCAACGGACCTTCGACCACCGTCAACACCGCCAGCGCGCGGGCCTTGGGCGTGGTCAGGCCCATCTCGGCCATTTCCTCGCGGAAGCCCGCGTTGTAGCGGCCCATGATGCGGTTCATCAGGTAAGGCGCAAAGTTGGTCAGGCCAACCTCGCCCAGTTTCGGCGGGCGCTTGAGCGTGTCTGTCATGCCCCGAGCCTTTTTGCTGCGTTGAACCCTGACCCGCCGCCTAGACCGGGGCCGGGATGGGTGGAGGCACCGATATGGATCAGCCCCCGCACCGCGCCGGTGCCATTGGTGGAATGGGCAAAGGGCCGCCAGATGAAGAACTGGTCGATGCCGCAATGCCCGCCATAGGGGTCGCCGCCGACAAGGTTCATGTTCATACGCTCCAGATCGTTGGGGCTATAGGCACGCCGCGCCAGCTTGATCTTGTCAAAGCCCTTGATATGGCGTGCCAAAATCTGTTCCAGCCGGTCAGCGAAGGCGTCCTTGACGCTGTCCCAATCTGTGCCATCAATCTCACCTGCCGCGTCGCCCTTGATCGTGCGGGGGGCGTCGGGGATTTGCAGCCACAAGATCGCCTTGCCGTCGGGGCAACGCGAGGGGTCAAGCCGCGACGGTTGGCCAACGCAAATCGTCGGCACAGCGGGCAGCATGCCGCGCTCCGCCTCATTCGCCGATTTCGACACAGCATCAATGCCGTCCGAAAGGTGGATCAGCGCCACATCCTCCAGCCCCGGCGTCAGCCATTCCGGCACCGAATCCAGCGCGTAGTGCAATTGGAAATCACCGCGCCCGTGGCGGAATTGCGTGGTGGCCGCGCGATCCTCAGGCAAGGCCACCGACGGCAAAAGCCGTTCATAAAGCTGACCGGGCGCCACCGAGGCGAGAACCGATTTCGCGGCGATAACCTCGCCAGAGGCCAGTCGAACCCCCGTCACGCGGCCATCCTTGACCGTGATTTCCGCGACATCCGCGCCACAGCGCAGCGCCCCGCCCTTTTCCGTGATCAGCCCTTGAAACGCCCGCACCGCCGCGCCCGCACCGCCACGGACAATCGGCGCGCCCGCCGCCTCGAGTGCAAAGGCAATGACCTTGCCCATTTGCGCCGAATAGGTGCTTTCGGGCGTCAACCCGCAATGCAAAACCCAAGGCGCCCAAAGTGCCTGCACCAAGGGGCTTTGGTAATGCGCCTCCAACCAGCCGCGCGCCGGAGCAAGGGCCGATCCCATCCACGCCGCAAGACCACGAAGGCCGCGTTTGCGGACCTGCCCGAACAGCAGTTTCGCAGTGGGCCAAGACCAAAGATTGCCGCCAAGCAACGAGAACAGGAATGGCGCATCGGCCGCAATCCCGCCCACGTCGACCGCGTGGCGATCCCCATCCCCCGCAGCCAAGGCATTGAATTTTTTTATGTTTGCCGCCTGATCCATGGTCAGAACCAAGGAGGATCCATCCGGCCGCAGCACCGCTGTTGGGCTGCCTGTATGGCAATAGTCAAACCCATGCCGGGCCAGATGCGGCCCCAGCACCGCACCGGCGGGCGAGGTCATGAACAACACAAAGGTCGCCGCCATCACATCATGATGAAACCCAGGCAGGGTGATTTCCTCGGTCCGCATACAGCCGCCAAGGGTCGCCTCGCGCTCCAACACCAGCACGCGGTCGCCTTTCAAGGCCAGCATTGCGGCCGCCACAAGACCGTTGATGCCCGAGCCGATGATGATGTGGTCAAAGCCCATTCTGCGCCCCTGACAGACAAAGGAAATCAAGGGGATGGGCTTCACGCCCACCCCACGCTTTTGGCCGTGAAGCCCCGATTACCCGCGCGGAACCAGCGCCAGCGCCCGGATCGGGCTGCCGGTGCCGTTCTTGATCTTCAAGGGGGCCGCAATCAGGATCGCGCCCTTTGCAGGCAGCTTGTCGAGATTGGCAAGACTGGCCAGACCATAGCAGTTGTGCTTGTGCAGCAGGTTATGCGCCGGAAACGGCGGGGTCATGCCGCCCGCTTGACCCGCATCGGTGCCGATGCACTGGCTGCCCCAGCCAACGATACCCTTGGACAGAAGATATTCAATCACCTCGGCGGTTGGGCCGGGGGTGTGCGGGCCGGTTTCATTGGCATTGAGGAACAGGTTTTCGTCATGGCTGCGCTTGTCCCAATCAGACCGCAGGACCACCCATTCACCCGCCTTGATCGCGCCATGCTTGGCCTCCCAGGCTTTCACATGGTCGATGGTCAGCAGGAAATCGGGGTTCGCGCCACATTCAGCGGCAAAGTCCAGCACGTTGACCGGGGCGACAAGGCGCTGCACCGGCAGGGTGTCGGTATACCCATCGGCATAATCCTTGCCGGTGATCCAATGGTGCGGCGCGTCAAAGTGGGTGCCGGAATGTTCGCCGACCTTCAGCCAGTTCCAAGCCCAGAACGGGCCGTCCTTGTCATATTCCGAAATGCGGTGGATTTCGATCGCGGGGGTGTCCTTGGCAAACTCCGGCGGCAGCTTCAGCAGGGGCGTCTCCGGCCCCAGAACGCCGGTACAATCCACCACCTCAACCCCACCCGAGGCCAGCATCCCGGCAAGGCTCTCCAGCACATTTGCAGATGTCATCGTGATCTCCCTGTTGGTTGGGCACATCTTTGCCCTCACGATTCAGTCTAGACAGAATTAAATGCGTTTGCAAATATCTCTGTAACAACGGGGTGAAGAATCCATGACGGATACCTTCGATGCTGTCCTGATCGGTGCGGGCCACAACACGCTGGCCTGCGCCTTGCAACTTGCCCGCAAAGGCTGGCGGGTCGGGGTATTTGAACAGGCCGCAGCGCCGGGCGGCGCGGTGAAGACCGGGGAGTATACCCTGCCCGGCTTTCGGCATGATTGGGCGGCGATGAACCTGTCGCTTTTCGCCGGAAGCCCATTATTTAAGGAAAATGCGGCGGAACTGATCGGCCATGGCGCTGAATTTGTGGCTGTTTCCAAACCCTTCGCGTCGGCCTTTCCAGATGGCACATGGTGCGGCGTGTCGACTGACCTTGCCGAAACCACCAAGCGAATCGCGGCCCTATCGGCCGAAGACGCCGAGACTTGGGGCCGCTTGGTCGCCGCCTTTGGCGCCGAGGCGCCGCATCTGTTCGGCCTTCTGGGCAGCAAGATGCAAATTCGTGCGATTGCATATTTCATGTTCAAAACATTGCGCGCCAAGGGCTTTGGCGGCACGCTGGATATGGGCCGCTTTTTGCTGCAGTCGCCACGCCAATGGCTGACCCAGACCTTTGCCTCGCCCAAGGTGCAGGCGATGCTTGGCGCATGGGGCATGCATCTGGATTTCGCCCCCGATGTCGCGGGCGGCGCGCTGTTTCCCTATCTTGAGGGCATGGCGGGTCAAGCCTTTGGCATGGCCTTGGGCAAGGGCGGGGCTGACACCATCATCCGCGCGCTGGTCAAAGCGATTGAGGCGCGCGGGGGCGTCGTTGCGCTGAACGCCCCTGTGGCGCGCATCTTGCATGATGGCATCCGCGCCAGTGGCATTGAACTGGCCGATGGTCGGCGCATCACCGCCACCCGCGCCGTGATTGCCGGGGTGGCCCCGCGCGCCCTGCCCCGTCTGACCGGCGGCACCACGCCCAGTTTTGACAAGGCGATGACCAATTTCACCCATGCCCCCGGCACGATGATGATCCATCTGGCGCTGGACAGCCTGCCGGATTGGGCTGCGGGGGCGGAGTTGAAAACCTTTGCCTATGTGCATCTGGCCCCGAGCCTTGACCAGATGGCGAGAACCTATGCCCAAGCGCAGGCCGGGCTTTTGCCCGATGAACCGATCTTGGTGGTGGGCCAGCCGACCGGGCAAGACCCCTCACGCGCGCCGGATGGCAAGCATGTGCTGTGGGTGCAGGTCCGCATGGTGCCGGGTCAGATCAAAGGCGATGCCAAGGGCGAGATTGCCACGACCGACTGGGGGGCTGCGGCAGAACCGATGGCGGCACGCGCGCTGGACATTCTAGAGCGTTACGCCCCCGGTACGCGCGCCAAAATCCTTGGCCACCGCATCGTGACCCCGGCGGAGCTTGAGGCCGACAACCCCAACCTTGTCGGCGGCGATCAGGTTTGCGGCAGCCACCATCTCAGCCAGCATTTCCTCTACCGCCCCGCACGCGGCCATGCGGATGGATCAACGCCACTCAAGAACCTGCATCTGACCGGGGCCGCCGTCTGGCCGGGCGCGGGCACCGGTGCAGGACCGGGAACCCTTTTGGCCGAAAAACTGGCCAGATGACTGTAAAAAATAAGAAAAACGCAATCAACCAACAGGAAGCACAGATGAAACTCTCACGTCGTTCCCTTTTGCAACTCTCGGCTGCGACCGTCGCGGTCGGGGCCTTTGGTCTGCCCGCACGGGCGCAGGCCATTGACGAACTGGTCATCGCGTACAACGTCAACCTGCCCGCTTGGGACCCGACCGTTGGGCCAAGCGCTGTGAACCCCACAATTCAGGGCATCTACCAATCGGTCTTTGACCAATACATCTTGCAAGGCCCCGATCTGAAACCGGCGCCGGGCCTGTTGACCGAATGGGGCTGGAATGACGACAAAACCCAGGTCTGGATGACGGTGCGCGACGGCGTCACCTGGCATGACGGCAGCCCCTTTACCGCCGAAGACGTGGCGTGGAGCCTTGCGCGCGTCGCCAAACCGGAAACCGGCAGCCCGATCCAGTTCGTCTGGGGTACGCTGGCAAACCACCGCGTTGAGGGCAACAAGGTGATCGCCGATGTGGCGCAGTTTGACCCCACCATCTTCAAATGGATGTATTTCTTGACCGGCTACGTCCTGCCGAAAGCCTATTACGAAAAGGTCGGCGCCGAAGGGTTTGAAGCCGCCCCCATCGGGACCGGCCCCTATATGGTCGAAAAGTTTGAACGCAACGCCTTTGTCCGCCTGAAGGCGAACGAGGCCTATTGGGGCGGCGCGCCCGAGTTCAAGACCGTGACCATCAAGTTCGTCACCGATGCCGCCGCCCGCGTGGCCGAGGTGGAATCGGGCAATGCCCATGTCACGCTGGAAGTGCCGTATGAGGAATATGACCGTCTGAAGGCCAGCCTGACAGGGGTGGCCGCCCCCATCTCGGACATCGGGATGATCTTCCTCAATGACATCGAGGTGATGACCGACCCGAACGTGCGCAAGGCCGCCGCCCATGCCATCGACAAGCAGGCTATCATCGACCGGCTGCTCGGCGGCTATGGTGTAAAGATCGACACCCTGCAAACCCCGCAATATGACGCCTATGATCCTTCGATCACGGTGGAATACAACCCCGAGAAGGCGATCGAGCTTTTGGCGGCATCGGGCTTTGGCCCGGACAATCCGGTGAAGTTCAAGCTGCAGACCACCAAGGGGTTCAAACCCAAGGATTACGAGATGATTCAGGCCATCGTCGGCCTGTGGCGCAAGGTCGGGATCGAGGCCGAGATCGAGATCTACGAGATTGCCAAGCATTACGAATTGCGCGCCGCCGACCAGCTTGCACCGGCGGCCTTCTACAACTGGGGCAATTCGGTGGGCGATCCCACGACCTCGACCGGCTTTGCGATGTTTGGCCCCTCGCCACATTCGGTTTGGGATGGCGAGGATCTGATCGGCATGATCGGCCCGCTGTGGGGCGAGAAGGACGAGGCCAAGCGGATCGACGGCTGGAAGGCGGTGGACAAATACATCGCCGAAAACGCGCTGGTGATTCCGCTGCTGCAATATGTCCAGCCGATCCTGTCGGCACCGGGGGTTGTGGTTACGCCGCATGCCTCTGGCGCGCTGTTGCCGCATCTGATGAAGCGGGCCTGATCGCCGCCTGTGCAACTGCGGGCGGACCGGGGGTTTCACACCCCCGGACCCCCGTGGGATATTTAAGCCACATTGAAGGCCCGAAGCGGCGCCCGGTCTTCGCCGGGTGCGCGAGGCAAGAGGCAAGTCACCGAAGATGCAGCTCGTTCGCGCGTTCCTTTTGCGCCTGATGACCACGGCCGTAACCCTGATCGGGGTGGCGGTGATCGTGTTCTTCGTCATCCGGGTGGTGCCCGGCAATCCCATTGCCA
>CALBSG010000102.1 GCA_937927675.1 uncultured Paracoccaceae bacterium | reverse complement strand
TGTGGTCCTTGTCGCCCACCACCTTTTCGGGCGGCGAACAACAGCGCGTCAACATTGCGCGCGGCTTTGCCCATCCATACCCGGCGCTTTTGCTGGATGAACCCACCGCCAGCCTTGATGCCACCAACCGTGAGGTGGTTCTGGGCCTGATCGAAGAGGCCAAGGCGCGCGGTGCGGCCATCCTTGGCATCTTTCACGACGAAGCTGCGCGTGAAAGGGTCTGCGACCGCTTGGTTGATGTGCGGGCCTTCACGCCCAAGGCCGCATGATGGGCCGGCTGTTTGTCGTGGTTGGCCCGTCAGGGGCGGGCAAGGACACGCTGCTCGCGGGGGCCGTTGCGGCCGACCAAAACCTGCACTGGGCGCGTCGTGTCATCACCCGGTCCGAGGTGGCCGGGGGCGAACCCTTTGAAGGGGTCTCTGACGCTGAATTTTCGACCCGCCTTGCACGTGGTGACTTCGCCCTGCACTGGCAGGCCCATGGGTTGCGCTACGGTGTGCCGCGCGCAGAACTCGCGGCCTTGAAAGACGGGCGCGATGTCGTGGTGAACGGCTCACGCGGGGCCTTGGCCGATGCGCTGGCCGCTTATCCGGATCTGGTCATCTTGCACATCACTGCGCCGATCCCGGTTCTGGCCGCGCGCCTTGCTGCCCGTGGCCGTGAAACCCGCGCGCGGATCGAAGCGCGGCTGCGCCGGGCCGATCTTGGTTTGCCAGCCGGTTTTCCCTGCCGTGAGATCGTCAATGACGCTGCGCCCGAAGACGGCATCTTTCGCCTTGTTCAGGCGCTCAGGGGGTAACGGTGCAACAGGTGGAACCGATTGTCCTGATCCTCGCCGAACAGACAAAGATCCTCGATCACGAAGGGCTGTGGCAAAAGCCCGGCGAAATGCTGATCTGCCGCCCGCTGCACAAGGGCGGCCTCTGCCCCGTCAAGTTTGCCCGAAAGGGTCAGGTGGAACTGAAACTCCTCCATCACATAGGGATAGCCATATACTGCGAGCAAATCGCGCTGGCGGGGCGTCAGGCTTTCGGGGCGGCGGCGGGCAAGCTCGGCCGGGGTCAGGGGGGCGCGGAACGCGTCAAGACCCTGCACAACCTGCGCCGCCATGTCGCGCAGAGGGGCGGCATCGCCAACGGGGATCAGTGCCAAAAATCCTTCAAGACGCACCATCTTCAACCCGTCCAGCGCAACACGCGGCAACAGGGCGGCATGCGTCTGAAGGACCCGAGCCAAGTCTTTGGCGCTGCTGCCTTCGCGCAGCCGGAAGGGCGGCTTGATCGTGGCGTGAAAGCCATAGCGCCGGGGATCGGCGGTCATTGCAGCCAGACCGGGCACCTCGGGCTGCGCCACAGCCTGCCCGGTTCGGGCGTCCCATCCCAGCCATCCGGCGGCGGCATCGGCAAAAGCCCCGTCGCGGGGCGCGTAATAGATCGCAAAGCGTTTCATCTGGTCCATGTCGCCCTCGATATCCCCGCTGTGTCACATCCCTGTGACACAGCGGTGCCACATCAAATTATCCCGCACGGAAAGCAAGTCTGATGTCCCAAACCATTCTCGCCAATGCCAAACTCGTTTTGCACGATGAAGTCATCCACGGCGCATTGCGGATCGAAAATGGCCATATCACCGCCATTGATCCCGGATCTGCGGTGCCCAAGGGCGCGATTGATTGCGAGGGCGATCTGGTGATGCCCGGCCTGATCGAGTTGCACACCGACAATCTTGAACGCCATATCGAGCCGCGCCCGCGGGTCAACTGGCCCCATGCCAGCGCCATCATCGCCCATGATGCGGAACTGGCCAGCGTGGGCATCACCACGGTGTTTGACGCACTGCGGGTCGGATCAGTTACCTCAAAGAAAAAGGCCAATTACGGCGAGTATGCTCGCCAACTGGCCGACGAGATTCTTGACCTGCGCGCCAAAGGGGCGCTGCGGATCAGCCATTTTCTGCATCTTCGCGCCGAAGTGTGCAGTGAAACCCTGATTGCGGAACTGGCCAAGTTTGGCCCCGATGACCGCATCGGCATCGTCAGTCTGATGGACCACACCCCCGGCCAGCGTCAGTTCCGTGATCTGACCCAGTTGCGCGCCTACGTCTGTGGCAAGCATGGGTTGTCAGAGCATGAGTTCGAAGCGCATGTTGCCGATCAGATGGCGCTGTCGGCCCAGCTTGGCGCCGCGCATGAGGCGGCATCCGTGACCGAGGCCCGCCGCTTTGGCGCGGTGCTGGCCAGCCATGATGACACCACGGCTGAACAGGTCGCCATTTCCACCCAGCACGGCGCGCATTTTGCTGAATTTCCAACCACGGTCGAAGCGGCCCGCGCCTGCCACGCCCATGGCATCAAGGTGATGATGGGTGCGCCGAACCTGATCCGGGGCGGCTCTCATTCCGGCAATGTCGCGGCGCATAAACTGGCCGAGGCGGATCTCTTGGATATCGTGTCGTCAGACTATGTGCCGTCGTCGCTGTTGTCGGCGGCGCTGTTGTTGGGTGATCTGTGGGGCGATGTGGCGCGCGGCATCCGCACGGTCACGGCGGCCCCTGCGGCGGCGGTCGGTCTTTCGGATCGCGGGCGTCTCGACATCGGTGCGCGCGGCGATCTGATCCGCGTTGCCCGCATTGCGGGGGCTGCGGCACTGCGCGGAACTTGGGTACAGGGCAGGCGGGTGGGCTGACGCCCTCCCGCCCTTTGGCCCCGGTTTAGGCGCTGGTCGGGGCAACCCACCACGGGCCAGCGGCACGAAGTGCGGACCAATGTTCAGCAGCCTGATGCGGCTCGTTGGGGCTATCGTCGCCGTCGGTATGTCCAAAGGCCCGCGCCAGTTCGGAATCTGTCACTTCACCCAGATCGTCTTGCAGATCGCACAGCAGGGTCAGAAAGGTTTCATGCGGCGCGGTCGGCCATAGGGCTACAAAAAATTCTGTCAGATAGCGCAGCATTTTCAGGTCTTTGCGCAATTCATGCTGTGCGCGCGGGCTCATGGCGTCAAGATCGCTGCCGTTGGACATGGCCGCTTTCCACGCCCGATCAAGCGATTGCGCTGCCAGTTTGGCAACCGGTGCGTCACGAAGCCCCTTGGCCTTCTTGCCACTGCGCCGCCAGCTTTTGCCCTTTAGACGTTTGAGAACCCAAGCGCTGAAAGCCTCGGCTTTATGCTTTTTCAGCTTCTTGCGGGCCTTGCGGCGTTGGGTTTGTGCATCGGTCGCCAGACCTTCGGACAGATCGGTTCCCGCAAAGCGGATCGCAATCACATCGGCATCGCGAATACCCCCCAAAATGCGAAACAGCGCGCGGGCGCGGTCTTGCATCGCGTCGGCCAGATCCTCGTCAATCACGGGGTGGAAGGCCGAAACCGCCGTCCGAAACCGCCGCAAGGCCACGCGCGCCTTATGGACCGGCTCGACATCCTCGTGCTCCATGATCTCCTGCAGGTGGCCGTGAAACACGGTTGTGAGCGCCTCAGCGAGAACCTGAAAGGCAACCTCGCTGGAATGGTTTGGCAGAAGCGTGGATTGGGATGCGGCGAAGGGCAAGCGAAGCTCCATGGCAAAAGGCACTGGTCGCGCGCGTCGCGCCAGATCACGGCAGCCCTAGCCGCGCTGTGTGACGGGTCTGTGACAGGGTTTTGATTTTATCAAACGAGACCAGTGGCGCTTGCACCGCCAAACCGGGTTGCCCGAAGCCTAAATCAGGCCGGATGTCAGGCTGGTCTGATCCTGCAACAGCGGCAGCATCAGGGCGAAAAGTTCGGCCTGCGAACTGATGGTGCAGCGGCTGTAAAGCTGTTTGCGGAACACCTTTACCGTTTGCGGGGATAGGCCAAGGCGCAGGCCGATCGACATGGTGGAATGGCCGCGCAGGATCAAGAGGGCCACTTCGGCCTGACGGGCGGACAGGTGAATGCCATGCTGACGGCGGGTTGCCTCGGCCAGCAGACCTGCGGTGTCTTCGGCGGGGCCGCTGGCCCGCGACAACCCGGACCAATGCGATTCCGCCAGCGCCGCCACCACGGGGGCTAGGCGTTGACAGGCGGCAACCTCGGCCTGAGAAAATACCCGCCCCGAGGAGATGTCGCGGCCAAGGCAGAGGTTCAGCGTTACCCCGGCTGCGGGATAGGCAACGAAGCTGATTTCGTCGATCAGCGTCGTCTGTTCATAATATTCACTGAAATAGCGGCTGCGGTGAAAGGCATCCGGGGCGATGTCGGTCAGCCGGTAGGCCCCCGCAGCGACGCGGTTCAGATGCAGGTCAAAGAACGGGTCCAGACGGTAGGCACCGGGCAGGTAAGTGCTTTCCAATTCGGCAAAAACGGTGGGGTCAAGTGTCTGGCGGTACAAGACCTGCGGCGCGCCCGCATCGCGGTAGGCAAGGTAAATCAGATTGTCTGGTGCCGCGACCGTGTGGAACAGCGAGGCCAATGCCGTTTCAAATCCCGGCTGGCTCTGGGCGCGGATCGCGTCGGCAATCCGGCTTTCCGCAAGGTTCGGCAGGGGCGGCATACGATACCTCTCTGGGGGTATATACCCCCGCTTTTCCGGCAACCTATGCTGATATTCCAGAAACCGGGGGTATGATCCAGCCAAATGAGCGACGCCATCGACATCCGCCGCGTGGTCAAACGCTACGGCACCTTCACCGCCCTGCATGGCGTTTCGCTGACCATTCGGGACAATGAGTTCTTTACCCTCCTCGGCCCCTCGGGCTGCGGCAAGACCACCCTCTTGCGGATGATTGCCGGGTTTGAAGATGTGACCCAAGGCGAGATCTTGCTCTTTGGCCAGAACATCGCGGGGCTGGAGCCGGATCGCCGTCCGGTCAATACGGTGTTCCAGAATTACGCGCTGTTTCCGCATATGTCGGTGCTCGACAATGTGGCCTTCGGGCTGAAGATGAAGGGCATGGCCGCCGAGACGCGGCGTGCGCGGGCAGGCAAGATGCTTGAGATGGTGCATCTGTCGGCCTTTGCTGACCGCCTGCCAGCGCAACTGTCGGGCGGGCAACAGCAGCGCGTGGCCTTGGCTCGTGCCTTGGCGCCCGAACCGCGGGTGCTTTTGTTGGACGAACCCCTGTCGGCCTTGGATCTGAAACTGCGCCAGGCGATGCGGGTGGAGTTGAAGCAGCTGCAGGAAGACACCGGCATCACCTTCATCTTCGTGACGCACGATCAGGAAGAAGCGCTGACCATGTCTGACCGCATCGCAGTGATGAGCGCAGGCCATGTGCAGCAGATCGGCTCCGCGCGCGAGATTTATGAGGCGCCGGTCAACCGGTTTGTCGCCGATTTCATTGGCGAGACGAACCTTCTTGAGGTGGATATCGTCTCGGTTGCCGCAGGCACAGCACGGGTGACGCTGCCGGGTGGTCATCCACTGACCTGCCCGTCGGCGACCGACAGTCTGGGCAAACACGCCCTGTCGATCCGGCCCGAACGGCTGTCGCTGGTGGCCGAAGGCGGCGATCTGGATGTCACGGTGGAACGGGTGGTCTACCTTGGCACGGATCTGCAACTTTTGACCCGGTTGCAAGGTGGGATGGAAATGCATGTGCGTATCCAGAACTCTGCCCGCGTGACAGTGCCGAAGGTCGGCGACCGTGTGGGCCTGCGGATTGAGGAGGGCGCGGCGCGCCTTTTGGCAGACTGATGGCGGGCATGGTTCCAGACCAGACCCCGAGTGCCGCAGGCGACGGCTATCGCCGGATCGTCGGGCCGCTTTTGCTGCCGACTTGGGTGGTGATCGGCATCTTCCTTGTGCTGCCGGTCGCGCTGATGGCAGTCTATTCGGTGCTGACCAAGGAATTCCGTGGCGGCGTTGACTGGCAGTTTTCGTTGGCGGCCTATGACCAGTTTTTCCTGAACCGCGGTCTGTTCGGCGACGAACCCCCGACGCTGGAATGGACCTATATCACGATCTTCTGGCGCTCGATCTGGCAGGCGGCGATGGCGACGGCGCTTTGCCTTGCAATCGGGTTCCCGACCGCATGGTTCATCGCCACAAGACCCGCCAACACGCGCGGCATCTGGCTGTTTTTGATTACCATTCCTTATTGGGTCAATCTACTGATCCGTACCGTCAGCCTGAAATTCCTGATCCGCGACAACGGCCCCTTGAACGAGGCGCTGATGGGCGCCGGGCTGATCGACGGCCCCTTGCCCTTGGTCAACACCAACCTTGCTGTGCAACTGGGGCTTTTCTACAGCTATCTGCCTTTCATGGTGCTGCCGGTCTATGCTGCGGTCGAACGCTACAACTTTGCCTACTCCGAAGCAGCAGCCGATCTTTACGCCTCGCGCTGGGTTACCTTGCGCGAAATCGTTCTGCCCATCGTCAAGCCGGGCATCGTCGCGGGCTGCCTTCTGGTCTTTATCCCCTCGCTCGGCGCCTTTCTTGCGCCGGACCTTCTGGGCGGGGCCAAGACCTTCATGATCGGGTCGCTGATTGACGAACAGTTCAAGGGCAGCCTTGGCAACTGGCCGTTTGGGGCGGCGGTGTCGATGATCCTGATGACACTGGTGATGATTGCGCTGCTGTTCTACGCGCGGTCCACCGCCAAAGGGGGTGCGGCATGAAAGGTGTGCGGCATTATCCCGGCTTTCTGGCCATCACCATCCTGTGCCTTGTGGTGCTTTACGCGCCCTTGCTGGTCATCATGGCCTATTCCTTCAACGGATCGACCTCGATCACCACTTGGGGTGGCTTTTCGCTGCATTGGTATGTCGATGTCTTTACCGGGGCCGAGGCGGCACGGTTCGGGCAAGCGGCGTGGAATTCGTTGACCATCGCCATCATCGCCGCCACAGCGTCGACCGCCATTGCCACGGCCGCGGCGGTGGCAATGATCCGGGGCGGGACGTTCCGGGGCAAGCGCGCGACGTTTGCGCTGATCAACATGCCGCTGATGGTGCCGGAAATCGTAACCGCTGTCGCAACGCTGATCTTTTTCGCGATGATCGGGCTGACAACCGGCTATCTGACCATCTTGATCGCCCATATCACCTTTTGCATCCCTTTTGCCTACCTGCCCATCGCGGCACGGTTGCAAGGGATCGAGGGGCATTACGAACAGGCTGCCCGCGATTTGTATGCCAGCCGCTGGCAGGCGTTCCGGCTGATCCTGTTGCCCTTGATGGCGCCGGGTGTGGTGTCGGGTTATCTTCTGGCCTTCATCATTTCGCTGGATGATTTCATCATCACCAATTTCGTCAAAGGGGCCGGCATGGAAACTTTGCCGACGGCGATCTTCGGGTCGGTCAAGCAAGGGATCAAGCCGAACATCATGGCGATTTCCACGCTGATGCTGGTGGTGTCGATCCTGTTCGTCACCCTGTCCTATCTTATCAACCGCAAGGGCCGCAGAGCCCCGTAATCCCAACAAGGAGTTCCCCGCATGAAATTTCGTTTGTCCGCCTTGGCCCTGCTTCTGGCCAGCCCCGCCTTTGCCGAGGGTGAATTGAAGGTCTACCACTGGTTCGAATACATCCCGCAGGAATTGGTGGACAAGTTCACCGCCGAAACCGGCATTGCAGTCACGATCGACACCTATGACAGCAACGAATCCATGCTCGCCTCACTCAAGGCAGGCAAGCTGGGCCAATATGACGTCGCCGTGCCGGGCGATTATATGGTGCAGATCATGGGCGCCGAGGGGCTCTTGGATACCTTCACCCCCGAAGAGCTGCCGAACTTTGGCAATATTGATCCGAAATGGATTGATGTGCCGTTCGATCAGGGCCGCAAATCCTCGATCCCGTATCAGTGGGGCACGACCGCGTTCAGCGTGAACCGCGATGTCTACAAGGGCGATATCAATAGCCTGTCGATGATCTTTAACCCGCCCGAAGAATTGAAGGGCAAGATCAACGTGCTGGACAGCCAAGGTGAAGTTCTGGCGCTCGGCTCGATCTACATGGGCATTCCGCAATGTTCGACCGACAAGACGCAGCTCAAGGCGCTGTCGGATATGCTGGTGGCGGCCAAGGCGAACTGGGCCAGCTTTGGCTCGGATACCGCCAAGGACGTTCTGGTGTCGGGCGATGCCGCGGCGGGCATGATCTATAACGGCTTTTCCGCCAAGGCCCGCGCCGAAGGGGCGCATGTCGAATATGCCTATCCCAAGGAAGGCTATGTCGTCTGGATGGACAACATGGTGCTGTTGAAAGACGCGCCGAACCGCGACAACGCGCTGAAGTTCATGAACTTCCTGCTGGAGCCGGAAAACGCGGCCGCCGTCACCAACTATGCCGCCTATACCTCGGGTGTTGTGGGGGTAGAGCCGTTCTTGGACGAGGCGATCAAGTCCAGCCCGGAAACCAATCCGCCGGCCGATGCCCCGGCAGGCAGCTTTGTGCTGGTCTGTGATGAGGCGACCCAGAAGCTTTACGACGCGATCTGGATCAATCTGAAGAAGTAATCCCCCTAAGGTCCCGCGCGCCCTCTGGGTGGCGCGGGGCCAAGAACCTCGGTGAACCCATGCGCCTTTCGGTCCTGCAATCTGTCTCGCCTGCGGGCGATATCGACGCGGCCTGTGCCTCGCTTGAAACCGCGCTTCATGCGGCGGCGGCGGCCGGGGCCGATGTTCTGGTCGCGCCGGAGGTCTTTTTGCCCGGCTACAACTGCCCCGAGATCGCGGGGCTGACCGTGGATGCCCCTGCGCTTGCCCGGCTGTCTGCAGCCGCCAAATTCGCAAAAACCGCTTTGGTCTTCGGCTATGCCGAGGCCGCAGGCGGGCGGATTTATAATTCCGCGCTGTGTTTTGGCCCGGATGGTCAGACGTTGGCGCAATATCGCAAGATCCAGCTTTACGGCCCGCGCGAAAAGGCGACCTATTTTCCCGGGGATGCGTTCGTGACCTTTGATCTGGCGGGGCGCAAAATGGCCCTGCTGATCTGCTATGATATCGAATTTGCCCCGCATGTCGCCGCTTTGGCCGCGATGGGGGTGGAGGCGATTTTGGTGCCGACCGCCAATATGATGCCCTTCACCCATGTCGTCCGCCACACCGTTCCCGCCATGGCGGCCAATCACGGGCTGGCCATCGCCTATGCCAATTACTGCGGCGCCGAGGGTGATTTGACTTACGTCGGCGGCAGCTTGATTGCCGGACCGCAGGGCGAGGTTCTGGCGCAGGCGGGGGATTATCCGGCGCTGCTGATCGCCGATGTGCCGGCGGTTGATCCGGCGCGTGTCTCTACCCAAAGCCTTGATTTTCGGAAGATCTAAGCCATGCCCAAAGACAGCCGCGACAGCCGTTACGACATTCTGTTCGAACCCCTGCAAATCGGGCCGAAGTTGGCGAAGAACCGGTTTTATCAGGTGCCGCATTGCAATGGCGGTGGCTACCGGGATCCCTCTGCCGCAGCAGAGATGCGCCGCACCAAGGCCGAGGGCGGCTGGGGCGTGATCTTTACCGAACAGACCGAGATTCACCCCTCGTCTGAAATCACCCCCTTCATCGAACAGCACCTGTGGGAAGACAAAGACATCCCCGCGCTTGCCGCCATGGCCGAGGCGATGAAAAGCCACGGGGCGCTGGCGGGTATCCAGCTGGCCTATTCCGGCATCAACGGGCCGAACCTGTATTCCCGCGATGTGCCCTTGGCGGTGACGGGCGGGCCGATCCTGACGTTTACCTCCGATCCGGTTCAGGCCCGCACGCTGGACCGCGAGGATATCCGCGACCTGCGCCGCTGGTTCAAGAACGCCTTCCGCCGCAGTCAACAGGCGGGCTTTGACCTGATCTGCCTGTACGGTGCGCATGGCTTTGGCATCTTCCAGCACTTCCTTTCCCGCGCCACCAATCACCGCACAGACGAATACGGCGGCAGCCTTGAAAACCGCGGCCGCTTTCTGCGCGAGGTGATCGAAGATGCGCGCGAGGTGACGAAGGGTGAGCTTGGCATCACCTACCGCATGTCCCTGCACGAGGCGGGGACCTACGGCTTTTCCAACGCCGAGGTGCGCGATTTCATCGAGATGCACGGCGATTTGCCCGACCTGTGGGATCTGGCGCAAGGCACATGGGAGGCCTGTTCCGGCACCTCGCGGTTCAAGCCGGAAGGCGCGCAGGAAGATCTGGTGCGCGGGATCAAGGCGCTGACCTCCAAGCCGGTTGTCGGCGTCGGGCGGTTCACCAGTGCAGACGCCATGGTGCGGCAGATCCGTTCGGGGATTTTGGATTTCATCGGCGCCGCGCGGCCCTCAATTGCCGATCCCTTCCTGCCGAAGAAGATCGAAGACGGCCGGTTCGACGACATCCGCGAATGTATCGGCTGCAATATCTGCGTGTCGGGCGACATGACGGGCAGCATCAGCCGCTGCACCCAGAACACCGCCTTCATGGAAGAATGGCGCAAGGGCTGGCACCCGGAACGCGCGCGGCCCAAGGGGCCGTCGTCGTCTGTGCTGGTGGTGGGGGCCGGTCCAACGGGGCTGGAGGCTGCGTTGCAGTCGGCGCGGCGCGGCTATCAGGTGACGCTGGCCGAGGCGACCACCGTTCTGGGCGGCCGGGTGGCGCGCGAACGCACGCTGCCGGGTCTGTCGGCTTGGGGCCGGGTGGCTGATTATCGCACCGGCCAGCTTGCGCCTATGACCAACGCCGAGGTCTACCGCGACAGCCCCCTCACCGCCGACGATGTGCTGGCGATGGGGGCGGAACATGTGGCGATTGCCACTGGGGCCAGCTGGCGCCGCGATGCGGTGGCCCGCTTGCATCTGTTGCCGATCCCGACCGACGCGGCCATGCCGGTGTTTTCGCCCGATGATCTGATGGCGGGGCAGGGGCCGACGGCTGGGCGCGTCACGGTCTATGACGACGACCATTTCTACATGGGCTCGCTCATGGCCGAGGTTCTGGTGGCGCGCGGCTGCACGGTTGATTTCGTGACACCCGCCACCAAGGTTGCAGAATGGGCGGAAAACACGCTGGAACAGGCGATCATCATGCGCCGATTGTTGGAAATTGGTGTGCGGGTGCATCTGTCCAAAGCACCCGAGGCGATTGGAGTGGGTGAGGTCAGCCTTGGCTGCACATGGACTGGCGCGATCACCACGCTGCCCGCCGATGCGGTGGTCATGGTCACCTCGCGCCTGCCGCATGATGGGCTCTATCACGACCTGATGGCACGGCAGACCGAATGGCAGGCGGCAGGTATCCGCACGGTCAAGCTGATCGGCGATGCGGCCGCGCCGGGGCCGATCGCCTGGGCCACCTATGCTGGACGGCGCTTTGCCGAAGAGCTGGATACGCCTGACGATCGCGGCGATACTCCGCGCTTCCGCCGCGAGGTGGCAGGGCTGGAACCGGGGCCGTCGCGGTTGCCTTAAAGGCTGGCCAGCCGGTTCCAGATATCCCGGCCAAGGCGGGGCAGAAAACTGGCGTCCCGCGCCAGATCTTCGCCTTCGGTCATGGCAACCACGATCAGCGGCTTGCGGCCGGGGGCGGCGATGCGGATCATGTCATGCTTGAACCAACTGGTCCGGGCGTCGCCCGTCCACAGGTTATGCCCGGCCTTGGACCAGATCTGTACATCCCCCGGCAGATCACCGCCCAGATATTCGGCCAGTTGATAGTTTGGATCGCCGGCATCCGGACCGGCCGGATCGCGCGACAGGATGGCTTGCGCCCGGCCACGCACCGGGGCCGACAGGGGCAGATCGCCGTCGAACAATTCCCACATCAGCCGCGCGGCGGCGAGTGGAGTCAACCGGTTCAGGTTTTCGCCCTCTGTCCCGGCAAAGCGTGCCTCGCGGCCATACCGGGTGTCATCCATCAGCTTTTGCGCGATGCGGCACCCGTCCCATTCCGGCCAACCCATGCGCCAGAAGACGCGGTTCAACCGCTCGCGCTTTGACACCCAATCCAGATATTCCGCCCCCTCCAGCAGCGTGTCGCCCGTGGTGCCGGTGACGATATCAATCACATAATTTGTGGCCGTGTTCGACGACCAGCGGATCATGTCCCGCATCGCCCGGTCCAACTCGCCATGGGCCGAAATGCGACCTTCTTCCAAAGCCGAAAGGGCATGGACGAGGTGAAAGGTCTTGACCAACGAACAGGGATAAATCGGCTCTGTTCCACGATGGACAAAGCCTTCCGGCCCCGTATCCCCGGCCTGCACCACCACCAGTGCCAACCGTTGCGACGCGGTAACCCCGGCCAAGATCGCATCGCCCAAAACCTGCCATTCCGGCGTTACCGCTAAAAACATCTCGCGCCCCCATTTTCCGGCCAAGTTAGCGCCTTGAAAGGAAAAGCCCAAGCCTTTCATCTTGGCAAAAATACTCCCTACGGAGGCACTTTACGGCAAATGCCGGACGCTCCGCGGGGCGTGTTTTGCCATGATGAACGCCAAGCGCAGGCTGGGTTTGAGCGGCCTCAGTTGGTTGGTGCGCCGCCTTCGGCCTTTCGTCGGGCAACGAAGGCTGTCAGTTCATTGTGGATGCCCGGATCGAGGGGCGGCTGTTCGTAATTGGCCAAGAGGTCTTTCCAGATCCGGTTGGCGCGCCTTGGCGCTTCTTCTGATCCGCGCGCGACCCAAGTAGGATAATTGTCCCAATTTGACAGCATCGGCGCGTGAAAGGCGGTTTCATACTGGGCCATGGTCTGCGCCGTGCCGAAGAAATGCCCGCCCACCCCAGCCTCGGCGATGGCATCCAGTGACAGGGCGGCCTCATCCACCTGCATCGGTGTGAAATAGGCCTGCATCATGCCCAGCATTTCGGCGTCAAGGATCAGCTTTTCAAAACTCGCCGTCAGCCCGCCATGCATCCAGCCCGCCGCATGGATCACCAGATTTGCGCCGCCCATCAGGCAGCCCCACAGCGACATCTGCGCCTCATAGGCGGCTTGGGCATCCAAGGCATTTGCGGCCGTGGTGTTCGACGACCGGAAGGGCGCGCCGATGCGGCGGGCAAGCTGACCGCTGGCCTGAGCGGCCTTTGCATATTCGGGCGTGCCAAAGGCTGGCGCACCCGTCTTCATGTCGACGTTCGAGGTAAAGCCGCCATAGACCGCCGGCACGCCGGGCCGCACGATCGGGGTCAGTACCAGCCCGAACATCGCCTCGGCATGTTGCAGCACCAGTGCCCCGGCAAGGCTGACCGGTGCCATCGCGCCTGCCAGCGTAAAGGGGGTAACAATCGCCACCTGCCCATGTTCGGCCAGCGCGATCAGCCCCTGGCTCATCGGGTCATCCAATTGCCGGGGCGAGTTGGTGTTGATGACGCCCATCATCATGGGGTGTCGCGCCAGATCGTCCAGCGACCAGCCCATCGAGATCGCGGCCATGTGCAGCCCGTCCATGGTGCGTTCGGTGCCAAGGGCGTTGAGGTTCCAGCTTTTGTCCAGCAGCGTGATCTGGGAAAGGTAAAGGTCAAGATGCCGGGTGTTGGCGGGCATGTCCATCGGCTCCAGCGGGCCGCCGGATTCTTGTTGCAGGACGTTCAGGCTTTGGCACAGCCGTAGAAAATCCTGCATGTCGGCCAGCGTCCCGTCGCGGCGGCCGCGGTCAATGTCCATCACATAGGCCGGTCCCCCCACGGACGAAAACACCATATCATTTCCGCCAAAGCGCAGGTCTTTGGTCCGGTTCCGGGCGGCGATGGAGAAGGTGCGCGGCAGCGTGGCAAGGCGTTCCATCACGAGGCCGGGGTCGAGGTAGACCATATTGCCGTCCACCCGCGCGCCTGCGCTCTGGTAATAGCCTATCGCACGGGCGTTCAGCACCCGCATGCCCTGTTCGGCCAGCAGGCGCAGGGCGGCCTGATGGATCGCCTCCACCTGATCGTCCGAGATCACCTTGATCGGGTCATAGCTGCGCGGCACTTGGCCAAAGGGGCGCTGGGGGATGGCATTGACAGAGCGGGCCGGGCGGCGCTGGCGCATGGATCAACCTTTCAGGGTCGCGCGCTCGCGGCGCGGTGGTAGATCGGGTTCGCCCAACAGCCGGGCAAAGCGATGCGCGGAATAGACGGCGTCGGCGATGGAGGAGGGGGTCAGGCAATCGCCGACCCGCGCCAGATTGGGGCGGCCTTGCAGCGCGGTCCAAAGCTGGTCATCGGGCACGCGGCCCGTGACGAGGATCAGGGTTTCGCACGGCAGATCATGACTTTGCCCCGTGGTCAGGCAGGTGGCGCGGGCATTGTCCCGGCCTTGTTCGGTGATCCCATGCTGGGGAATGAGGGTCACCCCAAGCGACATCAGACGTTCCTGCACAAAGCCCTGCTCATCCGTGTAGATCGTCCAGCCCGAGACCTGAGGGTAGGGCGTCACCAACGTCACCGCGTGGCCCGCCTGGGCCAGTTTCTCGGCCAAGGCGCCAGCCATGAAATAATGTTCATCATCATAGATCACCACCGGGCCAGTCACCGTTGCCCCGGCAAAAACATCATCCGGCGTCAATGCGTTGGGGAAGGCACGCGGGGCAATTTCCACCACGCCCACCCCATCACGCCGCCAGCGCGCCCCGGTTGCCAGCACAGTGTGATCAGGGTTGAGCTCTTCAATGTCGCCCGGCCCCATCCGGCTTTCGCGGAAGATCTGCACATTGGGCAATTTGGCCAGCATGGTCAGTCGCCAGTCGCGCACCCGCGCCCAGCTTGCCAGCCCCGGCAGTGTCGCCTCATGCGAAACCCGCCCGCCGAGGGTGCGGCTGGCCTCGGTCAACGTCACCTCCAACCCGCGCCGCGCCAATGTCAGAGCGGCCTCCAACCCGGCGGGCCCGGCGCCCACCACAAGGGCGGTTTCGCGTTTCGGATAGGGGGCTATCCGTTCCGGGTGCCAGCCGCGACGCCATTCTTCGCCCATCGTCGGGTTCTGGGTGCAGCGCAGGGGGACGGCTTCGTTGTTCGCCGCCCGACAGATGTTGCAACCGATGCATTCGCGGATTTCATCGGCCCGGCCCTGCCGGATTTTCGTCGGCAGGAACGGGTCGGCGATTGAGGGGCGCGCGGCACCGATAAAGTCCTGCACGCCCTTTCTGATCTGTTCGACCATGCGGTCGGGTGAGGTGAACCGGCCAACCGAGACGACAGGTTTCGTCGTCACGCTCTTGACCCAACGGATATAATCTTCCTGAAACCCTTCGCCGGAAAATCGCCCGGATTTGCTGTCATTGCCCAAGGCGCCTGCGATGTTCACATCCCAAAGATCGGGAAGTTCTGCGAGCATCTCTACCACGTCGCGCCCTTCGCCTTCGGCGCAAATCCCCTCTGGCCCGTGCAACTCATCAACCGCCAGACGGAGCGCCACGGCGCAGCCGCTCCCCACCGCGTCGCGCGTGTCCTCCAGCATTTCCCGCAACAGCCGCACCCGGTTTTCCAAGATGCCGCCATAGGCATCGCCGCGTGTGTTGGTGCGGCGCGACAGGAATTGAAACGGCAGATAATCATGGCCCGCATAGACATAGACGATGTCAAAGCCAGCCTGTTTCGCCCGTTTGGCCGCATCGCGCTGCCAGCCACGGAAGGCGCGGATGTCAGAGAGATCCATCGCCCGGCTGGTGGCAGGCAGATGGAACATCGAAGGTTGCACTTGCGGCCCGATCCCCGGCACGCGGGTCATGCGATTGCTGGCGTGAAAGCCGCCATGCCAAAGTTCGATCCCGGCCAATGACCCATGGGCGTGAATGGCTTCGGCCGTTGCGGCGAGGGGGGCGATGTCGTCGTCGTCCCACAGCGTCAGAAAAGCATGCGGGCTGTCGTCACTGCTGGGGTGGATCGAACAGTATTCGGTGCAGACCACGCCCCAGCCACCCTCGGCCTTCACCCCGCGCAGGGCCGCGCCGGATTGCGGCCGTTGCCAGCCAAAGCCAGTTGCATGTGGCGTCTGGTAAAACCGGTTTGGCGCGGTGACGGGGCCAATCTTCACCGGTTCAAACAGGATGGCGTGGCGTGGGTCCATCGTGGGGGTCATTGGTGTCTCCTTGGCAACAGGCTAGCACTGTTGTATGATCGTTCAACATGAAACCCAGCTTCCGCTGTTCAACAAGGCCCCCAATGACTGCTCAAGCATGACCGCGCCGAAATACAAACGCCTGTCGCCCGAGGATCGCGCCGCTGAACTGGTGCAGGCGGGGCTGCGCGTGCTGGCCAAGGGGGGCATCACCGCCTTTACCATCGACAATATCTGCAAGGCTTCAGGGGCCTCGCGCGGCTTGGTTGGGCATCATTTCGGGGGCAAAGATGGGCTTCTGGCGGCCTGCTATGCCGCTGCCTATGCCCCCTTGTTGCAGGAACTTGCGCCGCAGGATCCGCCGTCCTTGGCGGTGCTGATCGATGAGTTGCTGTCAGATCGCCAGTTCCGGCGCGAAGGATTGAACATCTGGTTGGCGCTTTGGGGCGAGATCGCGGTGAACCCTGCCCTCAGGGCCGAACATCTGCATCAATACGACCGCTATCACCGGGCGATTTCGATCGCGATTGCGGCGCAGGGCGCGGAGCAGGCGGATCGTCTTGCCTCGGGGCTGATCGCACTTCTGGATGGGCTGTGGGTCGAGATGTGCATCGCACCTGACCGAATGGACCTGCCCGCCGCGCGCAAGGTGGTTGAAGCCTTCCTTACACCCTATGTCGGCACGCTGCGCTGATCTGCCTTCAACCTGGCCAAATGTCCAAAACGCTCGGTCTGGTCCCCTTTGAGCCAGATACCAAATGACGCGGGGGGACTTGCGACGCCGCGCATCCGCGGTCAATCTGCCCCCATGTCAAAGATCATCCTGTCCTGCGCCATCACCGGCTCGATCCATACGCCCTCGATGTCGCCCTATCTGCCGATCACCGCCGAGGACATCTCGCGCGCGGCGATTGGTGCGGCCGAGGCAGGGGCGACCATCCTGCATCTGCACGCCCGCGACCCATCGAATGGCCGGCCGTCTGCGGATCCCGCGCATTGGGCAGGCTTTCTGCCGGCCATCAAGGCGGGCTGTCAGGCCGTCGTCAACATGACCACAGGTGGCTCGGCGGTGATGACGCTGGAGGCCCGGCTTGCCGCGCCCAAACAGTTCCAGCCCGAGATGTGCAGCCTGAACATGGGCACGATGAACTTTGCGCTTTATCCCATGGCGGCAAAGATCAGCGATTGGAAATACGACTGGGAAAAGCCCTTCTTGGACGGCACGGATGATCTGGTGTTCAAGAATACCCCCCGCGACATTGCCCATGTGTTGGCCGAAATGGGCGCACGTGGGGCGCGGTTCGAATTCGAATGTTATGACGTCAGCCATCTTTACATGCTGAAGCATTTCGTTGACCGGGGTGCGGTTGCGGGGCCGCTGTACATCCAGTTCGTGTTTGGCGTTTTGGGCGGCATGGCGGCTGACCCCGACATGTTGATGCTGATGAAGCGCACGGCGGATCGGCTCTTTGGCGAGACCTATCTGTTTTCGGTTCTGGCGGCCGGTCGGCAGCAAATTCCGATGGCAACCATGGCCGCCGCGATGGGCGGGCATGTGCGCGTGGGGCTGGAAGACAACCTCTACATCGCCAAAGGCGTCTTGGCGCAAAGCAATGCCCAGCAGGTCGCCCAGATCCGCGGTATTGTCGAAGGCTTGGGCCGCGAGGTTGCCACCCCGGCCGAGGCTCGCGCCATGTTGGCGCTGAAGGGGATCGACGGGGTGGCGTTTTGATCCAGATGCGCAAGGCGACGGCGGCAGACGTGCCGGTGATCCTGCGGTTTCTGACCGCCATGGCAGCGGAGGCAGGCGAGACCATTGGCTCCACCGAAGCCAGTCTTCTGGCCCATGGCTTTGGTCCCGCGCCCCGGTTTTACGGGCTTTTCGCCGAACAGGCGGGTGCAGCGGTCGGGATGATCCTGTATTTCCCGGAATATTCGACGTGGCGCGGCGAGATCGGGCTTTTCGTGCAGGATGTCTATGTCAGCCCCGCCGGGCGCGGGCTTGGCCTTGGCCGCGCCCTTTTAGCCGCCGCGATGCGCCATGCCGAATGGCAGCCCCAGTTCATGACCCTGATGGTCGCACATCTGAACCGCAACGCGCGCGATTTCTATACGGCCCTCGGCCTGACGCTGCGCGACGAGGCCGACCAGTTGATCCTTGAAGGAGAGGGCCTCGCCGCCCTGTTGCGCCCATGATCACCGTCTTTGATAACGCCCAAAGGGCGCATGATCCGCAGTTTTTCCTGTCGTCCGGCGCGCCGCAACCCTGCCCGGAAAAGCCTGCTCGGATCGACGCTCTTCTGGGCGCGGTGCAGCGGTTGGGTGGGCCGGTTGTGCAGCCGCCCGATGCCGGGTTTGACCCCATTTTACGCATCCACCCGCAGCGCTATGTCACCTTTTTGCAAAGCATCCATGCCCGTTGGTCGCGCATCCCCGGCGCATCGGCCGAGGTCATCCCGAACATCCACCCGGCCAACCGGACCGACGGCTATCCGTTGTCCGCCGTGGGGCAGGCGGGGTTTCACCAAACTGACACCTCTTGCCCGATCTCGGCCCAGACCTTTGCCGCCGCCTATGCCAGTGCGCAAACCGCCATCCATGGGGCGGATCTGCTGGCCAAAGAACGTGCGGTCTACGCGCTGTGTCGCCCGCCGGGGCATCATGCCTTCGCCGAGCTGGCGGGTGGATTTTGCTATCTGAATAACTCGGCCATTGCCGCGCAACGCCTGACCGACGCGGGGCGAAAGGTGGCCATTCTGGATGTCGATCTGCACCACGGCAACGGCACGCAGGGCATCTTTTATGACCGCCCCGATGTGCTGACGGTGTCGATCCATGCTCATCCCGAACGCTATTACCCGTTCTTCTGGGGGTATCCCGACGAACGCGGCACGGGCGCGGGCGAGGGGGCCAACCTGAACCTCTGTCTTGAACGTGGCACGGGCGACGCGGGTTTCATGGCGGCGCTGGAGGCCGGGATGCAGGCGATTGCCAACTGGGGGGCCGATACGCTGGTGCTGGCCCTTGGGCTTGATGCCTTCGAGGGCGACCCCTTTGCAGGGCTGGCAGTCACCACGCCGGGCTTTGGCCAGATTGGCCGGGCGGTGGCCGCGATGGGGCTGCCGGTGTTGATCGTGCAAGAAGGTGGCTATCTTTGCCCTGAACTGGGCAACAACCTTGAAGCTGTGTTGCGCGGGTTTTGACGTGCCCCGGTTTTCGTCGAACACTCGGGTCTGACTGAGTTTCGACGAAAATCCGTTTTCAGCCGATCACCCGCGCCAAGACACCCATCCAATTGTCCCAGCAAATCCGCCGGACGAGCGCATCGCCATAGCCCGCATCGCGCATCGCCTGCACCAGTTTGGGCAGGCCGGAGGCGTTTTGCAGGAAGTTCGGGATCATCGTTCCATCAAAATCCGATCCCAGCGCCACACCGCTTTCGCCCAGTTTTTCCAAAAGATGATCGAGATGGCGGATCAGAACCTCGGCCCCGGTGTCGGGGTTTTTCACCCCATCCGGCCGCACAAAGGCGCAGCCGAAGTTCAGACCGACCAGCCCGCCCCGCTCGGCCATGGCGTCCAGTTGTTTGTCGGTCAGGTTGCGCGTCGCGGGCGTTAGCGCATGGGCGGCGGAATGGGTTGCGACCAAGGGGCGCTGGCTCAGGCGGGCGACGTTCCAAAACCCCGCCTCGTTCAGATGGCTGAGATCAACCAAAATGCCCAAACGGTCACATTCCCGCACCAGATCGCAGCCCGCGTCGGTCAGTCCCGGCCCGGTGTTGGGGCTGGCCGGAAAATTGAACGGCACGCCGCTGCCAAAGATGTTCGGACGGCTCCAGACCGGACCCAAAGACCGCAGCCCGGCGGCGTAAAGCAAATGCAGAAGGTCCAGATCCGGGCCAATGGCCTCGGCGCCCTCCAGATGCAGCACGGCGGCAATCGCGCCATCCGCACGCGCGGCCTCAATCTCGGCGACCGAGCGGCAGGCGCGCAGG
>CALBSG010000101.1 GCA_937927675.1 uncultured Paracoccaceae bacterium | reverse complement strand
GCGCGCATATCGACAAGGAACACAGATAGCCCGTCAGTCCGCGAGGCAACCTTGTCACGCGGGGTGGTGCGGGCAAGCAGAACCATCAGATCCGAGTGTTCGGCCCGGCTGGTCCAGATTTTTTGGCCATTGATCACCCACTCATCGCCCTCGCGGCGTGCAGTAGTCTTCAACGAGAGTGTGTCGGTGCCGCTGGTGGGCTCGGTCACACCGAAGGCCTGAAGCCGCAAACTGCCATTGGCGATAGAGGGCAGGTAGCGACGCTTTTGTTCCGCACTGCCGTGGCGCAGGACGGTACCCATTGTATACATCTGCGCGTGGCAGGCGGCAGCGTTGCAGCCCTGCCGGTGGATTTCCTCAAGGATCACCGCCGCGGCCGTCAGGTTCAGGCCAGAGCCGCCATATTCCTCGGGGATCATCGCGCCGAGCCAGCCCTCGCGGATCAGCGCGTTCACAAAGTCGGTCGGATAGGCACGGCGGGCGTCGAGATCGCGCCAATAGCTTCCCGGAAACTGAGCGCAAACGCGGGCAACGCCCTCGCGGATTTCGGAATAGTCGGCGGTAGGGTCGAAGTTCTGCATGGTCCTTGTCCTTTGGGGGCGTCGTCCGCATCCTGCCAGTCTTGGCTGTATCGGAGAAATATAGTTGTCAAATCATAGATATAGCTTTGTGTTCTGGCATGCGCGCGCGCATCAAAACACGGCCTCCATCGTCTTGCGTATCTCCTCGGCGCGGCTCTGGATGCCTTCAGTCAGGCCTGTGTAAAGATCGGGGCCAAGCCGCGCGGGGCGCAGCAGCGCGATGCGCCGCACCATCTCGGGCGCGTCGATCAGAACCGGGCCAAGACCCGTACCGAAGCCGTCATCGGCGACCGTGTGAAAAGGCAGGATTGTCGACCAGTCCGCAGCTTCTTCCAGCATGGCCTGCACCGCTGACAGGCTGTCGAGTTCCAGCACCGGCATCAACGGCCAGCCCGAGGCTGCCGAGGCGCGGTCAATGATACGGCGCAACTGGTGGATGCGGCTTGGCAGGATCAGCTTCAGTTGCGCGATCTGTGCCAAAGTCACGCGGGCACCTGCCATAGAGGCGCGGGTGGCGACGACCAGACGTTCGGACAGCAGCGGGGTTTCCTGCACGCCTGCCGTTCCCTGCGTGCCATAGCTTAGCGCAAAATCAAGCCGCCCCGCCGCCATCAGGTTGCGCAGATCACCCGAATAGCCCTCGATGACGGAAAGGGTGGGCGCGCCTGGCAGGTGGCGCACGATAGCCTGCACATGCGGCAGGAAAAGCGGTGCGATGGTGGGGCAGATGCCCAAAGTGATCTTGGTCGCAGCACCGCTGAAATCCCGCCGCAGCCGATCCACCAGCAGGTCAAGGCTGGTGAGATGCGTCCGCGCCTCGGCTTGCAAGGCCTGCCCTGCCTCGGTCGGTTTAGCGCCGCGCCCGTTGCGGGTGAACAGCGGCACGCCAATCTCCTGCTCCAGCAGTTGCACCTGCCGGGTCAGGGCGGGCTGCGCGACCCCGATGACAGCTGCCGCTTGCGACAGCCCGCCGTGGTCGCAGACCGCAAGGAAGTAACGGAGGCGGCGGGTATCGACGCCGTTGCCGGTGCTGCGGACCATCTACCGCTCCGTCACACGGGCGAGGCTGGCGGCGATCCAGTCCGGCGCCTGCCGCTCTTGCGCCTGAACCGTTGCGGGCAGGCGAAGGGTGCGGATCCCCACATCGGTGGTCAGCCCCAGACCGCTGCGATAGGCCAGCCACCACACGAGCGGCACGCCCGCCAGCCAAAACAGCAACTGCCAGACCCAAAGCGACGGCACGCCCAACGCCGCATCGCCTTCGGTGAAGACAGGCTGACTGAAGAAGGAATTGCCAAGGATCGCACCGGGTCCAATCGCCAGAAAGGCCCAGATCAGCACCAGCGACCATTTCGCGGCACGCGCCGCGCGCCCGCCGAAATCGGTGCGCCAATGCGCTGCAAATTCGTCGTGCAGCAGATCGCGGGCCTGCCGCTCTGCGCCCTGGCGGGTAAAGATGGACACCAGCAGAACCGCACCCACGTTCAGCACAAGACCCCATGCAGCGGAATGGATCGTCAGCGGCCAGCGGCCCCAAGGCAGGTCCAAAAACAGCCCCTCGAACAGGATCAGCCCCGGCGGCTCAGTAAAGAACACCGCCAAAAATCCGAGGATCAGGCCGGTCAGCACTGCGCTGCGGGAAATCCACCGCACAAAGGCAAGGCCCAACAGGGCGGGAAACATCTGCGCCGCCATCGGCAGGGCAAGGCTTGCAAAGACGGCAGCACCAAGCGGCGAGAACGTGGCGATGGCCGCGACAAGCGCAAAGGCAACGGCAAGGGCAATCCGCGCGGTCAGCCTGCCCCCCCGCGCATCCAGATTGGGAAGCACGAAGGGCAGGACCAGTTCCCGCACAACCAAAAGCGTGCCCGAGGTCACGAAAAACGCCGTCGCCACCAGCCGCAACGCAAGAAACAAAACGGCCAGAGACGCAGCCGCAAGCTGGTCAACTCCAGCCAGTCCGGCCACCAGACCTGTGGCCCCCCCCTGCATCCGCGCGGCAAGGAATGGGGCCAGAAGAACCAGCAGCCCCACGACCACCCCGGCAATCCCCCAGACGGTAGCGAAGGCAAGGTTGCGCCCAGCGCGCGCAGTCATGCCAAGGTAAAGCATGGCAGGCGAGAGCAAGAGCCCCATAAAGGCCAGTGCCGAAGACAGCAGTGCCAGAGTGGTGAAGATACCACCCTGCACAGGTTCTTTGCCGATCCCGGCGGAATACTGGATGACCCCCGGAATGCGGTCAGACAGGATACCGTCGGACAGCGTCATCCCCTGTTGCAGGTAGCCTGCCGCAGACAGGGTCGCTTCGGCGAACCCCGTACTTGCGGCTGTCAGGACGGCCAACATCAGCGATTGCACGGCAACCGCCAGAACCACACCGCGCCACCCGCCGATCACGGCGGGCAGGAACAGGGCAAAGGCCAACACCCAGATCGCCACACCGCGCGGGACGGCATTCGCGGTCAGGGCCGCAAGAAAGTCCCCTGCCCCGCCCAACAGTTGCGCCGCAAAAGGCAGCGCGAACAGCGCCGCCAGCGTCAGCATGACAAGGCGCAACGTGACGCTGCCGTAATAGCTGGCCAGCGCCTCGCCAGCACTTTGTGTCCCGGCGATACGCGCTGCAAGCCAGAGGCGCTTTTGCACCAAAATAAGCGCCAGAGCCGCAGGTATCAGGCCAAGCGCCAGATGGCTCGCCTGCAAACCATAGCGGCCGACCAGCGCCAGATGTGCTGGCAGGTCGATGCCGGAAAGCACCACCCCGCCCGAGCCGAAGATCACGGCCCAGCCGGGCAGCCTTGCGCCGCCATCGGTAAAGGCCGCAGGGGTCTGGCTGCGCGCCACCATCGTCGCAAGATAGACCGACAGCGCGACAGGCAGGGCCAGAAGGGTCAGTAGCAAACCTGTCACTTTCGCCCCCCGCGATGGGGCAGCGCACTTGCGGCGCGGCGGTTGTTGTCGCGGATCACGTCAAAGACCTCAAAGGCGCGGCGTGGGCCGTGGCGGGTGACCATGGTCAGGACAACCGCCAAGACAAGGCAAATCAGCCCCCCTGACACCGGCAGGAAGAACTGGGCCGAAAAGCCGACGACAAGCAGAGTTGCCAGCACAAGCGCCAGCAGCGCTGCAAGCATCGCGACCAGCCCCAGCGCCACCTCACGCGGGGTAAAGCCGGTGCCGGTGACCGCATTCACGATCACATGGCTGGCAAAACCTGCCAGCACGGCGGCAAAACCGCCGGCCAGCCAGCCCCGACCTCCTGCCCCGAAGCCGAAGTGGAACAGGACCAAGGCAATCGCCCCTGCCGCCAGCCAGACCGCGACCACAAGGGCGTGGCGGTCCAGCTTATCCTCTGTCTGATCGACTTGCATCGCTGGCTCCCTGCGCTAAGGCTCAGTCGTCGTCCTTGCCGGATTTTGCACCCGGCACGGGCGGGAAGTTGCGGAAGGACATACCGCCCGCCGATCCGAGGTTCTTCAGCGGCAGGCCGATTTCCTCCATCAACCCGTCGACGAAGGCGACCTGCGTGCGGTACTTCATCGCCGAGTTGACGACCTGATCCGGGATGTTCCCGCCCGAAGGCGTCCCGCCACCCGCCGCGCCGGTTTCCGACGGGCTGTTCAGGCCGGGCAGGCCGTCGACCTGAAGGATCTTGATCGACTCGATGTTTTCCATCGGCTTGACGGTTTCGCGGATGATCTGCGGCAGCGTCTTGACCAGATGTTCGTAGATCGCGCTGCGACGGCTTTCGTCATTGCGCATGTTCTCGGCATCGTTGAGCTTGCGGTTGCCCTCGGCATCGGTCTCGTAACGTACCTCGGCGGCTTTGGCTTCGGCGACGATGGCCTTGGCAGCGGCTTGTGCGTCCTTCAGGACTTGCTTGGCGTCCTTCAGAGCTTGTTTCGTGACTCCGACGGCCTGCGCTGCGGAGTCTGCGGCGCCGCGAGCGTTCTGCAGATCCACGAGAGTCTTGTTGACGTCTTCACGCTTGATCGCAACTTCGTTGTCGAGTGCCGACAACTGTTCGTTTGCCGATGCGACTTGATTGATGAGCGCGCTGACGGTGCCGACGCTCGACGAGACCTGCGAATCTGCCGCGGCGATATCCGAATCACTCGGATTCGGCGGCGGTGGCGGTACGGCCGAGGACATGGCCGGCGTCCCGACGATCAGGGATCCGACGACGCCGAATCCGATGACCAGTTGCGCCAGGCGCATCGATTTACGGGAAGGACCACGACGGGACTCGCCGCCACGTGTTACTTGCCTCACAAATAACTCTCCCTCGCGTGTAACGCCACGGCCCGCTGGGTCGCCGATCCGTGCGGGGAGGGAATGCGCAGACCAAGCACCGGTCGCCCACAGCCCGAGAGCTGCTCGTCGACCTGGACGTGCCGTACGAACGCCACCGT
>CALBSG010000100.1 GCA_937927675.1 uncultured Paracoccaceae bacterium | reverse complement strand
GCTCTTCCGATCTCGGTGGGCCTGCCGATCCTGATTTGGATCACTTGGGCCAATGGGCTGGTCTGGGGTGCGGTGTTTTTGGGGGCTGCCGGGTCAGTCTTGCGTTGGCCCTTGCTGCATGCCTGGCGTTGGCTGAAGCAATTCATCGCTTAGGAAGGGCAATATTGCCCATTCGGTGGATTGCCCCTATCAGTTGTGTATGACCCAGACGCTTCCTACCCCCCGTGGCACCCTGACCCCGAACCGGCCCTTGGCTGATCTGACTTGGCTGCGGGTCGGTGGCCCGGCCGATTGGCTGTTTTCTCCCGCGGATGAGGCGGATCTGGCCGAATTTCTGGCCGCGCTTGATCCGGCTGTTGCGGTCTTTCCCATGGGTGTGGGGTCAAACCTGATCGTGCGCGATGGCGGCATCCGGGCGGTGGTGATCCGGTTGGGACGCGGGTTCAATGGCATTGCGGTTGACGGCACGACGGTGACCGCAGGGGCCGCAGCGCTGGATGCGCATGTGGCGCGCAAAGCCGCCGAGGCGGGGCTGGATCTGACCTTTCTGCGCACCATTCCGGGCAGCATTGGCGGTGCGGTGCGGATGAACGCAGGCTGCTATGGCGCGTATGTCGCGGACAATCTGCTGTCGGTGCGAGTGGTGACGCGGGCGGGTGAGGTCAGGGACATTCCCGCCGCCGACCTGCATCTGGCCTATCGCGCCTCGACCTTGCCCGAGGGCTGGGTGATCGTTTCGGCGCAATTCCGCGCAGTGCCCGGCGACCCCGACGCGCTGGAGGCACGGATGCAGGACCAGATCGCCAAACGCGACGCCAGCCAGCCGACGAAAGACCGCAGTGCGGGGTCCACCTTTCGCAATCCGGCCGGATTTTCCAGCACTGGCCGCGCGGATGACAGTCAGGACCTGAAGGCGTGGAAGGTGATTGACGACGCGGGGATGCGGGGCGCAACCCTTGGTGGCGCGCAGATGAGCCCCAAGCATTCGAACTTTCTCATCAATATCGGGGGGGCGACGGCCGCCGATTTGGAAAATCTGGGGGAGGACGTGCGAAAAAGGGTTTTCCAACAGAGTGGTATCACGCTAGAGTGGGAAATCATGCGGGTGGGCGAACCCCCGCGGTAAATCAATAAGAGTGTCACGGGGGCTAACCCCGGACTGAGGCAGTAAAAACATGGCGGGAACATCCGGGCGGATGGTCTCCAAAGTGGCGGTTTTGATGGGTGGTTCCTCCGCAGAGCGGGAGGTTTCGCTGTCATCTGGGCGTGAATGCGCCAAAGCCCTGAGGGAGGCCGGATATGAGGTGGTCGAGGTCGATTGCGGCCCCGATCTGGCCGCACGCCTGTCCGACATCAAGCCCGACGTTGCCTTTAATGCGCTGCATGGTCGCTGGGGCGAGGATGGTTGTGTTCAAGGCATTCTTGAATGGCTGCGCATCCCCTATACCCATTCGGGCGTGTTGGCCTCTGCGCTTGCGATGGACAAGCAAAAGGCCAAAGAGGTTTACACCGCCGCTGGCCTGCCCACCGTGCAAAGCCGTCTGGCCTGCCGCGAAGAGGTAGAGGCGCATCACGTGCTGCCCCCGCCCTATGTGGTCAAGCCGAACAACGAAGGCTCGTCAGTCGGGGTCTATATCGTGCATCCCGGCTCGAACGCGCCGCGACTGGCCGAAACCATGCCCGAAGTGGTGATGGTGGAAACCTATGCGCCAGGGCGGGAGATGACGGTGGCCGTCATGGGCGACCGGGCGCTTTGCCTGACCGATATCATCACCGAAGGCTGGTATGACTATACCGCCAAATATTCGACCGGTGGTTCGCGCCATGTCCTGCCGGCGGAAGTGCCGCAGGACATCACGGACGCTTGCATGGATTACGCTCTGCGTGCCCACAAGGCGCTGGGGTGCCGCGGTGTCAGCCGCACTGATTTTCGCTGGGACGAAACACGCGGCTTGGCCGGTCTGATCCTTTTGGAAACGAACACCCAGCCCGGCATGACGCCGACCTCTCTGGCGCCCGAACAGGCCGCCTATTGCGGGATCGCTTTCCCTGATCTTTGCCGCTGGATGGTGGAGGATGCGTCATGCAACCGCTGAACCGCCGTCCCCCGCCGATGAACTCTGCGCCGCGCGGCCTGACCGGCGCGCTGGTCGGGGCTGCGAAAGGCGCCGTGATGGGCGCTGCCCGCGGGGCCGCCATGGGGGCCTCGGGCGAGGCGCCGCAGGCTGGGCCGCAGGGCGCACGCCGCCACGATCCGGCGCCGAGCTATTGGGACTACAAGATGCAACGGCTGATGTTGACGCCGGTGTTTCGCGTGCTGTTCCGCGTTGGCCTGCCGGCCTTGGTTGTGACGGCAGTGGTCGGGCTGGTGCTGGCCAGCGAAGGCCGTCGCACCGCGATTGCAGGCGTCTATGAAAGCTTGAAAGAGCAATTTCAGGCCCGTCCGGAGTTTCGCGTCAGTCTTTTGGCGGTCGAGGGCGCTTCGCCCGATCTGGCCGATGCTGTGCGCTCCCGGTTGCAGGTGAAATTCCCGGTCTCCTCGTTTGACCTTGACCTTGATGCCTTGCGCGAACGGGCCGAGACGCTGGACGCCATTGCGGCGGCAGAGCTGGCGGTGCGGTCGGGCGGCGTGTTGCAGGTCACCATCACCGAACGGGTTCCGGCGCTGATCTGGCGTGGACCGCAAGGGCTGACCTTGCTGGACGCCGAAGGTCATCGTGTGGCCGGACTAGCCTCGCGCGCCGATCGCCCTGATTTGCCGGTGATCGTTGGCGAGGGCGCAGATGAAGCCGCCGCTGAAGCCTTGGAGCTGGTCGATGCGGCCGGCCCGATGATGAAGCGTCTGCGCGGTCTGGTTCGCATGGGCGACCGGCGCTGGGATATGGTTCTGGACCGCAATCAGCGTCTGCTGTTGCCCGAGGACCGCCCGGTGCAGGCGCTGGAGCGTCTTTTGGCGCTGGACCAAGCCGAAGACCTTTTGGGCCGTGACCTTGCGGCCATTGATTTGCGCGATGAAAAGCGTCCCATTCTGCGGCTTGGGGAAGATGCCCTTCTGCAAGCCCGCCGCGCTCGCGGCCTGATCCCCGAAGAAGAAAAGAAAACGGAGAGCGACCTGTGACCGATCTCTACCAGTCCCAGCGCGCGATGCGCGCCTTGCGCCGCGCGGCGATGCAACGTGGTGTGGTGGCCATCCTTGACGTTGGCACCTCGAAAATCGCTTGCCTTGTGCTGCACTTCGACGGATCCGACACTTCGGGCGAAAGCGACGGGGTTGGCTCGATCGCGGGTCACGCCGGGTTCCGGGTGATCGGGGCAGCCACGACGCGGTCGCGCGGCGTGCGCTTCGGCGAAATCTCGGTGATGAACGAAACCGAACGGGCCATCCGTACTGCCGTGCAGGCGGCGCAGAAGATGGCCAATGTTCGGGTTGACCACGTGGTTGCCTGTTTCTCGGGCGCAGAGCCGCGCAGCTATGGTCTGGCGGGCGAATGGGATTTGCAGGATTCCGTGGTGTCCGAACAGGATGTGGCGTGTGTGTTGGCTGCATGCGATGTGCCGCCTTTGGGTGAGGGCCGCGAAGTGCTGCACGCCCAGCCGGTCAACTTTGCGCTGGATCACCGGTCTGGCCTTGGCGATCCGCGTGGGCAGATTGGCAATCGGCTGGCCTGTGACATGCACCTTCTGACGGTCGATGCCTCGGTCATTCAGAACCTGCTTTACTGCATCAAACGCTGTGATCTGGAATTGGCGGGCATTGCCTCGTCGTCTTATGTTTCGGCGATTTCCTCGTTGGTTGAAGACGAGCAAGAGTTGGGCGCCGCCTGCATCGACATGGGCGGTGGCGCGACCGGCATTTCTATCTTTATGAAAAAGCACATGATTTTCTCAGACGCTGTGCGGATGGGCGGCGATCATGTGACCTCGGATATCGCCAAGGGGCTGGAAGTGCCGATGGCTGTGGCCGAGCGGATCAAGACCAAGCACGGCGGCGTGCATGCCACGGGCATGGATGATCGCGAGATGATCGAGATGGGCGGCGACTCGGGCGATTGGGAAAAGGATCGCCGTCAGGTCAGCCGGACTGAGTTGATCGGCATCATGCGCCCGCGTGTTGAGGAAATTCTGGAAGAGGTGCGTGCGCGTCTGGATGTGGCGGGCTTTGACACGCTGCCAAGCCAGCAGATCGTGCTGACCGGTGGGGCAAGTCAGATCCCCGGCCTTGACGGGCTGGCCAGCCGCATCTTGGGCGCCCGCGTGCGCATGGGGCGCCCCTTGCGTGTGCAGGGGCTTCCGCAAGCGGCAACTGGCCCTGCGTTTTCGTCCGCCGTTGGCCTGTGCCTGTTTGCAGCCCATCCGCAGGATGAGTGGTGGGATTTCGACATTCCCGCCGAGCGCTATCCGGCGCGGTCGCTGAAGCGGGCCTTCCGGTGGTTTAAGGACAACTGGTAATCCGCAATATTCTGCGGCACCGGCAAGATCCCGCTAACACCGTCGTAATTCGGACTATATTTTGTGGGTCGCGCGTTTTTTCGCGTGACCTTGTGTCGGCTTGTGGATAGAATCGGGGATAATTCGGCAAATCGTGACTTAGGGACAGGTTGCGAGAAGACCGGAACGGCAACTGGCGGGGCGCACCGCCCAGAAAAAGGCAGGCGGACATAACATGGCACTTAACTTGATCATGAGCGATGCACGCGAAGAGCTGAAGCCCCGGATTACGGTCTTCGGCGTTGGCGGGGCGGGCGGCAATGCGGTCAACAACATGATCGAACAGCAGCTTGAGGGTGTGGAGTTCGTTGTTGCGAATACCGATGCTCAGGCGCTGCAGCAGTCCAAGGCCGAAGCCCGCATCCAGATGGGTGTCAAGGTGACCGAGGGTCTGGGCGCCGGTGCGCGTCCGACCGTGGGTGCCGCTGCTGCCGAAGAAACCATTGAAGAAATCGTCGACCATCTGGCGGGCGCACACATGTGCTTCATCACCGCTGGCATGGGTGGCGGCACCGGCACGGGCGCTGCCCCTATCATCGCGCAAGCCGCGCGTGAGTTGGGCGTGCTGACCGTCGGCGTGGTGACCAAGCCCTTCCAGTTCGAGGGCAACAAGCGCATGCGTCAGGCCGAAGAAGGCATCGCGGCGCTGCAAAAGGTTGTCGATACCCTTATCATCATCCCGAACCAGAACCTGTTCCGTCTGGCCAATGAGCGCACGACCTTTACCGAAGCCTTCGCGATGGCTGACGACGTGCTGTATCAAGGTGTCAAAGGCGTGACCGATCTGATGGTGCGTCCGGGCCTTATCAACCTTGATTTCGCTGACGTTCGCGCCGTGATGGACGAAATGGGCAAGGCCATGATGGGCACCGGCGAAGCCGCGGGCGAAGATCGCGCCGTGCAAGCCGCCGAAAAGGCCATTGCAAACCCGCTTCTGGACGAAATCAGCCTGCATGGCGCCAAAGGTGTGCTGATCAACATCACCGGCGGCTATGACCTGACGCTGTTTGAACTGGACGAAGCCGCCAATATCATTCGTGAAAAGGTGGACCCCGACGCCAATATCATCGTCGGTTCGACCTTGGACACCTCGATGGAAGGCACCCTGCGGGTGTCGGTGGTCGCAACCGGGATCGACGTGGCGCAAGCCAAGCCGGAAACCCCGGTGGCCCGCCGCCCGATGGGCGCGCCTTTGGCCGCGACCTTCACCGCGCCCGAACCGAAGCGCGAAGCGCCGATGACCCTGACGGTCTCGCCAGTGGCGACCCCGGTTGCGGCGCAGGCCCCGATCGCACAGGCTCCGGCACCCGCGCCGATGGCCTATGCCCCCGAAGCTTCGCTCTTTGACCACGATCTTGCCGCGCCGAGCTATGCGGCCGAAGCCGAAGACATCAACGAGAATGACCTGCCGCCGCCGGCCTACCGCCCGCAACCGCAGGCCCCGCAGGTCGCCCGCTCTACCGCGGCGCTGGATGCCGACGCGCAAAGCTTTGTCGCGCCCAAGCCCGGCGCGCCGTCTGCTGCGGCAATCGCCCGTCTGCAAGCCGCCGTGTCGAAAGGCCCGGCGCCGCAACCCACCGCACGTGGTGCCATGGGCCAACCGCAGGCCGCACGCCAAGCCGCCCCTGCGCCGAAGCCGGCAGAAAGCCGTCCGCGCTTTGGCATCGGTGGTCTGATCAGCCGGATGGCGGGTGGCGGTCATGCCGAACCCGCAGCGGATCGCGCCCCGATGGGCCGCGCCCAACCGCCGGTCACCGCCTATGACGACGAGCAGGACCATGGCGGCGATCAGGACCGGATCGAGATTCCGGCCTTCCTGCGCCGTCAGGCCAACTGAGTCGGCCCCGACCGTTCTTGTAACAGATGTGACAAAGCCCGGAGTGATCCGGGCTTTGTCATTTTTTATCAACATGTTGACCGAAGAAATTCCTGTCACATACCGTCACAAACTGTGAATTGAGATAAAAGCGCGTCAGACTTACCTAAGAGACCAGAAAAGGGCGCATGCCGCCTTGCGATACGGGATCTTCTTACGGTGCAAAACACTCTGGTACGTTCGGTCAGCTTCCACGGCGTCGGTTTGCACTCGGGTGCGCCGGTGACGATGGTGGTGCATCCTGCGGACGAAGATCATGGCATCTGGTTCCGTCGCACCGATCTTGCCGCCAATGTGCTGGTTCCGGCCCGTTGGGATGCGGTGGTGCCGTCGAAACTTTGCACGCTGATCGCCAATGCGGCGGGGGTGTCTGTCTCTACCATCGAACACATCATGGCTGCCCTTGCCGGTTCTGCGATCCACAATGCATTGATCGACATTGATGGACCCGAGGTGCCTATTCTGGACGGGTCCTCCGCCCTGTTCGTCGCTGCCTTTCTTGAGGCCGGGTTGCAGGCGCAATCGGCCCCGGTGCGCGCGATCAAGATCCTGAAACCGGTTGAGGTGCGCGATGGTGCGGCCGTGGCGCGGTTGGAACCTGCCGACATGCTGGAGATTGATTTCCGCATTGATTTTGCGGATGCCGCAATTGGCGTGCAGGAAAAGGCGCTGAACATGGCCAATGGTGCCTTTGTGCGCGAACTTTCGGACAGCCGCACCTTTTGCCGCAATGCCGAGGTGATCGCCATGCGCGAACGCGGGCTGGCGCTGGGGGGCACGCTGGAAAATGCCGTGGTCTTTGAAGGGGACAAGGTTCTGTCGCCGGGTGGTTTGCGCCATGCCGACGAACCTGTGCGCCATAAGATGCTGGATGCGCTGGGGGATCTGGCGCTGGCCGGGGGGCCGATCCTTGGCCGTTACATCGGAATCCGCGCTGGACATGCGCTGACCAACCGCCTGTTGCGCGCCGTTTTCGCCGATCCGACCGCATGGCGCGCCCATGATTGTGTGGGTTTGGCCAGCGGCAAATTGCCCGGTGTTGGCGTTGTACGCCACGATCTGCCGGTGATCGGCTGAAATCTGTTGGCCGGGGCAGCGAAAGCCATTTTGCGCCCCGGATTTTTCTGTGCTACCACAAGCCAGAGATCGGGGAAGCCGGCTCATTTTGGTGGCGTTGCGGGCAGCGAACACAGGATATTCGGAAGATGGCAGGCGATTTCAAAAGTGCAGTGCGGTTGGGTCTTTGCACGGCACTTCTGGCGGTTTCGCTCGCGGCTTGCGGCGGCGGGGCAAAAAGCAAACAAGATGCTCCGCTTGACGATCTGCCGCCCGAAGAAATCTACAAACGGGGTGAGCTGATCCTGGAAACCGCCCGCAAACCGGGCGACAGCTTGCGCTATTTCGCCGAGGTTGAGCGGCTTTATCCCTATACCGAATGGGCCAAGCGCGGACTGATCATGCAGGCCTTTGTGCTGCACAAATCCAAGGAATACGAAGAGGCCCGCATCGCGGCGCAGCGTTACCTTGATTTCTACCCCGGCGACGAAGACGCCGCCTATGCCGCCTATCTGATGGCGCTGTCCTATTATGACGAGATTGACGAGGTTGGCCGCGATCAGGGCCTGACGTTCCAAGCGCTGCAATCGCTGCGGACCGTGATCGAACAATATCCCGACAGCGAATATGCCAAGTCGTCGATGATGAAGTTCGACATGGCCTTTGACCATCTGGCCGGCAAGGAAATGGAAATCGGACGCTACTACCTGAAGCGCAAGAATTACACCGCCGCCATCAACCGCTTCAAGGTTGTGGTGCAGGACTTCCAGACCACCACCCACACCGCCGAGGCACTGCACCGTCTGACCGAGGCCTATCTGGCGCTTGGCTTTACCGACGAGGCACAGACCGCCGCCGCCATTCTTGGCTATAACTATCAATCCAGCCCGTTCTACGAAGACAGCTTCAGGTTGTTGAAAGGGCAGGGGCTGGCACCAGAAGCCAAGGGAACCAACTGGCTCTCGACCATCTATCGCCAGATGATCAAGGGCGAATGGTTGTAAGGGCGGGGGGCGACATGCCCACCCAACGGGGCCAATATGCTACGCAGCCTTGATATCCGCGATGTGTTGATCATCGACCGTCTGTCCCTGACCCTTGGGCCGGGGCTGAATGTGTTGACCGGGGAAACCGGGGCGGGGAAATCCATTCTGCTCGATGCCTTGGGCTTTGTGCTTGGCTGGCGCGGGCGGGCCGAACTGGTGCGCACGGGGGCCGCGCAGGGCGAAGTGGTGGCGGTTTTTGATCTGCCCCCCGGCCATGCGGGTCATGCAATACTGGTCGAGGCTGGGATTTCTGCCGAAGATGGCGAGGTGATCCTGCGCCGGATCAACAGTGCCGATGGCCGCAAGACAGCTTGGATCAATGATCGCCGCGTGTCGGGCGATGTGCTGCGCGATCTGTCCGATACGCTGGTGGAATTGCATGGCCAGCATGATGACCGTGGGCTTTTGAACCCGCGTGGCCACCGGGCGTTGTTGGATGCCTTTGCGGGCCGTGATCTTGGCCCGATGAGGGCGACGTGGCGGGCGCGGGCGCAGGCGCGCGACGCCTTGGCCGAGGCGCGCAGCGCACTGGACCGGGCGCAGGTCGAAGAAGACTTCCTGCGCCACGCCGTTGCCGAGTTCGACAAGTTGAACCCCTTGCCGGGCGAGGAGGCCATCCTCGACGCCCGTCGCCGCCTGATGCAGGGGGCCGCCCGCATCCGCACCGATATTTCCCGCGCCCATGGCGCCTTGTCCGACGGCGCCGAGGGCCAGATGCGCGACGCGCTGCGCTGGCTGGAAGGGGCGGCCGACAAGGCCGAGGGGCGGCTTGATATGGCCATGGCCGCGCTGAACCGGGCCCTGATCGAGCTGGGAGAGGCGACGGGCGGCGTGGAAGACGCGCTCACCGGGCTTGATTTCAACCCGTCCGAACTCGAGGCGCTGGAAGAGCGGCTGTTCGCCATCCGTGCGCTGGCGCGGAAACATAATGTGCTGCCCGACGAACTTGGCACATTTGCCGAAGCGGCCCGTGGGCGGCTGGCGGCAATTGATGGTGGGGCGGCGGGGCTGGCCAAGCTGGAAAAAGCTGTCAGCGAGGCCGACGCCACCTATGCCCGCGAGGCAGGCGCCTTGACCTTGGCGCGACGGGCGGCCGCCAAGCGGCTTGATGCTGCCATGGCGGCAGAACTCGCCCCGCTCAAGATGGAGCGCGCGGTATTTGCCACCGAGATCACCAACGGCGAGGCTGGGCCGGACGGGGTGGATCTGGTCACCTTTACCGTTGCCACCAACCCCGGCGCACCCTCGGGGGCGCTGAACAAGATTGCCTCGGGCGGTGAACTCAGCCGTTTTCTGTTGGCGCTGAAGGTTTGTCTCATGGGCGACAGCCCCGGCATGACAATGATCTTTGACGAAATCGACCGCGGCGTTGGCGGGGCCACGGCGGATGCGGTGGGGCGGCGGTTGAAAGCGCTGGCCGAGCGGGCGCAGGTGCTGGTCGTCACCCACAGCCCGCAGGTCGCGGCCAAGGGCGCGCATCACTGGCAGGTGTCGAAACGGGTCGCGGACGGTGCCACCCTATCGACGGTGGCCACCCTGTCGCCGGACGATCGGATCGAGGAAATCGCCCGCATGTTGGCCGGTGACACCGTGACCGATGCCGCGCGCGAGGCGGCGCGGGCGCTTTTGGCCTAGCACGGGCGCAGCGCCGAAAGCGGTCAGGCGATCAGCGTGAAGCTGAGTTGCGCCGCCCGCCAATTCAGCCCGTCACTGCGCAACACGGCGACCAGCATCGCGCCAAAGCGGGGCATTTCGGTGCCATCTTCATGAATTGCCCCCGTCACCACAAAGCGTTGCCGCAGCAGGGCCACATCCGAGGCAAGCGGCAACACGGTGCCTTTGCCCGTCACCAGACGGGCGCGGGAAAAGATGCCGGTCGCCTCGGCCTCAAAGGCAAGCCGTGCGTCCTCGCGCCCTTCGGCCCAGATGCCGGTCAGGGTCTGGGTGCTGCCATCGTCGGCCAGCAATTCGGCCAAACCTGCCGCGTCATGGTCGCCAAAGGCATAGGCAAAGGCGCGGGTGAAATCTTCGGGGGTCATCAGCGCACCTTCGGTTGTGGCACCAGTTTGCCGGGGTTCATCAGATCATGCGGATCAAGCGCGCGCTTGATATGGCCCATGATGGTCCAGGCCGCACCATGTTCCGCGGCCATCAGCGGCAGCTTGCCAAAGCCGACACCATGTTCGCCGGTAATGGTGCCACCCAGACGCAGGCTGCGTTCTGCCATGCGGGTGGCGAGCTGTCGAGCCGTGTCACCCTCGCCGGGGTCGGCCGGATTGACAAGCAGGATGGCGTGAAAATTCCCGTCGCCGACATGGCCAAGGATCGGGCCGGGCAGGCCGGAGGCCGCGATATCGGCGCGGGTTTCCTCGACCGCTTGGGCGAGGGCCGAGATGGGCACGCAGACATCGGTGACAATCGCCGTCGCACCCGGACGGCTGGCCAGAATGGCGCGGTAGGCCTCGTGGCGCATCTTCCACAGCCGCCGGCGGTCCTCAGTGGCACGGGCCCAGAGAAACCCCGAACTGCCATGACTGGCAGCAATGGCGCCAAAGCGTTCCACCTGTTCGGCAACCGCCTTGGGGCTGCCGTGAAATTCGACCAACAACAGCGGCGCCAGCGGCAGTGCGGTGCCGGAAAAGGCATTGCAGGCGGCGACTGTGGCCGGGTCCAGAAATTCGATCCGCGCCATTGGAAGCCCGGTCTGGATGGTGGCGATGACGCAATCCACCGCTGCCGCCAGATCGGGAAAGGCGCAGCTGGCGGCTGAAACCGCCTCGGGTTGGCCATGCAGCCGCAGCGTCAACTCGGTGATCAGCCCGAGCGTGCCTTCGGCCCCGACAAACAGTGCGGTCAGATCATAGCCCGCAGCCGATTTGGGGGCAGAGGTGCCGGTGCGAATGAGACGCCCGCCCGACAGAACCACCTCCAGCCCCAGAACATTGTCGCGCATGGTGCCATAGCGCACCGCCGTCGTGCCAGAAGCCCGGGTCGAGGCCATGCCGCCAAGCGTGGCATTGGCGCCGGGATCAACGGGAAAGAACAGGCCGGTATCGCGCAGCCAAAGGTTCAGATCTTCGCGCGTGATCCCCGGTTGCACGACGCAAAGCATGTCCTCAGGATAAACCGCAAGCACCTGATTCATATGCCGAAAGTCGATGGTCAATCCGCCCTTTACCGCCAAGGCGTGACCTTCCAGCGATGTCCCCGCACCCCAAGCCGTCATCGGCACCTGATGGCTGGCGCAAAGCGCTGCAATGCGGGCAACCTCGTCGGTTGTCTGGGGGTAGGCCACAGCATCGGGCGCGCCGGCGCGGGCGTAGCTTTCACTTTGGGCGTGCAACGCGCGTTCGCCCGCCGAGGTGGACAGCCGCGGGCCTAGAACATCGGCAAGCTCTGCCAAAAATGCAGGGGGCAACAGCATGGGAGTTCTTCAGGCGCGGGTGGCGACGCGGGAGAGTTCCACCGCCAGATCGCCATAGCCGGTAAAGCGCCGCTCATAAGCCAGACCCAGCCGCGCGGCACAGTCCTGCGCCTTGGCGTCCAGCGCTGGATCATCGGTCTGCGCTTGATAGACCAGCTTGGTGTAATTGCCGAACATCATCGGAATCAGTTCGGGGTGGCGGTCAAACCCCATCGGGCGCCAGACGAACGCGTCAAACTGGCGGCAAAGAAAATCGGTGAGGTAAAAGGCCGTGATCTCGTCTTCATGGGCTGCAAATGCGGTGTTGCCTTCGAAAAACGAATAGCAATGCGGGCCGGACAGCATTTCAACGCCCAGTTCCTTGCATTTTTCCTGCAAAAGCCCGCCGGTGCCGCAATCGGCGTAAAGCACAAAGATCTGTCCGTATTCGCCGCGCTTTTCATGGACTGTGCGGGCGACTTCGGCGGTGATCTGGTCGGGGTAGAGGTGCAGTTTTGCCGGCAGGCATTGCAGATCAAGATGCGTCCAGCCGTTCAGCCGCTTCAGCGCCACAACCTCATGCGCAAGCGCCCCGCAGGCGATCAACAAGACCTTGCCCGCGCCTTGCCCATCCATGCCTTGTTCCGTCAGCGTGGTGTCGTCGGGCAGGGCGGCATTGGGGGCTGTCACGGCCATGCAAAGGCCCGGATGGCAAAGGCGGCCAGGAGGGCGCAGCTCGCCATGACGCCCAAAGACAGGTTCAGCCCGGATGCGGCCCAAACCGTCAGACCGGCGGCGGCGATCACGGCAAGCAGAAGACCAAGGAAATGCGGCAGCGGCATGGGCGACTCCTTTGCCCTCAATGTGGGTGCCGAGGGAGGGAAAGCCAAGGGGCAAAAGAGCCGTCGCAAAAGCAAAACCCCGGGCGCAAGGCCCGGGGTTTGCAAGGATTATGCCGTAGTGATTAGGCGCTCAGCTGGTTGTGCTTGCGGGAAACCCAGGTCTTGGCGGTTTCCACGGCCACAGCAGCGTCGCGGCAATAGGCGTCGGCCCCAATGGCCTTGCCGAATTCTTCGTTCAGCGGCGCACCGCCGACCAGAACGATGTAGTCATCGCGCAGGCCCTTTTCCTTCATGGTGTCGATCACGACCTTCATGTAGGGCATGGTGGTGGTCAACAGAGCCGACATGCCAAGGATATCGGGCTTTTCGGTTTCCAGCGCTTCAAGATACTTCTCGACGGCATTGTTGATGCCCAGATCGACAACTTCAAAGCCAGCGCCTTCCATCATCATCGCGACGAGGTTCTTGCCGATGTCGTGGATGTCGCCTTTGACGGTGCCGATCACCATCTTGCCCATGCGCGGTGCGCCGGTTTCGGCCAGAAGCGGCTTCAGGATGTGCATCCCGGCCTTCATGGCGTTGGCGGCCAGCAGAACTTCCGGCACGAACAGGATGCCGTCGCGGAAGTCGGCGCCGACGATGGTCATGCCTGCAACCAGAGCTTTGGTCAGAACGTCGTAGGGCGTCCAGCCGCGCGCGATCAGAAGGTTCACACCCTCTTCGATCTCTTCCTTCAGACCGTCGTAGAGGTCGTCGTGCATTTGCAGCACAAGTTCTTCGTCATTGAGTTCAGACAGGATGATTTCGTCGTCGGACATGATGCGCTCCTTCGGGGCTTTGTGCCCCTGATGCGGTGAAAGCCGATTTGGCACTTTGCGTTTTCCGACATGCCCCAAGCGAAAGCCGACAGCAAGCAGAAAGGGCGCAAAAAGTGATTCCATATGTTCGCCATATGTTCTATATTTTTGCCATGAAAATCGGTGATGCGGCATTGAAACAGGGGCAACGCTTGCGCGCACGCGGGGCCGCGTCGAACGCCACGGGGCGGTTTGAGACGGCTGCGCATGTCGCTTTTGATGACGGCTGGGATCTGCCGGAAACGGAACGGTTGGTCGCGACCGAGGTGCGGCAGGAACGCGCCCGTTCTGCGTTGGCCTATAACCGGTCGCCCGATCTGCCCTTTGACCGCTCTATCAACCCCTACAGGGGCTGTGAACATGGTTGCGTCTATTGTTTTGCTCGGCCAAGCCATGCCTTCTTGAACCTGTCGCCGGGGCTGGATTTCGAAACCCGGCTGGTCGCCCGGCCGGGGATCGGGGCGGTGCTGGAACGAGAGTTTCGGGCGAAAAACTATCAGGTGGCGACCGTTGCGATCGGCACCAATACCGACCCTTATCAACCGATCGAGGCCACGCAGCGCGTGATGCGCGAGGTGCTAGAGGTGCTGTCCGCGTTCAATCACCCGCTGGCGATCACCACCAAGGGCACGCTGATCGAACGCGACATCGACCTTTTGGCGCCTATGGCGGCTAAGGGTTTGTTACGGGTCGGAATTTCAGTCACGACGCTGGATGCGCGCCTGTCGCGCAGCATGGAGCCGCGCTGCCCTGCGCCTGCCCGGCGATTGGCGACCATCCAGCGCTTGGCCGAGGCGGGTATCCCGGTGCGGGCCATGGTGGCGCCGGTGATTCCGGGGCTGTCTGATTCGGAACTGGAGCCGATCCTGCAGGCGGTTCATGGGGCCGGTGCCGTGGCGGCAAGTTACATCGCGCTACGATTGCCGCGCGAGGTGTCGGGCCTGTTTCAACATTGGTTGGCGGCGCAGTATCCCGACCGGGCCGCCAAGGTCATGGCCCGCATCCGCGAGATGCATGGCGGGCAGGATTATGACCCCGCCTTTGGTCAGCGCATGACGGGTGTGGGAATGTGGGCCGATCTTTTGCGCCAGCGGTTTGACAAGGCGGTGGCGCGGCTGGGCCTTGCAACGCGGTTGCCGCCGCTGCGCTGCGATCTGTTCCAGCCCCCGGCGCGGGCCGGGGACCAGTTGACCCTGTTTTAAGCCGATTTCAGCCCCGTAATCGGTCCGGAGTTTTGCAAAACGCTGGGCGGTTCAGGCGGCGCGGCCGTAAAACCCTTTTTGCTCCTCGTCGGTCATGCGCACGCCGGGGCGGTCATAAAAGGAAAACACCGCAATGCGCCGATCGGTGGTGCCCTCAACCGGGGTGACGCGATGGGCGGTGTTGCGGCCGCGGAACACGTTCAGCCCGCCCGCCACCAGTTTCACCCGCTGCACCTCGGGGTCTTGGCCCGCCAGCATCCGCGCCACGCCGTCGTAATTTTGATCGGTTTCAGACCGCAGATCGGTGCGATATTCGAACAGACCGCCCTGATCCGGGGCCTGCAGCAGAATGGTTGTGGTGAATTCCGACCGGTCAAAGTGCCAGTTCAGCGCCTCACCCGTGCGGTACGTCATCACGTTCAGCCGGGCCAGCGGGTCATCCATGGTGTAAAGCGCGGGCTTTTCCATGGCGTCCGCCAAGAAGGCGGCAAACGCCGGCCATTCGTAAAGCCGTTGCAAGGTACCGCCGATCTGATCAGCGCACAGCGTATGGTTCACTGTGCGAAACGGTTTCAGCGCGGGGTGATCTGCGCCAAGACCCGGAATTTCCTTGCGAAAATAGATGTTGTGATCGCGTGCATGGGTGAAGGCCTGATCCTGATGGGCGGCGACCTCGGCCAAGGCCTGAGCCAGAGCTTGCGGCTTCAGGAACCCTGCCAGATCGAACATGCCATCGCGCGCCAACGCGCGGCGGCAGCGGGCGACGAGCGCCTCGTAGGCTTGGGTGCCGGGTTTGTCCAAGGGGTAGGCGTCAAGGTCGATGAGGTCTTGCATGGCGTGGGTCCTGTTGGCTGCGCTTTCGCCAATCTTGGGATTTTTCCCTCGCGGCGCAATGAGAGAAATTGTAGGTTATCCCAAGAAAAATTAGGGGAAAGCCATGGCCCTTCCGCCCTTGACTGCTTTGCGAGCCTTTGAAATCGCGGCCAGACACGGCTCGTTCACCCGCGCCGGGTCCGAACTGGGGGTGACGGCGGCGGCGGTGTCGCTGCAAATTCGTGCGCTGGAGGCGCATTTCGGCAAGGAGCTTTTCTTGCGGCAGGGCAATCGGCTGACACTGACCGATGCGGGCCGCGCGGTGCAGGCGCGGGTTGATCTGGCTTTTGCCGAACTGTCTGGACTTGCCCAAGATTTGGGGCAAGACACGGGGCCGTCCCGAATGATCCTGTCTTGTCTGCCGTCCTTTGCGGATCACTGGCTGGTGCCGCGGCTTGTCGGCTTTGATCGGTTGGGCGATCTAGACCTGCGGATCGAGGAAGACCCCGTCGATCTGTCAGGGGCCACCCTGCGTCTGACCTATGGCGCGCATTTTTATCCCGATCACCGGGTCGAAACCCTGTTTGCCGATGAGATCATTGCCGTGTCGGCCCCCGGCGATGATCCGGAGCGGGGGCCGACACGCCTTGTCCATACCGATTGGGGGCCGTCGCATGCCGCAGCGCCGTCATGGTCACGCTGGTATCATACGGCCGCTCTGGGCGAGGCCCCGACACAGGGGCTTCGCGTTGGGCAAACGGCGCTAGCCTTGGCGGCGGCGCGGGCGGGTCTTGGGGCGGCGCTGGTGCCCGCCCATCTGGCGGAAGCGGACCTCCAGGCAGGGTTGATTACCCGCCTGCCGGGGCCGGCCCTGCCGATGCCTTGGCCCTATGTCATGATCTGGAAGCCGACAACGCGGCGCGCGCGGCTGACCGCCGCGCTATTGGCGCATCTGCGACGGGATTAACCCCGCCGCCCGCGACGTTCGCGCGGAGCCGGGCCCGCACCGTCGGTGCCATCGGACACCGAAGAAAACGCTCCAAGCTTGGCCTGAATGTCGTCGAGTGACGGCACCGGCCCGCGCGGACGGCTTTCCAGCGCGGCCCGCATGGCGCGCAGATGGTCAGGCATGGTGCCACAGCACCCGCCGATGATCCGCACTCCGGCGTCGCGCGCGAGCACCGCATATTCCGCCATCAACTCGGGCGTGCCGTCATAATGGATATGGCCATCGTGGTATTTCGGAATTCCGGCATTGCCCTTGGCGATCAGCGGCACCGAAGGGCCGGCAGCGACAAAGCCCATCACCGTCCGCATCAGATCCGACGAACCCACACCGCAATTGGCCCCAAAGGCCAAAGGCGGGTTGGCCATGCCCCGGACCATTTCGACCATCCCGGCCGATGTGACGCCCATCATGGTGCGTCCGGCGGTGTCAAAGCTCATGGTACCGCACCACGGCATGCCGGCAAGTTTTGCCGCCTCTGCGGCAGCTTTGTATTCTTCGGGGGCCGAGATCGTTTCGATCCACAAGACATCCGCCCCGCCTTCTTTCAGGCCTTCGGCTTGTTCGTGGAACATTTCCACCGCGGCGGCATGGGTCAGCGTGCCCATGGGTTCGAAAATATCGCCCGTCGGGCCGACCGAGCCTGCCACCACCACCGGGCGGCCCGCCGCATCGGCAATCTCGCGGCCAAGGCTGGCCCCGATGCGGTTCAATTCGCGCACGCGGCCTTGGGCATTGTGCAGCTTCAACCGGCTTGCATTGCCGCCGAAGGTATTGGTCAGAAAGATGTCAGACCCGGCCTCGACCGCACTGCGATACAGGCTGCGGATGCGGTCGGGGTGTTCAACGTTCCAAAACTCGGGCGGTTCGCCCGCCGTCAGTCCCATGTTGAACAGGTTGGTGCCGGTGGCCCCGTCGGCCATCAGCCAATCGCGGGTGGCAAGCAGTTTGGAAAGGGCATCCGTGGTCATGGCATCCTCCGGGGCAACAATCGGGGCATCAGTCAGTCTTTTGAGGGATGTGCCACGGGCCGGGACGCGACGCAAACTCATATTCCGCATCATCCTGTTCGATTTGCCGCGAAATCGGCGGTGGTCGGGTGATGGCCCGCCACAAGGACAGGCCCGCCAGCATAAGGCCCAACCGACCCGGAGCGATCAGGTAAAGCGGCGACCAATGCGGGGCGAAGCAGGATTTGAAACGCAACAGCCCGGTGGCCGCTGTTTCGGGCGCAACGGCGGCGATCAGACGGGTGACCAGATCGCCCCTGCCAAAGGCCCCCTCTGGCACGGCGGCCAGTGACAGGCGTGCCACGCCCGCGCAGGCCGCATCGGTGATGGCAGCTTGTAGCAAGCTGTGCATGGTGCCATCCGGCAGATCTTTCCCATGTCGCATCAGGTCCAGCGCCCATTCGTCGGGTGTCGTGTGAAAGCTAGCATAGGCGATGGGCCGGTCCTGCTGCCAGGCGACGTATAACCTTTGGTGGCTCAGATAGGCGCGGTCGTGCCGTCCCATGGAAAACCCGCGCTCACCGTGATGGGCCTGCGCCCAGTCGGCGGCAATGCGGTGCAGCGCGGGCCAGGGGGCCTGCGCGGTCGGGGTGTGTCGAATACTGACGCCGGCAGCCTCGGCCCGGCGCAGTTTGCGGCGCAGGCCAGAGCGGCTGGACGTGTTGAGCCGGTAGCTGGCAGGGACAATCCAAGCCTCCCACCCGATGCGGCGGGGGGTAAGCCCGTGGGCGCGGGCGCGGGCCGCGATCCGCCCTCCGGTTTTATAGGCGGCAAACATCCGCCCCTCTTTGCGTGCAAGGTGGCGCATGCCGCGCAGGGCTGTATCGATGACATGGGGTCGGCCCATCGGGCGCGGGTTCAGCAGCGCAATCAGCGCGTGGCCTTGCCGCCCCACCAGCCAGCCAAGCCCGCCAACCCGGGTCAGCGCAAGGCTGCCCTGATGGCGCAGGCCCGTTTCGGCAGGCAATTCGTCTTGATCCTGAGCCGAAAAATCAGCCCCGGGCAGCGATCCAAAGAGGGGCCGGGCGGTCGGGGTGGATGGGGGTGGGGCAAGAATGGCCAGCCCGGCGCCGGCAAGGGCGGGCAAAACATAATAGACCACGCGCCAGCCAAGGATCGCCACCAGCAGATCGGGCTCGGCGGTGCTTGGCAAAAGTGCCAGCAAGGTCATCTCAAATGGCCCCATCCCCCCCGGCGTGCCAAGTGCCAGCCCAGCCCCAAGCGCCAACAAAAACGCAGGCAGCAGGGTGGTAAAGCTGAGCTCACTTCCCGCAGGCAGCAGAACATAGAGCGCGAGCGCCGCGGCGAGCGTGTCGGCGGCGCACAGCCCCACCAAACGGCCCAGCACGAAGCCATTGGGCCAGCGGAACGGCAAAATTCTGCGCTTCGGGCCAAGGATAGATAGACCTGCCAGACAAAGGGCAAGGCCCAGCCCAAGGGCTGCCCAAGGCTTGAACGGGGCGTTAGGCAGGATCAGCAAAGTCGCTGCCGTGACAACCGCCCAGCCCGCCAGAAACGACAGGGCCACGGCCGCCGTCAGCCGGGTGGCCTGCCACAGGCTGAACCCCGGCAGCATCCGCCAGCGCAAGATCGCCCCGGAAATCAGGCCAAGCCCAAGGCTTTGCGACACCGCGATTGCGGCGATCCCGGCCCGCCGGGCCAATCGTTCGGGCATCCCGGACATCAAATGGCGGTGCAAAACCGCATCATAGCGCCCCACCGCCCAGAACGAGACAGCGGTGAGGCCCAGCGATTGCAGCCATTGTGCAGGCGCCAATTGCCAAACCGCATTGGTCAGGGCCCGCCCGTCAATCTGCGACAGCCGGTCTGACAGCAGCCACAGGAATACGACTGTCAGACTGACCGACAGCGCCGTGCGGGGGCCAAAGCGTCGCAAGGTTGTGGCCAGCCCTGCCACAGAGGGATCTGCTTCGGTGACCCCGGCCACCGCCGCATCAAACTGCGGCGCCGCGCGCGCCTTTGACCTGCCGAGAAAGGCCATGTTCACCCCTTGCTTCAAATTCGGCAAGACTAGCGGGGGCGCGTTCAGGGCGGCTTAACAGCTAAAATGCAAAAGAAAATTCGACAAAGACCATGTGGCGCTGGCCCATGAAAAAGCCGCCCCCAAGCCATGGGGGCGGCCTGATCTGACAGGGCCGGGTAGGCCTTAGAGTTCCGACAGCAACTCGGCCTTGGCGACGGGCAGCAGGGCTGCCATCTGGGCGCGCACCTCGTCGGCGGTGGCTTTGCCAGCCAGATCCGCGGCGACCTTACGCACCACATCCTCGATGCCGGGTTCTTCGACATCGGCAGAGACAACGCTCATCGCGTAGTCGGTGGCCGCATCGCCCGATTTGCCCAAAAGCCCAGCGGCCCAAAGACCGACCAGCTTGTTGCGGCGGGCTTCGGCGCGGAACTGCATTTCCGAATCATGGGCAAATTTTGCTTCAAAGGCGTGTTCGCGGTCGTCAAAGGTGGTCATGGGCGGGCCCTCCGGGTGAATTCTGCGGCTTTCTCCTCATATGCCCGGACCAAAGCCAGCGTTCAAGAGGCCTTGCGCGCAAGTGCTGCAAAGCGCGCCCGGCTTGCACGGCTAACGCTGAGTGGGTATAGCCGAACCAAAGGGCAGGGTGGCATTTCGCCGCCCTTTTGCCCGTTGGACAAGAGGCATGCATGGCGCGCAGGAAGAAGGTCTACGAGGGCAAGGCGAAGATCCTTTACGAAGGGCCTGAACCTGGCACCCTGATCCAGTATTTCAAGGATGACAGCGCCCCGACCGAGGCCGAGCCGAAACCGGCCGCTGTGGATGGCAAGGGCGTGCTGAACAACCGCCTGTCCGAATTCTTTATGTCTGGGCTGAACGCCATCGGCGTGCCGACCCATTTCATCCGCCGCGTCAACATGCGCGAACAGATGGTGCGGATGGCCGAAATCCTGCCGTTGGAAGTGGTGGTGCGCAATTTTGCCGCGGGCGAGCTGTCGTCCCGGCTGGGTATCCCCGAAGGCATGGCCCTGCCGCGCCCGATCGTGGAGTATTACTACAAGGACGATCGGCTGAATTCGCCCCTTGTGGCGGAAGAACATATCGTCGCGTTTGGCTGGGCCAACCAACAGGATCTGGACGACATGATCGCCCTTGCGCTGCGGGTGAATGACTTCATGTCAGGCGTCATGCTGGGCGTTGGCGTGCGGCTGGCAGATTTCCGGTTGGAAATTGGTCGGATCTGGGAAGGCGATTTCATGCGGCTGATCGTGGCTGATGAAATCACGCCCGACAGCTGCCGTCTGTGGGATCTGCGCGGGGTGACTGAACGCGAAGGGCAGCCGATGCCCGACCCGGTGCCCTTGGCCGACATCTATGCCGAACTGGCGCGGCGGTTGGGGGTGATGCCGTCAAACGTCACCCATACGACGAAACCGACGCTTATCAACTAAGCGCCTTGTCAAAACAGAGCCGCCCCCTTGCCGCCGCCCGCGCGCGACGGTATGGGGCGGCAAAGCCAACCTTTGGGGGAATGCCATGAAAGCCCGCGTCACTGTCATGCTGAAAAACGGTGTTCTGGATGTTCAGGGTGAGGCGGTGCGCCACGCGCTTGGCACGCTGGGCTTTTCTGGCGTCAACGGCGTGCGGCAGGGCAAGGTGATCGAGCTGGATCTGGCCGAAACCGACAAAGCCGCGGCCGAGGCTGCCGTTAAGGTGATGTGCGAAAAGCTGTTGGCCAACACGGTCATCGAAAGCTACCGCGTCGAGATCCTGTAAACCGCAGGGGCCAAGATTTTTCGAAAAATCTTGGCAAATTTCTTCGAAGAAATTTGTGACCGCCGACATTCGCTGTCGGTTTTCGGCGTGACGTCGCATGGCGTTTCCCTGCCAATGGTGCAGCAATAAAGGGAATTTTCCATGCGCGCTGCCGTGATCCGAGACTACAAAGCCGACCTTTCGCTGGAAACCGTTGCCGATCCGATCTGCGAGGCGGACGGTGTGGTGCTGAAAGTGCTGGCGTGCGGCATTTGCCGCAGCGATTGGCATGGCTGGGTGGGGGAGCATCCCAAGGTGAAACCGGGCGCAATCCCGGGGCACGAATATTGCGGCGAGGTGGTCGAGGCCGGGCCTTTGGCCAAGTGGCGGGTTGGCGACCGGGTGATCGCACCCTTCATCCTGTCTTGCGGTCAATGCCCTGAATGTCAGTCCGGCAACACCACCACCTGCCGGGCGCAGCGCGTGCCGGGCTTTGGCGAGCCGGGGGCCTATGCCGAATATGTGTCCGCGCCGCATGCCCATAACCTTGCCCGCCTGCCCGAAAGTCTGACACCGGCGCTGGCGGCCGGTTTGGGGTGCCGGGTGACGACGGCCTTTCATGCGCTGACGGGCCGCGCGGCCTTGCAGGCGGGCGAATGGCTGGCGGTGCATGGCACCGGGGGCGTCGGGCTTTCGCTGCTTATTCTCGGCCGTGCGCTGGGCGCGCGGGTGATTGTTGTTGATGTGGTGCAAGAACGGCTGGATCATGCCTTGTCGCTGGGGGCCGAGGCTGCGGTGAACCCGCGCGATGGCGATGTGGCGGCCAAGATCGTCGAGATCACCGGCGGTGGGGCACATGTGTCGGTTGAGGCATTGGGGATCGAGGCGACGGCGAATGGCTCGCTGGAATGTCTGCGGCCGATGGGGCGGCATGTGCAGATCGGTTTGCCGGTGGGCCATACCGCCAAGATGCAGATCAACATGAACGCCATCTATATGAAACAACTGTCGGTCTTTGGCTCTCGTGGGATGCCGTCTTGGCGCTATCCGTCGCTTCTGACCCTGATCGAGATGGGGCGGGTCGATGTTTCGCCCATCGTGGCGCGGCATGTGCCGCTTTCGGGCGCATCGGCAGAGTTGCGGGCCTTTAATGGACCAATGCCGCCCGGTGTGGCTGTGATCACCGATATGCTGGGCTGAGCCGGGAAGCGACGGCTTTTGCGGGGCCGTCGCATGAGTATTTTTGCCAAGATGAAAGCCATTTCGGGGTGGAAGGCTGGGGGGCTTTGCGCTATGGGGCAGCCATCCATCTTATCGGAGGTCCTGGCCCATGAAAGCCGCTGTCGTCACCTTCCCCGGTTCCAACTGTGACCGCGATCTGGCCTTGGCCTTTGAACGCGCGGGGTTTGAGGTGACGCGCGTTTGGCACAAGGACAGCGCCTTGCCTGCAGGCACCGATGTTGTAGGTGTGCCGGGCGGGTTTTCCTTTGGTGATTATCTGCGCTGCGGCGCGATTGCCGCCCAGTCGCCGATCGCGGCGGCGGTGCAGGCCCATGCGGCACGCGGCGGCTATGTGCTGGGCATCTGCAACGGCTTTCAGGTGCTGACGGAAATGCGGCTGCTGCCGGGCGCGCTGATGCGCAATGCCGGGCTGAAGTTCAACTGCAAGACCGTCGAGTTGAAGGTGGCGACCACGGCCAGCGCCTTTACCCAAACCTATGCCAAGGGTCAGTCGCTGATGATCCCGATTGCCCATCATGACGGCAATTACACCATCGACGCCGAAGGGCTGAAGCGGTTGCAGGGCGAAGACCAGATCGCCTTTACCTATGGCCAGAACCCCAATGGTTCGATGGCTGATATCGCCGGGGTCTTGTCTGAAAACCGTCGTGTGCTTGGCATGATGCCGCACCCCGAGCGGGCGAATGACCCGATTTTGGGCGGCAATGATGGCGCAGGGCTGTTTGCAGGGCTGATGGGCGGGATGGCGCTTGCCTGAATGACCCGGCTTGAGGCCCGGACAACCGGGGCCTAGATTCGCCCGATGAATGATGCGCCCGAACCCGACAGTCTGCATGAGGCGCCTTATGGCGGCTCTTGGCGTGTGCGTTTGGCGGTCAGCCTGCTGATTCTGCTGGCGATTGGGGTCGTGCTGGTCACCAACCGCTGGCTGTCAGAGCGCTTTACCGAAACCACCCGCAACCGCGCCGAACTGCGACTTGCGCTGTATTCCGGCAATATGCTGTCCGAGTTGCAGCGGACCTCGGTCGTGCCGCTCCTGTTGGTGGATGATCCGGCGATTCGGGATGCGCTGGTCAATGGCAAGTTCTCTGACACCACGCTGCGGCTTATCAAGGTGCAGGGCGAAATTGGCGTCGCCTCGATCCTGCTGTTGGATCAGGACGGGCGCGCGGTCGGGGCCACGAACCGCAATCTCTTGGGGACCAGTCACCGGTCCAGCCCCTATTTCATCGACGCCATGCGCAGCCGCGAGACGATGTTCTCGGTGGCGCCCCGGCCCGGCGGGGGGCATGACTATACCTATTCTCGCCAGATATTTGCCGAGGGACGCGCCGTTGGCGTGATTGTCGTCGGAGCGGATCTGATGAAGCATGAGCGCGCTTGGGCGGGCTTGCAAGACGCCGTTCTGGTGGCCGACAGCACTGGTACTGTGCTTTTGGCCACCGAAACCTCGTGGCGCGGCAAGCCGTTGGACGATGCGCTGACCCGCGCGGAAGAAACCTCGGCCTTTGGGCGCGCGTTGAAAGGGGCGGCCGATTGGGCGCAGAATCCGCCTGATGCCTATGTGGCCGGCGAGGCCGTGTTGCGCACCGAGGCGCGGGTGCCGTTCCAAGGTTGGCGGATGGTCGCGTTCACCGCCTATGATTCCGTGCGCGAGCGGGTGAACGGCGTGATCGCGCTGGAAATCATGGGCTTTGCCATTCTGGCCGCGCTGACCTTTTACATGCTGTCGCGCCGCGCCTGGAGCCAGAGCCAGTCTTTGCAGCGGGAATCGGCCGAGTTGCGGCTGTTGAACGCCCGTCTCAGCCGCGAGATTGCCGAACGCGAGAAGGTACAAAAGACGCTGGAAGTCGCCGAACTGACGCTGGCGCAATCGTCGAAACTGGCCGCGCTTGGTGAAATGTCGGCTGCCGTCAGCCATGAATTGAACCAGCCGCTGGCCGCGATGAAGACTTACCTCGCGGGGGCGCGTCTTTTGCTGCAGCGCAAGCGCCCGGACGAGGCACTGTCATCGTTCCAGCGCATTGATGACCTGATCGACCGCATGGGCGCGATCACCCGGCAATTGAAATCCTATGCCCGCAAGGGCGGCGAGGCTTTTGAGCCGGTCGACTTGCGTGCCTGCCTGTCGTCGGCGCTGGCGATGATGGAGCCGCAGTTGAAACAGCGCGTGGTGCAGATCACCCGCACCTTGCCGCGCCAAAGGGTGATGGTGATGGCCGACCGGGTGCGGTTGGAGCAGGTTATCATCAACCTGTTTCGCAACGCGCTGGATGCCACCAAGGGCACACCCAAGCCGCAGATCGACATTCTGATGACGGTGGGTGATGTGGCCACGCTGTCGGTGCGCGACAATGGGCACGGCATTGCCGATATCACCTCGGTGTTTGAACCGTTTTACACCACGAAAAGCCCGGGTGAGGGCGTGGGGCTTGGCCTTGCGATCTCGTCGGGGATCGTCACAGACCTTGGTGGGCGGTTGACCGCTCATAATGCCGAAAATGGCGGTGCAGTGTTTGAAGTTCAGCTGCCGGTGCTGAAGATGGCGTCTGGCGGCGAACAAAAAGCAGCAGAATGAAGAGGGCAGCATGGCGCGCGCGATGAAAGTGGCGATTGTGGATGACGAGGCGGATATGCGGGCCTCGATCAGCCAGTGGCTGGCGCTGTCGGGGTTTGATACCGAAACCTATGCCAGTGCCGAAGAAGCCTTGAAGGTGATCGGGCCGGACTTTGCCGGGGTTGTGGTCAGCGACATCAAGATGCCGGGGATGGATGGCATGGCCTTCCTGAAACGTCTGATGGGGATGGATTCGGGGCTGCCGGTCATCATGATCACCGGCCATGGCGACGTGCCGATGGCTGTCGAGGCAATGCGGGTTGGGGCCTTTGATTTTCTGGAAAAGCCCTTCAACCCTGATCGGATGACGGAACTCGCCAAAAAGGCGACGCAGGCCCGGCGGCTGACCTTGGACAACCGCGCGTTGCGCCGCGAATTGTCGGATGGCTCGACCATCTTGAAAAAGCTGATTGGTGCCAGCCCGGCGATGGAACGGCTGCGCGAGGACATTCTTGATCTGGGCCAAGCCGACAGCCATGTGCTGATCGACGGCGAAACCGGCACCGGCAAAACGCTGGTGGCGCATGCGCTGCATGCGGTGGGGCCGCGGGCGTCGAAGAAATTTGTCACCGTCTCCTGCGCGGCTTGGGGCGAGGATCAACTGGCGGCCAAGATCTTTGGCCCATCAGAAGATGGCAACCTGCCCTTGGTCGAGGAAGCCCGCGGTGGCACGCTGTGCCTTGAGGACATCGAGGCACTGTCGCATCCCTTGCAGTCGCGGCTTTTGACCTTGGTCAACGACCAGTCGACCCCGCCAGAAACCCGCATCATCGCGATCTGCAATGAACATGCGCCGGACAAGACGCTGGAAGATCTGCTGCGCCCTGATCTGTTCTATCGGCTGGGCGCGATGACCATCATTTGCCCGCCCTTGCGGTCGCGTGGCGAAGATATCCTGACGCTGTTTGCCCGCGCCTCCGAGGCGTTTTCGGAAGAATACGGCTGCGACGCGCCGCAGGTGACGGCCCAAGAGGCGGCACAACTGCTGCAAGCGCCCTGGCCGGGCAATGTGCGGCAGCTGGTGAATATCGCTGAACGGGCCGTCTTGCAGAACCGGCGCGGCTCTGGCTCGATCGCCAGCCTTTTGATGGCGGATAACGAAGCCTCTGGCCCGGCGATGACCACCGAAGGCAAGCCGTTGAAGGAATATGTCGAAAGTTTTGAGAAAATGCTAATCGACAACACGATGCGGCGGCACAAGGGCAGCATCACGGCCGTCATGGATGAATTGTGCCTGCCGCGCCGGACTTTGAATGAAAAGATGGCGAAATACGGGCTGCAGCGGCAAGATTACACCTGATCTTTGCCGGGGCCTCCCCCTCGATGCGGCCTCTGTGTCGATCATCGGGGGAGGGGCTGTCAGAAATTCGTTGTAATTCCCCGGCCTTTGCCGCTATTTTATCCCCAAGGGGCCATGGCCCCGGCGAAATTCTCTGCCTGAACCTGCTCTGGTGCGATCTGCGCGCCGAAAGGGAAGGGTGGTCGGATCGGCCCGATTGGCCGCGAAATTGCCTGCAAGCCTTTGTTTTTTCAGGGGTGCGCTTGGCTAATATAGGTGGGCGGCTGCATAAGCCGCTCAGACGTGAACCGCGATGACGCGCGTTGTGATTGCATCGACAGGCGAGGAGTGCCCAACGGGCACATCCCGCATGTTTGCCATGCGCGCGCCCGCCCAAACAAGCCGCCCCAACCCGTATGACCAGCCCTCCGGCCCGCCGGAGGTCCTTGTGCGCAACGGGCGCAATGGATTGATATGTCTAAGAAAATGCTTATCGACGCCACCCATGCGGAAGAAACCCGCGTGGTCGTGGTCGATGGAAACAAGGTCGAAGAATTCGATTTTGAAACCATAAACAAGCGCCAGCTGGCCGGAAACATCTATCTGGCCAAGGTGACGCGGGTTGAACCCTCGCTTCAGGCGGCCTTTGTTGATTACGGCGGCAACCGTCATGGGTTTCTCGCCTTTGCCGAAATCCACCCGGATTATTACCAGATCCCGGTCGCCGACCGTAAAGCGCTGCTCGATGAAGAACGTGCCTTCAACCGCGCCGAGGAAGAAGAAGAAAATCGGCGTTCGCGCCCGCGCCGCGGGGGGAAACCTGCGGCCAAGGCCGAAAAGGCTGTCGATGTCGACGCGGTGAAAACCGCTGAAGTCATGGGCGAGATTTCGTCCATGGATGTGGTCGATCTTGACGAAGACGAGACTGTGGCCGCCCCGGTTGCAGAAGTGGTAGAGGCCGTCGAAGCCCCGGCTGCGACCGAAGACAGCAATGGTAACGGCGATCACGCCTATCATGCCATCGACCATGCTTCGGAAACCGATGACGACATCGAATCCATCGCCGAAGAAGATGTGGCCGAGGAAATCAGCCAGCCTCGCCGTCCGCGCGCGCGCCGCTACAAGATCCAAGAAGTTGTCAAAGTGCGCCAGATCATGCTGGTGCAGGTGGTCAAGGAAGAACGTGGCAACAAGGGCGCGGCCCTGACCACCTATCTGTCGCTGGCGGGCCGTTACTGCGTTTTGATGCCCAACACCGCCCGTGGTGGTGGCATCAGCCGCAAGATCACCCAAGCTGCCGATCGCAAGAAACTGAAAGAAATCGCGGGTGAGATCGAGGTGCCGGAAGGTGCTGGCCTCATCATCCGTACGGCCGGGGCAAAGCGCACCAAGCCGGAAATCAAACGCGATTACGAATACCTGATGCGGCTTTGGGAACAGATCCGCGAGCTGACGCTGAAATCCATCGCCCCCGCCCCGATCTATGAGGAAGGCGATCTTATCAAGCGCTCGATCCGCGACCTTTACTCGAAAGAAATCGAGGAAGTGCTGGTCGAAGGCGAGGCAGGCTATCGCACCGCAAAAGATTTCATGCGGATGATCATGCCCAGCCATGCCCGCCAAGTGCAGCGCTACACCGACCCGACGCCGCTGTTCGCGCGGTATCAGGTCGAAGGCTATCTGGGCGGCATGTTCAACCCGACCGTGCAGCTGAAATCCGGTGGTTACATCGTGATCGGCGTGACCGAAGCCTTGGTCGCCATCGACGTGAACTCGGGGCGCGCCACCAAGGAAGGCTCGATCGAAGACACCGCGCTCAAGACCAACCTTGAGGCCTGCGATGAGGTGGCCCGCCAATTGCGCCTGCGCGATTTGGCCGGTCTGATCGTCATCGACTTCATCGACATGGAAGAGCGTCGCAACAACGCCGCCGTCGAAAAGCGCCTGCAAACGCTGGAGCGTCGCGCCATCGCCGCCGCGTCCTGGCGCGACAACGGTGCGGTGATCGTCACCCGCGATCTGTCGGAAGCTGCCGCGCTGTCGAACCGCGTCGCCCCCGAACATCTTGAACTTTGCACCGCCGACCCCGAAGCCCTTAGCCTTGAAATCGCCCATGCTGGTGCCATTTTTCTTGGGGCATGGACTCCGGAAGCCATCGGCGATTACGTTGGCGGGCCGAACCATGTGCTGCCCACAGCCCGGTCGGCGCGGTTTTCTTCGGGATTAAGCGTCATGGATTTCATAAAGCGCACCACCCTTGCCAAAATGACCCCCGAGGCGCTGCGCCAAATCGGCCCGTCGGCGGAAAGGCTGGCGATCTCGGAAAGCCTGCAGGCCCACGGACTTTCGGTGCGCGCCCGGCTGGACATGTTAAACAGGGGGGCCGAATGAGCAACCGCATCTGCGCCATCGACATTGATGAAAAGGGCCTTGCCCGCGTCACCCCCACCATCGAGCAGGAACGCAACGTTGCGATCTTTGATCTGTTGGAAGACAACAGCTTTGCGCTGCCACTGCGCGATGGCCGCGCTTCGGTGCCCGGCCCCTAC
>CALBSG010000099.1 GCA_937927675.1 uncultured Paracoccaceae bacterium | reverse complement strand
GTGAAAGCCAAAGCCCTCGCCCAACTGCCCGATCAACCGGGCAAGCGAAGCCGGGACAAGGGACAATTCGCCCTCTTCCACGGTGAAGCTGTCGAGACCGTCGACCACGGCTGAGGCGATCAGATCACCTTGGCGGGTCAGGATCAGATCGTCGGCGGGTGCGGAGAGCCAAGGCAGATGTCGCGCCAGCGTCTCGGCGCCAAGATCCTCGGCACGCAGGACGGATTTCAGGGCGGGAGTGGCCGGGAAGAGGGATTTCAGATCAGCTGACATGGCGGTCTCCGCCAAAAGCCGATTTCCCCCGCGTGCGCGGGGTGCGTGAGAAGACCACCGCTGCCGTCTCGAAGAGGTTCGGATTGCGGTCAGCCACGAACCAGAGCACCGGATAGCCAACAACCCCGATCAGCAGGAAACGCCAGTCATTCGCCCCGACAAAAGGGATGACCGAGCCCAACATCAGGCTCACGAAATACCCGATCGGCAGGCCGAAGATCTTCGGCGGCCGGGTGAGGCCGAGGAACAAAGGCGCGTCATGCATGGGGAATAATCCGGATCGGGCCAGCGGGCGGGGGCGTCACGCGCGCCCTGCCCTGCCGCCCTCTACCTCAGGGTGCGGCGAAGCCGTCGATGATCGTCGCGGCCGAGAAGACCAGCACGACACCGAAGAAGATGGCAAGAAACAGGGGCCAGTTCAGGCGGCCGGTGAACATCATGTAGCCGGCAGCCACGACAGCAAGGATGGCGATCAGCCGTCCGATCGGGCCGGTCAGCCCGTCCACCACGACCTGCAGCATGTGCTCCAAGGGGTCGAGGTTCTGCGCGAGAGCAGGCTCCGCAAGGATCGCCGCAAAGGGCAGTGCCAGCAAAAGGGTGTGCAAAGCCAGGCGCGGCAAGCGCGCGCCAAAAAGATTGCGGAACATGGGAGTTACTCCGAACTGAGGGTTGCGTTGGTCAGCCGCAAAACCTTGGCCACATGGCCCTCGGTCTCGGCATAGGGGGGAATGCCGCCATATTCCCGGACAGCTTCGGGTCCGGCGTTATAGGCGGCGAGCGCCAGATCAGGCGCGCCAAAATCTTCAAGTTGGGCAAGCAGATACCGCGCTGAGCCGCGCAGGTTCTCTTCGGGATCATAGGGATCGACGCCCAACACCGCAGCCGTATCCGGCATCAACTGTCCAAGGCCAATCGCGCCGACCGGCGAGCGGGCGTCCGGGTTGAAGCCTGACTCCACCGCAATGTTCGCGCGGAAGAGCGCCAGCCACTCGGTGCCGGTCAGCCCGGCTGCTTTCAACCCGGGATGGCGCAGATAGTCGTCGCCGACATCCAGCACCAGGTCTTCGATGTCGGCGCTTCCGGTGGGTCCACAGATCGGAA
>CALBSG010000098.1 GCA_937927675.1 uncultured Paracoccaceae bacterium | reverse complement strand
TCGGGCTGCGCCCTCACCCCCCGAGAGTATTTCCACAGGCGCAAATGCCGAAGGGGTACGGTCTGATGGTGGGGGGCTTTAGCGGGGCGGAAAAGACCAAAGACTGAAACGGTCCACACCGACGGCGTAAGCCTCGCGCAGGGTCAGGCGCGGGGCATCCGCCAATGCGGCAAGCCCCAAGGCGCCAAGGCCTGCGCGCCCATCGGCACCGATCAGCGCGCCGGCCTGATAGGTGGCGAGATCATCGGCAAGGCCTTCGGCCACGAGGCTGGCGGCCAATTGCCCGCCACCTTCGCAAAGGATGCGGGTGAGCCCGCGGGCCGCGAGAGCTTGTAGTGCTGTGCGCGGGCAGACCTGCCCGGCCGCGGTCGCGGCGACCTCGATCAGATCGGCGCCGGTTGCGGCCCAAGCGCGGCGGGCGGCCATGGGCGCGGCGGCGGTATGCAGCATCCAGACCGGGGTTTGCTGTGCCGTGCGGCCAAGCCGGCTGTCCGGGGCATGGCTGAGACGGCTGTCCAGAACGATCCGCACCGGCTGTCGCACAGCCCCCATATCCCGCACGGTCAGGTCCGGATCATCGGCGCGCGCTGTACCCGCCCCAACCATCACGGCGTCATGGGTCAGGCGCATCAGATGCACATGACGGCGCGCGGGCGCCCCGGTGATCCAGCGGCTTTCCCCGCTCGCGGTCGCAATGCGGCCGTCCAATGTGGTGGCGAGTTTCAAGGTGACGAAGGGCAGGCCTTGCGTGACACGCTTCAAGAAGCCTGCGTTCAGACGGGTGGCCTCAGGTGTCATGACGCCTTCGACGACCTCAATTCCGGCGGCGCGCAACATCGCGTGGCCCTTGCCCGACACGCGAGGGTCGGGGTCGGTCAGGGCGGTGACGACGCGGGTGACGCCCGCAGCGATCAGACCTTCGGCGCAGGGAGGGGTGTGGCCATGATGGGCGCAAGGCTCCAACGTGACATAGGCGGTGGCGCCGCGTGCCAACAGACCCGCCTGATCCAGCGCGCGGCGCTCGGCATGGGGGCGGCCGCCGGGTTGTGTCCAGCCACGACCAACGATCTGGCCCGCGCGCACAAGCACGCAGCCGACCGCAGGATTGGGCCAGACATTCCCCACACCCCGCGCCGCAAGGCGCAGGGCATGGGCCATATGGGTCTGATCGCTCACTCTTCCGAGGCGGGTGACGGACGCAACTCGCTCACGAAGCGGTCAAAGTCATCCGCCGCCTGGAAGTTCTTGTAAACGCTGGCAAAGCGCACATAGGCAACGGTGTCGATCCGCGCCAAGCTTTCCATCACAATCTCGCCGATGGTTTTGGACTGGATGTCGGTATCGCCCAAGGATTCCAAGCGCCGCACGATGCCAGAGATCATCTGGTCGATACGATCCGGATCAATCGGGCGCTTTTGCATCGCGATCCGGATCGAGCGTTCCAGCTTCGAACGATCAAAATCCTCGCGTTTGCCAGACGATTTCACGACCACCAGGTCGCGCAGTTGCACACGTTCGTAGGTCGTGAAGCGCCCCCCACAAGCCGGGCAAAAGCGGCGACGACGAATGGACACATGGTCCTCCGCCGGGCGGCTATCCTTCACTTGCGTATCGACGTTCCCGCAGAATGGGCAGCGCATCGGCTCCCTCCTTGCTTATTCTTGTTGTCCTGCCTCAAGCCCGGGGGTTGGCCCCCGTGACCTTACGCCGACTATAGGGGGAGGCCCGCTATCTCGGGTAGCGGAAAAGCGCCGATACAGCATCTAGAGGCGCACCTGTTGCGGGTAAGACTCAGGTGGCGGAATGACAAAAGGCCCGGAGCTTGGCAAAGCTCCGGGCCTTTTACTTTATTTTCAGTATCTTAGAAGAAAGCCTGCAGGCCCGTGATGGCACGGCCCAAGATCAGGGCGTGAACGTCATGTGTGCCTTCATAGGTGTTGACGGTTTCCAGGTTCACCATGTGGCGGATCACTTGGAAATCTTCCTGAATCCCGTTGCCGCCATGCATGTCGCGCGCCCAACGCGCCGCATCCAAGGCCTTGCCGCAATTGTTGCGCTTGACGATCGAGATCATCTCGGGCGCAGCATTTGCCTCGTCCAGCAAGCGACCGACGCGGAGCGAGGCTTGCAGGCCCAGCGAAATCTCGGTCAGCATATTGGCGAGTTTCAGTTGATAAAGCTGGGTCTGGGCAATCGGGCGACCGAACTGCTTGCGATCCAGACCATACTGACGCGAGGCGTGCAGGCAGAACTCTGCCGCGCCCAGAACGCCCCAGGAAATGCCATAGCGGGCGCGGTTGAGGCAGCCGAACGGGCCCTTCAGACCTTCGACATGCGGCAGCAGCGCATCTTCGCCCACTTCGACATTGTCCATGACAATCTCGCCGGTGATCGAGGCACGAAGCGAGATCTTGCCGCCGACCTTCGGCGCCGAAAGCCCCTTCATCCCCTTGTCGAGGACAAAGCCCTTGATCTTGCCGCCATGGGCTTCGGATTTGGCCCAGACCACGAACACATCGGCGATCGGCGCGTTGGAGATCCACATCTTGGCGCCGTTCAGCACATAGCCATTGGCGGTTTTCTTCGCCGTGGTCTTCATGCCTGCCGGGTCAGACCCCGCATCAGGTTCGGTCAGCCCAAAGCAGCCAATCCATTCGCCCGAGGAAAGCTTCGGCAGATACTTCTTGCGCTGCTCTTCGGTGCCATAGGCATAGATCGGATACATCACGAGCGACGACTGCACCGACATCATCGAACGGTAGCCGGAATCCACCCGCTCTACCTCACGCGCGATCAGACCATAGGCGACGTAAGAGGCACCAAGCCCGCCGTATTCTTCCGGCACGGTGACGCCCAGAAGACCCATTTCCCCCATTTCGCGGAAGATCTCCGGATCGGTGGATTCTTCGCGGAAAGCCTTGATGACACGGGGCTGCAACTTGTCTTGCGCATAGGCGCGGGCCGCATCGCGCAGCATGCGCTCTTCGTCGGTCAGCTGATCTTCCAGACGGAAGGGGTCTTCCCAGTCGAACCGGCCAAGATCGGGGGCGTCTTTGGCTTTCAGCTTGGGTTTGTCGGACATCTTGGCCTCCAAGGGGATGAGATTTGCCCAAGTCTATTGCACGAATCTGCGCGAGGCCCTAGCGAAACAGGGGCAATGCTTCATGAGGAAATCTCATATGCTGATTTCGCGTCGTTACCTGCCTTCGATGCCCTCGCTCTTGGCGCTGGAGGCGGTGGATCGCCTTGGCAGCGCCTCGGCGGCGGCGGCGGAGTTGAACCTGACGCAAGGGGCGGTCAGCCGCCAACTGCAGGTCTTGGAAGGCCAGCTGGGGGTGGCGCTGTTTCAGCGCGACAAACACCGCCTGCGGCTGACCCAAGGCGCGCAGGATTATTGTCGCGAGGTGCGCCGGTTGCTTACCGGGCTTGGTCAGGCGACGCTGACGCTGCGCGCCAATCCGGGCGGCGGGGCGTTGAATCTGGCCATCCTGCCCGCCTTTGGCATGCATTGGCTGGCCCCGCGTCTGGCCCGCTTTGCCGCCCAACATCCTGAGGTGACGGTGAACCTGTCCACGCGGCTCAAGCCCTTTGACTTCGAGGCCAGCCAGTTTGACGCCGCGATCCATTACGGGCGGCAGGATTGGCCGGGGGTCGAGTATCTGCCGCTTATGCAAGAGGATATGCTGGCGGTGGCAGCCCCGTCGCTGGTGCCAACGCCGCTGTCCCGCGCCGAAGATGTTCTGGCCCTGCCGCTTTTGCAATTGGAAAGCCGCACCGGGGATTGGGGGCGCTGGCTGGCACATCACGGGGGGCCCGGCCAACGCCCGCCTGCCATGCTGTTCGACCAATTCGCCACCATGATGCAAGGCGCGATCCATGGCCTTGGCGCGGCCTTGATGCCCACCTTCCTGATCGGGCGCGAGGTGGAGGCGGGCCGTTTGGTGCCACTTTTTGGCCCGGCCATCCCGTCAACGGGCAGCTATCACCTCGTCTGGCCCAAAGACCGCGCCGACCGCGCGCCGCTGCGGTCCTTCCGGACCTGGCTGAAGGGCGAGATTGGCTGATCCTGCTTGCCTTTGATCAAACGCAAGGCCAGCATGCCGCAAATTGCAGGAGGTGCTGGCCATGAAGATCGGGGATGTGTCGTTTTGGTATGCCGATATTGGCCTGCCCCAAACCCGGCGGCCTGCACTGGCGGGTGATACCACTGCGGATGTGGCGATCATCGGGGCCGGGTTCACCGGGCTTTGGACGGCTTGGTATCTGATGAAAGAGCGCCCCGATCTGAAGGTGCTGGTGATCGAAAAGGAATTTGCGGGCTTTGGGGCCTCGGGGCGCAATGGCGGCTGGTGCATGGGCACTTTCGCGTGGAACCATGAGAAATACGCCAAGGCGACCTCGCGCGCGGCGGTGCTGGAAATGGTGAAAGAGCTGGAAGGCACCGTGGCCGAGATCACGGCCGTTTGCGCCGCCGAAGGGATTGATGCCGATATCATACCGTCTGAAGAAATGATGGTGGCCACCAACCCCGCGCAACTGCAACGGATGAAAGCGGAAATTGCCCATCGCCAGCATTGGGGCGACGGGCATCGCGCGCGTGAACTGACGCCGCAAGAGGTGGCGCAGCGCATCTCGGTTCCGGGGGTTCTGGGGGCAATGGTGGTCAGCGGCATGGCGCGTATCCAGCCTGCCAAACTGGTGCGCGGTCTGGCCGACGCGGTGGAGCGCAAGGGCGCGCGGATCGTCGAGGACACGCAGGTTCTTTCCTATGACACAGGACAAGTGGTGACCACCAAAGGCACGGTGCATGCCCCGATCATCCTGCGCTGCACCGAAGGGTTTACCGCCGGCATCAAGGATCACAAACGCGATTGGGTGCCGCTGAACTCGGCGCAGATCGCCACCGTACCGCTGCCGCCCGAGGTCTGGGCCAAGATCGGCTGGGACGGGCACGAGCTGATCGGCGACATGAAGAACGCCTATTGCTACTGCCAGCGCACGCGTGAAGGCCGTATCACCGTGGGTGCGCGGGGCGTGCCTTATAAGTTCGGTTCCAAAATGGATGCCAATGGCGAACCTGATGCGGAAACCATTGCCCGCCTGACCGCCATCTTGCACGAACATTTCCCCGAAGCCGCGAAATACCCGATCGACCATGCCTGGTGCGGCGTCATCGGCGTGCCGCGCGATTGGTGCGCCACGGTCGGGCTGGACCGGGACACCGGCCTTGGCTGGGCGGGGGGCTATGTCGGAACCGGGGTCTCGACCGCGAACCTTGCCGGGCGGACGCTGGCCGATCTGGCTTTGGGTCGCGACACCACGATCACGCGGCTGCCTTGGGTCAACCGCCGCGTACGGCAGTGGGAGCCGGAGCCCTTCCGCTGGCTGGGCATCCACATGATGTACAAGCTTTTTGGCATCGCCGACCGCCGTGAAACCCGGTTGCAAGGCAAGCCCTCGCGGCTGGCAACCTTTGGCAACTGGATCACCGGGCGCCACTAAGGGGGCCAAGTTTTCGACGAAAAATCAAAAGGCCCGCGAAAATCGCGGGCCTTTTGTTTGGTTTCAGATCGCCTCTTCCAAGGCCTCGGCGCGGCGGGCTTCGGCCTCGCGCGCGGCCTCGATCCGCGCCAGTCGGCGGCGGTTCAGCTCGTAAAAGATGGCCAGAACCAGCGTCACAAGGATCAACAGGAACGCCAGCGCGTTGATGGTCGGCGTGATGCCCGAGCGGACCTTGGAGAACACATAGACCGTCAGCGTATCGGCCCCGCCGCGCGTGAACTGCGTGACGTTGAAGTTCTCGATCGACTGGAAGAACGCCACCGCCGCCCCTGCCCCGATCGCCGGGTAAAGATGCGGCAAAAGGATACGGCGCATCACTTGGCCGTGGCTTGCGCCAAGATCCAAGGCCGCCTCTTCCAGCCCGACATCAAAGCTTTGCAGTCGGGCCAGAACCAGCAACATCACCATCGCCGCGATATAGCTGACCTGCCCCAGAACCGACAAATGCAGGCCGGGGTTGAACAGGAAGAACTCGGTCCCGATCGCATTGCCCATCTTGGTCCACAGGATCATGGTGGAAATACCGATCACCACCCCCGGGATCAGGATGGTCGAGATCATCATGCCATAAAGCGCAGTACGCAGCTTGCCCGAGACCGAGTTGATGAGGATCGCCGCCGCCGTGCCAATCAAGATGGCAATCAGCGCCACCGCAACCGCCACCCACAGCGTGTTGACAAAGGCCAGCATCATGCGTTCATCCGCGATCATCTCGGAGAACCATTTGCCGGTCCAACCCTTCCACGGCACGATGGAGGGCAGCTTGTTGTCGTTAAAGGCCGCACCGGACATCACGACCAAAGGCGCGATCATGTAGACCAGAAACAGCCCCATATAGAGGTGCAAGAGGTTCAGTCGAAGCTTGTGCATATCCCTGCCCCCTTACTTCGCGATGTCAGAAAGTTTTACCTTGAACAGCTTCATCGCAACCGAGACGAAGACCGTGCAAAGGATCAGCAAAAGGAAGGCATAGGCGCTGGCGGTGTTCCAGTCCAAAGCATCCTTGAACCACTGGTCGATGGTTTGGGTAAACCATTGCGAGGTGGTCGAGCCAAGGATCGAAGGCACCAACAGCGAGCCGGCCGACAGCATGAACACCATCACCGAACCAGAAGCGATGCCCGGTTTGGCATGCGGCAGCACGATGCGCCAATGGATGCGCCACCACGAGGCGCCAAGATCATCCGCCGCCTCGATCTGGTTGGTGTCCAGACTGGAAACTGCATTGTAGATCGGGAACAGCATGAACAGAACATAGGTGTAAACCAAGCCGACCATGACCCCGGTATAGCCCATATTGGTCCAGCGGATCGGGTCTTCGATCAGGCCCACGCCTTGCAAAAGCGCATTCAGCGGACCTTTGAAGGCCAGAATGATCCACCATGCAAAGGCGCGCAGCACCTCGGACACCCACAGGGGTACAAAGAGCAACAAGAGCAGCGTCGGCACGGTTTTCGGGGCAACCACCTTGGCCATGTAATAAGCCAAAGGATAGGCCAAGGCGAAGCAGATTATGGTCACGACCATCGAATACCAGATGGTCTGGAAGAAGGTCTTCACATGGACCGGGATCGTAAAGGCAACGCCAAACAGACTGGTTTCGGTCGATCCGTCCAACACCTTGAGATAGTTGTTGAACGAGTAGGTGTCCCTCGGCCCGCCCACATCAACCACAGGCAGATAGGGGCGGAAGCTTTGTTCAAAGAGCGTGATGTTGGGCAGGATGACCAGCATCACCAGCCAAAAGGCGACCAGCAGGCAGATCAGCCCCGTCAACCCCGGCCCATAGCGGCGCAAAAGGTCTTGCATCGGCTTAGCCCCTTACATTCGCGTCGGGCAAAAGCGCGGCACGCGCGGCGTCAAAGCTGGCATGCAGCTTGGCCCCGACCTCGGGCACCGTCGCAGACCCGTCATTGCGGATCTCGGCTGTGATGGTCTTGCCCTGTTCACTGGTGGCATGAACCGCGATGAAAGCCCCCTCGAAGGATACCTCGGACACCGTGACCGGGACCGAGTTTTCCGTGGCGGCCTTGGCCGTCAGAACCGTATGCTCGGGGCGCACGTAAAGCTTGACCGCCTTGCCTGCCGCCTCGGGCGAGAGGCGGGCACGGAAGCCGCCAAAGGCGGTGTCAAAGCCGGCCATCCCTTCAGACGCTGTGCCAGCTGTGCCTTCGAAGATATTGTTTTCGCCGACAAAAGAGGCCACGAACCCATTGACCGGGTTGTTATAGATATCCCGCGGATCGGCAATTTGCTGGATGCGGCCTTGGCTCATCACGCCCACACGATCCGACATGGCCAGCGCCTCGCCCTGATCGTGGGTGATGTAGATGAAGGTCACGCCCGTGCGCTTTTGAATGGCGCGCAATTCGGCCCGCATGTGCTGGCGCAGCTTCAGATCCAAGGCTGATAGGGGTTCGTCGAGCAGCATCACCGCCGGCTCAACCGCCAGCGCACGGGCAATAGCCACACGCTGTTTCTGCCCGCCCGAAAGCTGGCTCACCATCTTGTCTGCCGCACCGGGCAGATCGACAAGCTTCAAAAGTTCCTCGGCCTTCTTGCGGCGGGTGGTCTTGTCGACACCGCGCACCTCAAGCCCGAAGGTGATGTTTTCCCAGATCGGCATCAGCGGAAACAGCGCCAGATTCTGAAAGATCAGCGCGGTGGGGCGCTGGTTCGGGCGTTGGCCCCGCATATCCTTGCCACCGATCTTGATCGCGCCTTGTGTCGGTTCGATAAAACCCGAGATCATCCGCAGGATCGTGGTCTTGCCACAGCCCGACGGCCCAAGGAACGAGAAGAACTCGCCCGGTTTGATCGACACATTGGCGTTGTCGACAGCGCGAAAGCTGCCGAAGTCGCAGCAGACATTTTCAAGATCAATCCCGGCACTCATTGGATCGTCTTTCCCCCTGTTATGTTTTTTTATGACCCTAGCAGGCCCCGGTCCCTGTGCAATGGGTATAGCCAGTTTTCGAAGCGCATTTGGTCCAGTTACCACGTCTTACCCGTGAAACGAAACACGCCGGGCTTGTAAAAGCCCGGCGTGCAGATCACGTGCCCAAAGATCAGGCAGCCTTGTACTTGTCGGCGTATTCGGCGCGCTTGGCGAGGAAGTCGGCCGACTGGTCGGGCCACCACCACAGCTTGGACAGCGCGTCGTCGTTGAAGGTGCCGGAGTAGTATTTCGACACTTCCGGGTCCATCAGATCGGAAGCACCCTTGCCAACCGGGTTCGACGAGAAGGCCGTCGCCCAGCCCGATGCACCTTCGGGGGTCGAGACCCACTTGGCGAATTCATGGGCTTGATCGGTGTTGGCGGCGTTCTTCATCAGAACAAAGCCCTGGTGCCAAGCGAAGGCGCCTTCAGCCGGGGCAACATAGGCATAGCCATCGTTGCGCAGGTTGAAGCCGGTCGAGTCCCAGCACAGGCCGACGGTTGCACCGTTGGCGGTAAAGCCAGCGTTGGCCTCGTTTTCGCCCGACCACCACTGCACGACGTTGCCCTTGGCCTTGATCGCCTCGGCCAGCGCGATGTCCCACAGTTCGGTCATCGCAGCCATGTCGGAATAACCATCCATCCACGGGCGCGGCAGCTTGCCGGTTGCATCCAGCCAACGGCCCATCGCAGCCAGCGCCGAATGCGGACGCAGCACGGCAGAGTTTTCGGCGTTGAACAGATCGCCCAAGGACGGCGGGGTCGACACCTTGGCATCAGCGCTGTTCACCACAAGCGATTCGGAGCCCCAAACCGACGGCACATATTTCAGTGCGCCACCGGGACGCGACCGCTCACCTGCGGCGCCATCGGCCAGACCCGGCAGATAGTTGTCCATCGCCAGTTTGGATTCATCGAATGCGCCCAAAAGGCCGTTCGTGTCCCAAGCGCCAACGCGGTCGATGGTCGGTTCGATCAGGTCGATGCCGCCCGCTTCCAGCGCAACCTTGCCTTCGGCGAACATGGTGTCCTGATCGGGAAGTTCTTTGAAGTTCACCTTGATGCCGGTTGCGGCGGTGAAGGCCGGAAACACCTTTTCTGCCAGCGCGGGATAGCCCGCCCAGCCGACAAAGTTCAGTTCGCCCGACGAGGCCAGCGCCTTGGACGAGATCAGCGCCGGAGCGGCCAGCGCGCCCGCGCCCGCAGCCGAACGCTTAAGAAAGCTGCGGCGGGACAGAGTGGATTGGGTTTTCGTCACGAAAGTCTCCCTGGTTGTTCCGGAGGCCCGGAAGGTTGTGCGAGGGCGATCATGCCGCACCCCGTCATTTTTTTGTCATTAAGGCCGGAAGCCGACAGTCCTGTGACAGTTCCAGCTATTCACTGTTCATGAGGCCAGATTAGGACCCGTCGTTTCGTCAGTGTCAACTGAATGTAACGGGGGCGGCGATCACAAATGATCGTCCGCCCCCGGTTCGCGCCGTTTGGCTGTCGCGCGTGGTTACTTGGTCAGGATCAACTTGCCCTGCCGGGTGATGCGCAGCGAATAGACCTGCCCATTCAAGGCGATGCGCGCAACACTGCCGCCGCGCGTCAGCTTTGCGGCATCATGCAGCGGGGTCACATCCGCGAAAACGGGCGTTGCAAAAGTGTCAGCGGAAATCGGAGCGGTCATGGGGAAGCCCTTTGGTTCAAGTGTCGGTTGCAGCGGGTGGCTGGCCGGAAGGGCTGGCTGTCAAAAATAGATTACTGAAACAGTCAGAATTGTAAACCCCAAATTCACAAGTGCCCGCCCCCCCGCAGTTGACGCGACGGGGGGCGGAAACGGGGTGACAGATTACCCGTCCATCCCCACGGCGCGCCGATAGGCGCGGTTGCCGTACAGCAGGGCATCGGGCTGGTCCGACAGCGTGACCGCCGAAACCTGCCCAATCATCAGGTAATGCGTTTCCCACAACAGCGCCGTCTTCAGCGTACATTCAAAACTCGCCGCCGCCTGCGTCAGAACCGGCTGCCCCCCCTGCCCCAGCGCCCAGTCCACCCGGTCAAACCGGCTGCCCCCAGCCGTCGCGTGGGCCTTGTCCCGCCCCGAGAAAATGTCGGAATGGGCCTGCTGGCTTTCGTTCAGCAAATTGGCGCAAAAGGCGCGGTTTTGCAGGATCGCCGCCGCGGCGGGGCTTTTGTGGTGGATGCAGACCAAGAGGCTTGGTGCCTCACCGTCGGCCGAAACCGAGGTCATCGAAGACACCGTGACCCCATGCTGACCGCCGGGGCCATCTGTGGTGATGACCGACACGAAGGTGGCCGCGCGGGCCATGCCTTCGACGAAGCTTTGGCGCAGATCCAAACGGGCTTCCATGCGTCAGCCCAGATCGAAGAAGCGTTGCAGCTCGACGTCCGGCACCTTTTTGGCAAACTGGTCGTGCTGAGATTGCCGCGTGGCACTAAAGGCATCGACAAAACGATCCCCCAGCCAATCGCGGGCAAAATCAGACCCGCGCAGCCGGGCGATCGCCTCGGGCATCGAGCGGGCATAATCGGCGCCTGCCTGCGGGTTGGCGTGACCGTTGCCCTTGACCTCTGCTTGCGGTTCGATCTTTTCCACAATCCCGGCAACGCCTGCGGCAATCGTGGCCGCTGCGGTCAGGTAAGGGTTGGTATCGGCCCCCGGCAGGCGGTTTTCCACCCGCAGACTGCCCGCATCATGCCCCACCACCCGGAAACAGGTGGTGCGATTTTCATAACCCCAAGTCAGGCCGGGCGGCGCAAAGGTGCCGGGGGCAAAGCGGCGGTAGCTGTTCACCGTTGGCAGGAAGACAAGGCTCATGTCGCCAATGTATTTCTGCAAACCGCCGATGAAGTGGCGGAAGGTCTGACCGATGCCGTGTTCGGCCTTCGGGTCATGGAACAGCGTCTGACCAGCGGCATCTTTCATGGAAATATGCAGGTGGATCGACTGGCTGTCGGCGGTTTCCGTCCAGCGCGGCATGAAGGTCACAGACCGTCCCTGACGCAGCGCGAGCGCCCGGATGAAGTTCTTCAACAGCACCAGCTGATCGGCAGGCTCCAGCCCCTGCCCTGCGCCGATGCAAGCCTCAAGGAACCCGCCACCGATTTCTTCGTGCATCTTGGCAAGGTCGATCTTCAAGGGGCCGCACATCTCGGACAGCGCCTCATACCATTCGCTTTGCACGGTCTGATACAGGATCAGGTCGTGGCTGGCATGCATCGTCGCGGTTTTCAGGTTGCGATAGCCCTTATCCCGCGCCGATTCCGGGGTTTCGTCGAACAGGGTATATTCCAGCTCCATCCCGTATTTCGGATGAAGCCCATGGCACGCCGCACGCTCCAACACCTTTTTCAGGATCGACCGCGGGCAAAGCTGGGAAGTTTCGCCCGAATAATTGGTCAGCACCAGCATGTCATGGCCGGGCTTGGCCCAAGGGATGCGCCGCGCCGTCGAAGGATCAACAATCAGCGGGTCATCATGAAAATCGCCGGTGCCATCGGTGACGCCGGGCATTTCCAGCATCTCATCCGTCGGGTCCAGCGCCAATTGCGCCGGGGCCATGCCCATGCCGTTCTTCAAAATGCCCTTCAGGCTAGAGACCGACACCATCTGTCCGCGCAAAAGGCCATTGGTATCCACCAAGGCGACAGTGGCAAAGCGGCTGGTCTCATCTTCCATGTAAGATTGCAGTGTCATGGCGTTCCCTGTGTTGGGCCCTGTTCGGCAAGGGCCTTGAGTTGGGCCAGATCATCGGCCGGATGGGTGGAATAGGCCTTGAGAAATACCCGAAGGCCATTGGTAATGAAGCGGTGAAGGTCGGCGCGGCTGGCCATGTTTTCGGGATCATGCAGCGCGCGGTTGCGCGGGGCCGACAAGATCAGCCCCCACAGGTCTTCGGCGGCCATTTCAGCATCGTCAAAGTCCAGCCGCCCTTCGGCCTTGCGGGCCGACAGGTAATCCATCATCCCCGCCAACATCCGCTCTGGCCCCGCCGCCTGATAGGCGCGGCCAATTTCGGGAAAGCGTTGCGCCTCGCCGATGATAAGGCGGGCCAGCGACAGGAAATCAGGGCGCAGAACCGTATCAGCATAGTGCCAGGCGAAGGCCCAAAGTTCAGGGACCAGCCCAAGACCGTCGGGTTCCTCAAAGGCGCCCAGCATGGTGTCACGCTGTTCGACCATGATCGCCGAAAAGAGCTGCTCTTTGCCGCCAAAATATTGATAGAGCGTCGGTTTTGACACCCCCGCAAGTGCGGCAATCGCATCCATCGAGGTGCCGGAATAGCCCTGATCGGCAAAAACCTTTAGCGCGGAATCAAGTATTCGGCGCTCTTTGGCCATACGGTTGCGGGCACGGGGCGGCAGCGCGGTCATGGGATCAGGCGCGCAAGAAATGGGATCAGGGCGGCATTATAGGCCTGAGCCCCCTCGACGTTGCAGACATGGCCAACCCCGGCCAAGGTTTCATACCGCACATCGGGGCGGGCGTTTTGCATTTGGGGGGCGGCATCCAGAATACGGCCTGCCACGCCGCGGATTTCGGACGGCGGGGCCAGCCGATCATGTTCGCCCGTCATCAAAAGCACGGGCATGGTCAGGCGCGAAAAGTCGAACTTCTCCAACGGACTGGTAAAGCACACCAAGGCATCCCGGTAGGTCGCGGCCGGAATGGCGGACATCGAGGCCAAAAGTTCGGCGCGCACCGCATCGGACGCCTCCGGCCCCGCGATGACCTTGACCACGGCAGGGGCGAAATCGGCCGGAACCTGACCCGCATTCAACGGGACTTCACGGCTGACACGAAAGGCCTCACGCTCCTCCGGCCCTGCCTCGGACATGCCCGTGCAGCCACCCGACAACACCAGACCGGCCAGCATCTCGGGGTGGCGCATGGCAAAAGAGGTCGCGATCCACGAACCATAGGAAAGACCCACCAGCACCAGTTTTTTCGCGCCGAAATGCTGCATCACCCGCAGGATATCATCGCAATAATCATCTACATTGGATTGCCGGAACCCCAGCGTGGATGCGCCATAACCGCGCAAATCCATCGCGCAGGCGGTCATCAGATGGCCCGCTTGTGCCACCTGCCGCGCCCAGTTTTGCCGCGCCCCGCCGATGCCATGCAGGAACAAGACCAGCGTGTCGCCCTTGCGCGCGGTATGGGTCAGGCCAAGACGCGGCGTGCCGTCCAGAATGGTATCGGTCAGGGCAAGCGGTGGGTTTTCCTCGAACCCCGGCCCCGCGCCCTGCCCCGCGCGGGCCAAGATCGCCTCGATCCCGGCCTCAAACACCGGAGCGGTACCCTTGGCGATGTCCGAGGCGCGCGGCCCCGGCGCCTCAATCTCGGCGGTCCATGTCAAAACCGAACCGCCGGCCTCACGGGGGCTGATGGTCAGGCGGGCGTTGTAGCGCGTGGCGCCCCGGATGCCCTCAAGATGGGTATAGGCCAGCGTATGATCGCTGTCCGAAAGGTAGGTCAGTTGTTCGCGATAGACGGTATCTTCGCCATGGGCGGTAAAGCGGCGGATCACCGCGCCCTTGTCGCCGCTCTCAGCCTTGATGCTGGCAAGGAACGGATGCCACAGCCCGCAAAAATCGCGGGCCGTGGGCCAAAGGGCGTCAGGCGCCACATCGGCCCTTGCCATGACATGAACCGTCTCGCGACCCATCAGCGCAAGGCCCGCAAGGTGCCGTTGTCGCCGCGCCACAGGCTGTTGCGCGCCCCGCCCTCATCGCCGGGGGCGGTGTCGACCTCATCCATCTCGTAAAGCGCAAGGACGCCGATGTAATCTTCCATGATTTCAGAGGTGTAGGGCAGCATCAGCGCACCGCAGCGGCTGTCGCGGTACATCCGTTCAAGCGGCAAGGACCGCAGCATGGATTGCCCGCCACAGGTGCGGATCGCCAGCGCCGTCATTTCCTGCGCGCCTTCCATGACGTTGTACTGCGCGGCATACATCCGCATCACCTCGGCCTTACCGGGCATGCCTTTGGCTTCGGAAAACGCCTGCCACCAGAGCGCACGCATGTTTGCCAGACGGGCATACATCTTCGACACCGCAACGCGTTTGGTCGCATACATCCGCCGGTCGATCGGCGGCTGGCCGGGGATGCGGCCTTGCAGATAGGCGATGGTGAAATCGTAAGCCCCCTGCGCCACGCCCATGTAGGTGGGCGACAGCGTGGCCATCATATGCGGCCAATTCGGCAGGGTCTTACCAAAGATGCCGCGCGGCATCAGCAGATCGTCTTCGGTGACAAACACATCCTTCAAGATCAGATCGCGGCTGTTGGTGCCGCGCATGCCCAAGGGATCCCATTCACCCTTGACCGTCAGGCCCGGCGCGTCCTTGTGAACGACGAACAGCACGGTGTCTTCATGGCGCGGCTCGACACCTTCGAAGACCTCGGTGCAGACGATGGTGTAATAATCGCAATAGCCCGCGAGGCTGGCGAATTTCTTGAAGCCGTTGATTTTCCAGCCGCCATCGACCTTGCGGCACTGGGTCTGGTTCGGCTTTGACGTCCAGTTCTGCCCGCCTTCGGAAATCGGCTGCGAATAGATCGCACGTTCCTTCATCGCCCGGCGGAACTGCTTTTCGCGCAAGGGGGCAAAGGCCGCCTTTTCCTCGGCCGTCAGGTTCGGCATGTCATACATGAAGCGCGACCACGCCATGGACGAGTTGTGCATGTTGAAGGTCAGCGCGGTCGCGCCGCAGTATTTGGCAATCTCGGCGCCGACCATGGCGTATTCGCCCATCGAAAAGCCCCAGCCACCGAATTCGACCGGGATCGACAGGCCAAGAAAGCCGGCATCGGCGAGGTCTTTGTAGTTCGCGGTCGGGAAAGACGCATCGTCATCCACCGCCTTGGCACGGGCGGCAAAGGCCGGGCCCATTTCGTTGATCTTGTCCAAAGCCGCGAGAACCTCGGGGCGGACGCGGGACAGGTCGTAGTAATCGGCGGGGGTGCTCATGAGATGCTCCGGAAGATTAAAGGGCGAGGTCGCCTTGCAGGACGCCAGCTTTGACGACCACACGGCCATCGAGCGAAATGGTGCAGTTGCGCATCGGCAGGTCAAAATGGCCCAGCGTGTAGCGGCCTGCGTATTGGTTCGCGCCGGTCGACCACAGGAAGCTGCCGGGAAGCGCGCGGAATTCAACCGCCTGCATGTCGCGCTTGTCATACATCGCGGCAGACACCCATTTTGCGCCAGGGTTCACGCCCCAACCGACGTGGCTGATGCCATAGGCGTTGCGGTCTTGCCACGCCTCCATGTATTCGCGGAAATGCAGGGCGTCGATGCCATCACCCTTGATGGCGGTGACAAAATCGTTTTCGACGGTAAAGTCGATGCGGCTGGTCAGATAGGT
>CALBSG010000097.1 GCA_937927675.1 uncultured Paracoccaceae bacterium | reverse complement strand
CTCACCAACAACTGGCTGACGAATGACACCTCTGCTGGCCGCTTGGTCTCGGGCACGCTCAGCGCCGCTTTGGCCAGTGGCGAAGTGCTCAAGGTGTATTCCAACGGCGCCTTAATCGGCAATGCCACCGTGGCCGCCAATGGCACCACTTGGACCATCACTGACGTGAAGGACTACGGCACCAGCGCCACTTGGAACTACACCGCACAGGTGGTAGACGCGGCAAACAACTTAGGCGCGCTGAAAACACAAAGCGTCACAACTGACCTCACCGAAGCTGCACCTGTCATCAGCAGTGTGACGAATACCAGCGGTTCGACAATCTCCAGCGGCAGCACCAGTAGCTCTGCACTCAGCACAGTTAAGGGTACAGGTGCGGCTGATGACACCATTTACTTGTACGACAACAGCTACACCAACTTGGTGGGTTCGGCGGTGGTGGATGGTTCGGGGCAGTGGTCGGTGACGGCGCTGACGGGCACGTTTGGGGCAGCAACACGTTTGCGGCCAAGCAGGTGGATGCGCAGGGCCGTTCTTACGCAACTGGCCGCCGCAAGGATGCGGTCGCCCGCGTCTGGCTCAAGCCCGGCACCGGCAAGGTCGTCGTGAACGGCAAGGAAATGGCCGCTTACTTCGCCCGTCCGGTTCTGCAAATGATCCTGAAGCAGCCCTTCACCGTTGCCAACGTGGAAGGCCAGTTCGACGTCTACGCCACCGTGGTCGGCGGCGGTCTGTCGGGCCAAGCTGGTGCTGTGAAGCACGGCATTTCGAAAGCCTTGCAGCTCTATGAACCCGCTCTGCGCACCGCTCTGAAAGCCGCTGGCTTCCTGACCCGCGACAGCCGCGTTGTGGAACGTAAGAAATACGGTAAGCCGAAAGCTCGCCGCTCGTTCCAGTTCTCGAAGCGCTAAGCTTCAGCGGAACTTCGAAAAGACAAAGGGCTCGCTGTTGCGGGCCCTTTTTCATTTGTGGACAGGAAGGGGTGGCGCAGGATGTCCCGGGGGTCTTCTCGGCCGGCGTTGTGGGACCGCAGCCCATCCTTGAGCCGATTGTGGACGGCAAGGGCAGGGGGCGCCTGTCCTACTTTGTAATCAGTACAATTCGGCTCAGTTCCACCAGAAGGGTTTGTCCCATTCCATGCGCGCCCGCGCGGCATCAAGCCCCACATCGCGCAACAGGTGATCATCCAGCTTTTCCAGCGCCTTGCGGGTTCGCATATTGGTTTCCCAACGCGCTACGGTCACCGCAACTCCCATCAGCAAACGCGAGATCGGCGGCAGGGGCATAGCCTGCGACAAGATCGTCGAGGCGGCATGTTCGATGCGCTTGGGCATGGGGAACCTCATTTGTGTTGATGTGTGGGGGCGATGACGCTAATGAATTGATACAATCGGCCCGAGCATCTTTGCCAGCGGAGTATTGCCATGGATACAATTTGGTCAAAGCTGACCGCCGAAGGCGAGGGGCCGAAGTATCTCAACCTGAGCCGCGCCTTGCGCGACGGGGTGCGCGACGGGCTATATGCCGAGGGCGCGCAGGTGCCGACGGTGCGTGAACTGGCTTGGGCGCTAAAGGTGACGCCCGGCACGGTGGCACGGGCCTATCAGATCCTGACGCAAGAGGGGATTTTGGCAGCGACGGTGGGGCGCGGTACCTTTGTCGCCGCCCGCAGCGCCCGGCTTGGGCCGACCCAGCCGCTGTACACCGAGTTGGACCCCGGCGTGCTGCAGGGGCGGGTGGACCTGCGGGCGCCGCAATTGCCCGAGGTGGGCCAAACGGCGGCGATCTCTGACGCCTTGGCGCGACTGTCGAAAACGGTGGGCATGGATTGGCTGGCCTATACCCGACAAAGCAACGAAGGGCCTTTGCGCCAAGCGGTCTGTGCGTGGCTGGCCCATCGCGGTCTTGGCCCCTATGGCGCTGACGAGGTGATGCTGACCCATGGCGGGCAGAATGCCATCAATCTGGTGCTGGCCTGTTGCCTGCGTGGCGACCGGCCGGTGGTCTTGACCGAAGATCTGTCCTTTCCCGGCTTCCGCTATGCCGCGCGTCTGGCGCGGGCCGAGGTCGTCGGTGTTGAGATGGACGGCGAGGGTGTCTTACCCGAGGCGCTGGAGGTGGCGTGCCGCCGGCATGGTCCTCAGGTCTTGTGTCTGACGCCCGATACCCAAAACCCGACCACCGCGCGGATGAGTGTGGCGCGTCGCGCGGAAATCGTCGCAATTGCAAGGCGGTATGATCTGCAAATCATCGAGGATGATTGCTATGCCCCGGCCATGCCGGAACTGCCCGCGCTGCGCGCCATGGCGCCGGAGCGTGTCTGGTATATCGGATCGGTTTCGAAAACCGTCTCTGCGGCGTTGCGGTTTGGCTATGTGATCTGCCCGCAAGGCATGGGCGAGGCGGGGCGGTTGACGGCGCAGCACGGATTCTTTGCCCTGTCGCAGCCGGTCCATGCGCTGATGCTGGATCTGTTCCAATCCGGGGCCGCCGACGATATTCGCCAGAAAAGCCAACGCGAATTGTCTGAGCGTTTGCAGCTTTTGGTCAATCGGCTTGGGGCGTTTGATCTGTCTTGGCAGCCCGGAATGCCCTTTGCTTGGCTCAACCTGCCACAAGGCTGGCGCGCCTCGACCTTTACGCGAATGGCGGAAGACGAAGGTGTGCTGGTACGCCCGTCGGATCAATTCGCCATGGTGCATGGCCGGGCACCCAATGCGGTGCGGGTTGCGGTGGTGGGCGATATCCCAAGGGCGCAGTTGGAGGCCGGGGTCGCGGCCTTGGCTAGCCTGTTGCCGCGCCCGCCGCGCGACATGGCGGTGTGATGCGGAGCTGTGGCGCGCCCGCGTGACGCCCCGCGGCGTCTTGTTGCAATCTTGTTGTTCAGGATCGCGATCTGTTCGGTGCATCTTTCGATATGTTGACCGATCCCCGGGCAACAGGGCAGAACTTATCCACAGAGCAGAACAAAAAGAGAAAGCCCGAAAAATGGGACTCCAGACCACCTTTCACGCCCCGAATGGCAGCGCAGATTTTCTTGGCTGGCGCAAGGCGCGCAATGGCGCGACCGAGATCGTCTATGATGATGGGGCTGACCGCCGCATGGTGTGGCGCGTGGCAGGCACGAGCAACGAGGCACGAATCGTAGATGCGTTGCGTGTGTCGGTTTCCAGCCTGCGGGTTTTGCCAACGCTGTATGACGAGCTGAAAAAGCGGGCAATCGCCATCGAGCGCGTCGGCGCCTGAGCCACGGGCCGCTAAGGAAACAAATTCCGCCAAGCCTCTGAAATCCAAGGCTGGACCTCGGTCCGGCCTTGTTGCATTCTGGGGGCAAGCAAAAGGGCAGCGGCGATTTTCCTTGCCGGGCGCCTGTGGCTTTGCTTAGAATTTGATCAAATAACGACAAAACGTGCCAACAGGGGGCATGATGCAAGAACGAGGGATACTGGCGCGGATCCGCAGATCCGAATCCGCCAGCGGTCTGGCGATCATTTCGCCATCGGCCATCTACGTCATCGTGATGCTGGCAGCGCCCCTTGCGATGGTGCTGATCTATTCGCTGATGAAAGATGCGGGTGGCGGCAAGATCGATTGGACGCTGAACTTGCAGAATTACTGGACGGTTTGGGTCGAAAAGCCGCAATACCGCGCCTTGATGCAGCGTTCCTTGACGGTGTCGATGCTGGTGACGCTGGCCACGGTGGTGCTGGCCTATCCGGTGGCCTATTTTGTGTCCTTCAGCGTTGCGCCCTCGAAAAAGTCGCTGTGGCTGTTCCTTATCACCATCCCGTTCTGGACCTCTTATGTGATCCGGGTTTTCCTGTGGAAGGTGATCCTGGGCTACAACGGCGTCGTCAACTCGGGCCTTCTCAGCCTTGGGATCATTGACGAACCGCTGCAGGCCATCAATTACAACGTGGGCGCGCTGGTGATGACGCTGGCGCATGCCTATGCGCCCTTTGCCATCCTGCCGATCTTTGTGGCACTGGAAAAGATCGACCGCAGCCTGCTCGAGGCGGGGCAAGACCTTGGCGAGACGCGGCTTCGCACCTTTTGGCGTGTGACGTTGCCCTTGTCGATGCCGGGCGTGATTGCCGCGGTGCTGATCGTCTTTATTCCGACGGTGGGGGACTATGTGACGCCTGACCTTATTGGCGGCGGCAAGCTGTCGATGATCGCCAACCAGATCGAAGTGAACATGCTGAAGCAACAGAACAAGGCGCTTGGCTCGGCTTTGGCGGTGTCGGCGATGTTTGTGGTGGCGGTGGTGTCGCTGATCTTCCTGTTCCTGAACCGGCGTTTCCTGAGGGGGCAGAAATGAAATCTGGTGGCCTGCGGACCTATGCGGTTCTCTATCTGATCTTCCTTTACGCCCCGATCGCGCTGCTGCCGCTGTTTGCCTTCAATGACAGCAAGATCATCGCCTTTCCGCTGTCAGGGTTCACCACCAA
>CALBSG010000096.1 GCA_937927675.1 uncultured Paracoccaceae bacterium | reverse complement strand
GGGGTTGGACCACACAACAACACAAGACAAACACAACCAACACAGAAAAATCACCTCAAAAGACAACGAACCGGGCACGAATCTGGGCATAGCCCATCGGGCGCGCGCCGTTGGAAAAGGATGATCAAGGCATTTGAGGTGGGGATTCCTTTGGGACGGGGATGCCGAGCACCTGTGGCCGTGCAGGACGACAACACCGACCTCAAACTCGGCAACGTGACATTCGAAATTCCGCGCCATGAGGCGTTGGCGCAGCAGTTTCACACAATGCCTCTAGGTTTCGACTCGGCTTCGGCGGCGGTACCGTCTTCAGGAACATGCCATCCAAGGATAGGTGCTGGCATGCACGCTTCTGGAGCGCGGCACGGCGACAGTGGCGGTCTCGTATATCAACAACCACTACGGCAAAGGTCCGGCCGAGGCCTGCCGCAGAGCCAAAATCAATGGGCTCTGACCCTAAGCCCGAATAGGAACTCCGAGTTCGACACCGTGCTAAAAGTCTTGGCCTGCTCAATATCAAGCTGAATAGACAGCCAGACGGTGTGGCCACGCATCATACGCCAGCATAGGAATTGCCATTTGCCGTGGCCGATGCCGTGCCAACTTCTTTCAGAGAAAGGTCTTTGAAAGCCCGCATTGTCGCCGTCGGCTCGAACCTGCCCGCACGGATCAGAACCACGCGGCTCGGGGGCATGTTGCCGGCAAGCGAGCGGGTGACGACGCTGCGGTTGTCATAGGTCTGGCCATACGGCAGGTCTGTGGCCAAAATCCCTACCCCCTGCCCGTTTGCCACCAGTGCGCGCAGCATTTCAATCGAACCGGTTTCATAGGCGATTTCGGGCACGGCGCCTGCGATTTGAAACAAGGAGAGCATGTAGCTCCGGCTATGCGGCAGATTGACCAAGATCAACGGATCGCGGGCCAGATCCCGCAAGTCGACCGTCTCGTGCTGTGCCAACGGATGATCCACCGGCAGCACAGCCCGGGGCGGGGCCTCGGCCAACAGGGTGGCATCAAGCCCCGTGGGCAACCCCACATCATAAAGCAGCGCCAGATCAAGTGTTCCCGCTAGGATCGACTGGCAAAGCTCTGCGATGTCACCTTCGGTCAAGTGAACTCTGGCCCCAGGATGGGCGGCAGTAAACTGACGGATCAGCATCGGGGCATAGCGCGGCCCAAGCGTCGAGTAGACCCCCAGACGCAATTCTTGCACGCTGTCCGACAGTTCGCCAAAAACCCGCCCCGCCTCGGCCCGAAGCCGGCGAAGGCCCGCCAGTCGGTCATGGCCAAAGGGGGTGGGCGACATGCCAAGCCCCGGCAGGCGACGGAACAGGGGTGCCCCGAAATGCGCCTCGATCTGCGTGATTGCGACCGAGACAGAGGGCTGTGAGACGTTAAGCGCCCGCGCCGCCGAAGCCGTTGATCCGGTTTCGGCCACGGCAAGCACATAGTCGATCTGGCGAAAGCTGAAGGGAATAGGATTCATTCATCAAGTATATATGGAACTATTATTTCTGCCTATAGATTGGTTTCGCCTAATGTAGGGCAATCCACTGCGAGGCCCCCATGACCCACAACGCCAAACCGCTGTCTGACCTGCGCGTCCTTGATTTCACCCGCGTGCTTGCCGGGCCCTATGCCACAGCGCTGATGGCTGATCTGGGGGCGGATATCATCAAGGTTGAAGGCCCGGAGGGCGACGAATACCGCCATGTCGGACCGTTTCATCAAGGCGAAAGCGCCCTGTTCCAGTCGGTCAACCGCGGCAAGCGGTCCATCGTGCTGGACCTAAAACGCCCCAAAGACCGCGACACGGCCATTGCTTTGGCCGACCGTGCCGATGTGCTGATCGAGAATTTCCGCCCAGGCGTCATGGACCGACTGGGCCTTGGCGCAGAAGCACTTTGCGCCCGCAATCCGCGGCTGATCTATGCCTCGGTGTCGGGGTTTGGGCAGACCGGGCCGCTGGCCTCTCGGCCCGCCTATGACATCATCGTGCAAGCGATGAGCGGCCTGATGGAATTGACGGGCCGCCCCGACGGCGCGCCTACGATGGTGGGCGAGGCGATTGCCGATGTGGCGGCGGGACTTTTTGCCGGTTGGGGCATCATGGCCGCACTGCATGAACGGCAGAGGACAGGCCGCGGACGGGTGATTGATGTGGCGCTGGCCGATGCGCTGGCCTCGATGATGCCCACGGCCGCCGCGCGCGTGCTGGTGGCCGACCAGACGCCGGTGCGGACGGGGAACAAGCATGCGCTTTCCGCGCCGTTCGGCGTCTATGCGGCGGGAGAGGGCCATTTTGCGGTGGCTGTTCTGAATGACAGGCTGTTTGCCGGTTTCTGTGCGGCCGTCGGACGGCCAGACTTGGCGAGCGATCCGCGCCTTGCCAGCGAGCTCGCGGTAAAAACGGACCTCGCACTGGTAAAGCTGCCAAGCGCGCGCGGTCTCGCGGCTGGTCTCGTCGGCATAGGCCTGGACGTGCTTCGAGAAGTCAGCCTGGAGCCGCTTGGGCAGCTTGAGCCCCTTGTCCTGTTCGAGCACCCAGGCGACGCCGCCCTTGCCGGACTGCGAATTGACGCGGATCACCGCTTCGTAGCTGCGGCCCAGATCGGCGGGGTCGATCGGGAGGTACGG
>CALBSG010000095.1 GCA_937927675.1 uncultured Paracoccaceae bacterium | reverse complement strand
GATCTACACAGGCGAAGACACTCTTTCCCTACACGACGCTCTTCCGATCTGCAAAGGCTCCACCCGCGTGCCCGACAGGCCCACGGTTGCCCCTGCGGCATGCAGGGCCTTGGCCACCGCCGCCCCGATCCCCCCCGAGGCGCCCGTCACCAATGCGGTCTTTCCGGTCAAGTCAAACATGAGAATCTCCCGTTCTCGCTGCGCCGCCCAAAGGTCTTGCGCCTTTTGAAATACTCTCGGGGTCCGGGGCAGACAGCCCCGGGGTCAGCCCCAAACGAAGCCTCAGCCTTTTGCTGCCGCCACATCTTCCGGCGTGCCAATGGCGCGGGTGGTCACCTCGCCGGTGGCAATCCGCTTCACCATGCCCGACAGCGCCTTGCCGGCGCCGATTTCCCAAAACTCGGTCACGCCCGCGTTTTCCATCCACTGAACGCTCTCGCGCCACCGGACAGAGCCGGTCACCTGCGCCACCAACAACGCGCGGATGCGGTCGGGTTCGGTCACAGCCTCGGCACGGACGTTCACGACGACCGGCACCTTCGGCGCATGGATCGCCACGGCGGCCAGCGCCTCGGACATCACGGCAGCCGCCGGCTGCATCAGCGCGCAGTGGAACGGCGCCGACACCGGCAAAAGCATGGCCCGTTTGGCCCCTTTGGCCTTGGCGATTTCGACGGCGCGTTCGACAGCCGCCTTATGCCCCGAAACGACGACCTGAGCGGGGTCATTGTCGTTGGCCGCTTGGCAAACCTCGCCTTGGGCGGCCTCGGCGGCCACTTCCATCGCGGCCTCGAACCCCATGCCCAACAGGGCTGCCATTGCGCCAACGCCCACCGGAACCGCCTCTTGCATCGCGCGGCCACGGGTGCGCAACAGGCGCGCGGTGTCCGACAGATCCAAAGCGCCCGCAGCACAAAGGGCCGAATATTCGCCCAAGCTGTGGCCGGCCACAAAGGCGACATGTTCCAGACCTAAGCCTTCGGTCTCCAGCGCGCGCAGGGCAGCGATCGAGGTCGCCATCAGCGCCGGTTGCGCGTTTTGCGTCAGCGTCAGTTCAGCAATATCGCCAGTCCAGATCAGATCGGACAGCTTTTCACCCAGCGCCGCATCCACCTCGTCAAAGACGGCTTTTGCCGCCGGAAAGGCCTCGGCCAAGGCGCGGCCCATGCCGATGGTCTGGGCGCCCTGCCCCGGGAAAACGAATGCGCGGCTCATTGCGGCCCTCCATATGCTCTTGTCTTCGATTACCGCGCCAAGCGCCCGCACGCAATCATCTGGCGGCGTTTCGCACAACCGATGTGCGGCCCGGTGCGCTGTCAGCCCCTCGATCGCCTGTTATGCTGGCCCAAACACAACCGGAGCCTGTGCATGCCCGCCCATAACACCCCAAACTCATTTGGCCTTGTCACCCGCACCTTTCATTGGCTGACGGCCCTTTTGATCCTGACTGCGATTCCCCTTGGCCTGATTGCCGATGGCATCGCCCCCACGCCCGACACCATCGCCCAAAAGGCGCAGCTCTTTTCGTTGCACAAAACGCTTGGCGTCGCCGCGTTTTTCATTGGTCTGGCGCGTATCCTGTGGGCGTTGACACAAAGCCATCCCGCCCCTTTGCATCCCCAACGCCGGGTGGAACTGACCTTGGCGCAGATCGTGCACTGGATGCTCTATCTGTCCTTGGTCATGGTGCCTTTGACGGGCTGGGTGCATCACGCGGCCCTTGATGGCTTTGCCCCGATCCTGTGGCCCTTTGGTCAAGGCCTGCCCTTCGTGCCGAAATCCGAAAGCATCGCCACCTTGGCGGGCGGGGCGCATTGGGTGTTCACCAAACTTCTGGCCGCCTCGGTGATCTTGCATATCGCGGGCGCGCTGAAGCACCATGTGATTGACCGCGATGCGACCTTGGCCCGGATGGCCTTTGGCACCGCCGCGCCGGAAAAGCCGCTGCCGCAGACCAAGCGCTTTGCGCCCCTCGCGCTGGCGCTGGTGTTGTATGGGGCGGGCACCGCGCTGGCCCTGTCCATGGCGCCCGCAAGCCCTGCCCCAACCGTCGCGGCCCCGGTGGCAGCCACCGGTGGCAACTGGCAGGTGAAAACCGGCACGCTCGAATTCACCGTGGCGCAAATGGGCGCGCCGGTCACCGGGTCTTTCAGCGCTTGGACGGCCGAGATCACCTATGATGAGGCGATCACCTCGGGTGTGGCTGGCAAGGTGGATGTCAGCATTGATCTGACCAGCCTTGCCTTGGGATCTGTGACAGATCAGGCGAAGGGGCCAGAGTTCTTTGATGTGGCAAGCCATCCGAGCGCCCGTTTCGCCGCCGATCTTGTGGCAGGCGCCACGGGGCTGACGGCCGAAGGCACATTGGAATTGCATGGCAAGACGGTGCCAATCAGCCTGCCCTTCACGCTTGCGATCACCGGCGACAGCGCCCAGATGACCGGCAGCGCCAAACTGGACCGCCGCGATTTTGCCATCGGCGCGGGCTATGCCGATGAAGCAACCGTCGGCTTTGCCGTCGAGATCAAGGTGGCGCTAGAGGCGACGCGGCCCAATTAAGCCGCCCCCTCCGATAGCCCCCCAAAAGAAAAGGCCGCGAGGGTTTCCCCCCGCGGCCTTTTCCTTCGGCATTGACGGCTTATTCAGCGGCCTTCTGCGCTTCGATCGAGATCTGCACCTGCACCTCGTCCGAGACGTAGGGGGCGAACATGCCAAGGTTATAGTCGCTGCGGATCAGCGTGGTGGTTGCCGAGAAGCCTGCCCAAGGGGTCTTGGCCATCGGATGCTCACCGGCTTGGTTCAGAACCGCATCCAGAACCACCGATTTGGTCACATCGTTCAGCGTCAGATCGCCGGTGATCTTGGCGGTCTTTTCGCCGGTCACTTCGATCGCGGTCGATTTGAAGCTGACCATCTCATCTTCTTTGGCGTCAAAGAAATCCGGGGTCATGAAGTGATCGAAACGCTCTTGCCAGCCGGTCAGCATGGTCTTGACCGGGAAGGACACCGTCACCGACGAGGCGGCCGGATCGGCTTGATCGAACATGATCTCACCGTTGAAGCCCGAGAACATCCCGGCGGTGGTCGAGAAACCAAGGTGGTTATAGGTGAAGACGATCTGGCTGTGGCTGGGGTCCAGCGTGTATTTCTCGGCCTCGGCAAAGGCGGGAGCGGCAAGCAAGGCGGCGGTCAGGGCAAGGGGGGCAAAACGGATCATGCGAAAACTCCAAGGGTTGGCCGGACAGATCGGAAGAGCACACGTCTGAACTCCAGTCACCTTGTACTATCTCGTA
>CALBSG010000094.1 GCA_937927675.1 uncultured Paracoccaceae bacterium | reverse complement strand
GCTATCGTTTGGCATGTCTGACAACGCGGTGAAGCCGGTCGATAACCGGCTTGCCGGTCATTTGGGGTACATGCCGCAAGGCAATACCGAAGCTTTCCGCGCCGGGCTGGAGGCAAAGCTTCCGGCCCCCGATCCCAAAGCCCCCGCCGTGCAGCATCTGGGCGGCTGGTTTGTCGATCTTGGCCATCCTGATGACGAGGCGTCGCAATGAAACCGTCATATGATGTGGTGATCGTCGGCGGCGCAGTCATCGGATCGGCCGTGGCCTATTTCTTGATGGCGAACCCGGATTTCAACGGCTCGGTTCTTGTGGTGGAACGCGATCCGACCTATCGCTTTGCCTCGACCTCGCTGTCGTCCTCGTCGATCAGGGTGCAGTTTTCCAACCCGATCAATGTGAAGATCAGCCAGTTCGGGTCTGCCTTCATCACGGATTTCGCCAAGACCATGCAGGTGAAAGGCGAGGCGCCGCCCGATCTGAACTTCCATCAGGGCGGCTATCTGTTTCTGGCGGGAACCGAAGAACAGGCGCAAACGCTGCGCGAAAACCACGCCGTTCAGCGCGCCTGCGGAGCCGATGTGGTGCTCTGGGGCCAAGAGGCGCTGCACCGCGCCTTTCCGCATCTGAACGTCGATGACATCTTGCTGGCCAGCTATGGCCAATCGGGCGAGGGGTGGTTTTCCAACACTGGCCTGATGAACGGCTTCAAGGCCAAGGCGCGCGAGTTGGGCGCAGAGTATCTCACCGACGAGGTGGTGGCGATTGCGCGCACCGGCAACCGTGTCACCGGTATCACCCTGATGTCGGGGGCACAGGTTGCGGCCGGCCATATCGTCAACGCATCGGGTCCGCGCGCGGCGCTGACGGCGCGGATGGCGGGTCTGGATGTGCCAGTAGAACCGCGTAAGCGCACGCTTTTTGTCTTCGACTGTGCCACCACGCCAGAAGGATCGGCCACCGTCAACCACGGCCGCCTGCCGCTGATGATTGACCCTTCTGGCGTGTTCTGCCGCCCCGAAGGCCGATATTTCCTGTCCGGCGCCGCACCGCTGGAAGATCCCGCTGTGGACTGGGATGATTTCGAGCCGCGTTGGGAAGAATTCGAAGGTGCTATCTGGCCGGCGCTGGCCAACCGTTCCCCGCAGTTTGAGGCGATCAAGGTCGTCAACCAATGGGCGGGGCATTACGATTTCAACACTCTGGACCACAACCTGATCGTCGGGCGGCATCCG